>NZ_OESQ01000001.1:1525000-1850000 GCF_900240245.1 Lachnoclostridium edouardi
TTTTAGTTTTCGTCTTTTTAGCAAATAATACCGGCACATTAAAAGACTGGGCGACAACACAGGCAATTCCAATGCCGGAAGCCTCAATCGTAAGAATCTTATTGATCTCTTTATCAGCAAATCTTTTTTTAAACTCTTTTCCGAACTGATCAAAAAGCTGAATGTCCATCTGGTGATTTAAAAAGCTGTCTACCTTCAGCACATTTCCGGCTCCTACCTTTCCATCTTTCCGAATCCTGTCCTTTAATAACTGCATGTTTATCCTCCTGTACTTTGCCCTTTTCTTTTTCTTTATTCCTTCCTTATTCTTCTACTGCATTTTCCTTTAAGTAATTCAAAGCGACCCACTGTATTGCATAAGTGTCAAAAGCATCCTGGCCTACCTGGGCAATCATCGCCTCCGCGTCCTCTGCTCCGTTATCCTCTGCAATAGCGGCCTTATCCTCCTCAGTTACCTGAAGTCCCTCTTTCTCAGCTACTGCTTCCAAAGCCAGCTGAACCTTTATGCTGTTTTCTGACTGCTGCATCAGCATATCCTTAAAGCTGTCCTCGTCCATACCGTACATTCCCAGCAGGTCCTTTAACTCCATTCCGTTTAAAACAGCCACATTTTCCTGTCTGAACAGGCTTTCATCATACAGCTTCTGCACAGAATCTTCAATCCCTGTATACTGAGAATTATTTACAAGGGCCATTAAAATTTCTTCTTCCTTCATAGTCTCTGCCTGAAGCTTTTTCTGATCCTCTAATTGGGTTCTAAGATCAGCCTTCCATTCCTCCACATCAGTAAACATACCGCCTGATACCTTTTCTACAAAGGCCTGGTTTAACTCAGCATCCTTCTTTTCCTGCACCTTGTTCACTGTCACGTCAAAGACTACTGCCTTTCCAGCTAAATCAGAATTCTGATAAGGATCAGGGAATGTAAGATCTAAGCTTAACTCCTGTCCCTTCACAGCGCCAATAAGCCCGTCCTCAAATCCGTCAATAAAGGAACCTGAGCCCAGTTCCAGATCATAGCCTTCTGCCGTTCCGCCCTGGAAAGGCTCTCCCTGGTCCATGCCTACGTAGTCAATATTTACTACATCACCCTCTTTTGCCGGTCTGTCTACTTCCACATACTCAGGATTTGCAGCCAACCTTCCGTCTATTGTCACCTGCAGCTCCTCATCTGTCACCTCTGTATTCTGAGGCGTAACCTTTAACCCCTTATATTCTCCCAGGGTTACTTCCCCCTCTAATATATCCTGTTCTGTCTCCGCCACTGTAGCTGTAGTCTCAGGCTCCTCTGTCTTTTTCTTGCCGCAGCCAGATATGAGCATCACCGCAGCCAGACTGCACACAGCTGCTTTCACAAATTTTTTCATAAAATCTCCTTCCACTTTTTCGCAGACCAACTGCAAAAATCCTCTGATTTTTCTGTTTTAGTAGTTATACCATATAAATATAACAAAAAAAAGTCTTTACAAATAAATTCTCTAAAAACCTTTTTTCATTATTCTGCTTCATAAAATGCCTGAAATGCCAAAAATGTATGGTATATATCCAGCTTAGAGGCCAGTTCAAAAGGAGAATGCATAGATAAAATAGGCACTCCCAAGTCTACTACTTCAATATTTAATCCGGCAATATATTTGGCTACTGTTCCGCCGCCGCCTGCATCTACGGCTCCCAGCTCTCCGATTTGCCAGCATACCCCATTTTTATCCATAATACCAATGATTTTTGCCATCAGCTCTGCGCTGGCATCATTAGAGGCAGACTTTCCCCTGGCCCCTGTGTATTTGGTCAGCACGCAGCCCTTATTTAAATAACAGGAATTATTTCCCTCATATACTCCTGAAAAGGTAGGGTCAAAGGCAGCGTTTACATCAGAGGAGAGACAGATAGAATTCGCCACCACCTGTTTTACATCACACCCTTCCGTCTGGGCTAAATACTCAATAAAATGGCCTAAATAATCAGAGTTCAAGCCTGTATTGCCGTCTGAACCAATTTCCTCTTTATCTGTTAAAACTGTTACTGTGGTGTAAACAGGATTCTTCACCTGAATTTCCGCCTGCAGGGCTGTATAAGCGCACACTCTGTCGTCCTGACCATAGGCGCCGATCATGCTTCTGTCAAAACCAACATCCTTAGCTTTAAATGCAGGCACCATTTCAATTTCAGCTCTGAGGAAATCTTTTTCTGTAATCCCGTACATTTGATTCAGAATATCCAGCACCTTCAGCTTAACTGCATCTTTTACATCATCATCTAAATAAGGATAGGAGCCGATTACAATATTTAATTCTTCTCCTTTCAATCCATCCCTAAGCTTTCTCTCATTCTGCTCTGCTGAAAGGTGGGGAAGCAGATCTGTAACGCAGAATACTGGATCATCTTCTTTCTCTCCTATGGAAATCACCGCCTTATCCCCGTTTTCCATATAAATTACTCCGTGAAAAGCAAGGGGAATGGTGCCCCACTGGTACTTTCTGATTCCGCCGTAATAATGAGTTTTAAAATAAGCAATTTCATTTTTCTCATAAAGAGGAAAGGGCTTTAAGTCAAGACGGGGAGAATCTATATGCGCCACGTTAATTCTCAGTCCGTCCCCTGTTTTCTTCTGCCCAAATGTAGCTGCAATTAAAGCCTTTCCACGATTTACATAATATACTTTATCCCCAGGCGCATACTTCTTGCCTGCCTCATAAGGCACATATCCTGCCTCCTGAAGCATTCTTACAGAAATCTCTGCGCATTCTCTCTCTGTTTTTCCATTATCTAAGAATGTTTTGTACTCCCTGCAGAAGTTTTCCGCCTCTTCTCTATGCTCCGGATACTTTTTCCCAATATTAGGAAAACTCCATGTTAATTCCTTCATACGATCTTTTCCGCTGGTCTGTTCCATTTTATCGCCCTCCATTGTTGTTTTATATTTTTATTGTCTTGTTACATTGTATCACTATCCAGCATCAGAGTAAACGGGCCGTCGTTTAGAAGCTCTACCTTCATATCAGCCCCAAATTCTCCCGTTTCCACCTTATCCGCAAAGTTTCTGCACTGCTTTGCCACATATTGATACAGCTCATTTGCCAAATCAGGCGCTCCGGCTCTTATAAAGCTGGGCCTGTTTCCCTTTTTGCAGTCTGCATAAAGAGTAAACTGGCTGACTACTAAAATTTCTCCTCCTACGTCTGCAAGGGATAAATTAGTTTTTCCATTTTCATCTTCAAAAATTCTCAGCTTGCAAATCTTATTTACCATTTTATCTGCAATTTCTTTTGTATCGCTGTCAGCCACGCCTACCAGCAAAAGAAAGCCTTTTCCAATTTCACCTATAGCTCTTCCTTCTACTTTTACGCAGGCTCTTTCCACTCTCTGAAGCACAATTCTCATAATTTCCTCCTGATTTATCTTAACAGTACTTTCAGACAATCCGCCACAGAATCCAAGCTATCTCCTGCATATATAATCTCCTTAGCCAGCTGAGGTTTGTCTGTAATTACATTGTCAACGCCTAAAAGCTTCATCCTGTCTATTTCATTTCTGGTATTTACCGTCCACACATGAATTCCTTTTCCCGCCTCATGCACCTGGCTTACCAGCTTGTGATTTACAAAGCTGGAGCGGATGCTGATTAAATCTAAGGCCTCGTTAGAATAGTAATTCCCAAATGCGGCGGAAATAATATACCCTGTGATAATATTAGGGTCTGCCTCTTTTATTCTCTCTAAATATGTTAAACTGGTGGATGTAACAATACACTGCTCATACATATCAAATTCCTGTATCAGCTCCGCCACCTTTTCCGGAAGGCTGCTTTTTGCACCCTCATTTTTTATTTCTATATTAAGGTTAATTTTTCCCTTTGCATAGTCCATTACCTGAGGCAGATCAGGAATTTTCTCTCCCTCATATTCAGGGGAAAACCACCGGCCTACATCCAGCTGTTTTACTTGCTCCCAGGCCAGGTTTTGAATTCTTAAAGCTTCCCCCGCCGTCCTTTTTAGGTTTTTGTCATGGCTGAGAACAATATATCCATCTGCAGTCATCTGCACATCAATTTCCACAAAATCCGCCATGTCCTCCACAGCTGCTTCCACTGCCGCCATAGTATTTTCAGGCGCCCTTTCAGAGCTTCCTCTGTGGGCGGTGACAGAAATTTCCTCCAGCACGTCCGCCCCGATTCCTATGCCGTTTCTAACTGCGTCATATGTGAGAAATACGCTGATTCCCCCTGCCATAAAAAGAGCCAAAACCAGCTTTCTCTTTTTAAAGCTTTCCTGTAGCCCGAAAGAAAAATCCCAGTGCTTTCTTTGGTCCAGGCTGCTGTTCAGCTGATAATACATCACAGTAGTGACCCCGTATATTCCTATGGACATACAAATACTGCCTGCAATTAAAAATAAAGGTTCTACCTTGTTTCTGGCCTCTATAAATAAAGCGCCGGTTACTCCCTCTGTCTGCAGCGCCATTACTAAAAAGGCAGCTCCTGTCATAACCAGCACATACAGTAAGCTAACTGTTCCAATAATGCCTATATACACTGCCGCCGGAAGCGCTGTAAGTTTCAAACGGCCTTTTACCAGCTGCCTGCTTTTTTCATAGCTGGCGTCAAAGCTTTTTTGTTCAATCATACAGCCCTGGACAGTAAAAATACCGGCCCAGCACAGCACCACGCAGCCTGCAATAAAAAGAAGCATTCCATACCGCCCCGGCACAGACCCAAACAGCTCCTTCATAATAAAGCTGACAGGCCTCATATGGCTGAATAAGCGGTACAGAAAAAACATATTAAATAGAAAGTACTGGATAAAAACCATTAAAAACAGCTTCCAGTTTCTTTTTTCCACCTCTTCCTTCAGCTGTACCAAACCTGCCTCAAAGATTAATAAAGCGCTTAGCTTCCGGTGATAGGCCGCCGCCTGAAATGCGCCTGACAGTCCTGCCGCTTCTATCATTAATAATATAAAGGCCGCTGCCATAAGACCTGCCAGACATATAAATGTCCAGGGTTTTGCCAAATAATCCACTATATTTTCATTTGTAATATAACTATATCCAGCCCTGTCCAGGGAGAAGTGAACGGCCCTGTCCAAAAGCTGCAGATAAATCGGCAGGGAAATCATTCTGTATATTAGTTCAAAAAGAACTATATTTCCTCCCTCCAGCCGAATTACCTGAAAAGTCTCTTTCAGACATTTATTCATATTTATCCTCAAAGTATAGGAAGCATTCTTTATGGTACGAAAAAGACTGCTGCAAAACTCATAGTCCTGTTTTTGCAACAGCCCCCTTCCTAATCTTCCTGCTGTTCTGCAATATTATTTTTACTATAACTTAAAATTCTTTCATTTAAAGAAAACATTTTAGCATCCAGCATATCCACCATATCTGCACAGTCCTTCAGCTCCTGCTGCAGATTATCAGGCGCGTCGCCTTCAAACTTATAATAAATCTTATGCTCCAGACTGGCCCAAAAATCCATTGCCACTGTGCGGATCTGTATCTCCACCTTTGTCTCTACCGGGCCTGAAGTAAGATAAATGGGAATAGTCACCACCATATGATAGCTTCTGTATCCGTTGGGCTTTGGATTTTTAATATAATCCTTAATATATAATACTGTAATATCCTTTTGGCGTTCAATCATGTCTACAATCTGATAAATATCTGAACGAAATGAACAGATAATTCTGATTCCTGCAATATCGCTCAGCTTCTCAATCATACTGTCAATCGTCACGTCATATCCAGACCGCTTTAACTTTTTAACAATGCTTTCTGGCGTCTTCAACCGGGATTTTACGTGTTCTATAGGATTATACTTGTTAATCTGGACGAATTCATTATTGATAATTTCAATTTTTGTATTGATTGCCTTTAATGCGGAATCGTATAAAAACATTATGGAACGCCATTGGTCTATTTGGTTATTCTTGGGGATACTTGCCATACCTTCCCCTCCTTCTGGCTGATTCCTTGTAATTTAAAATTTAAGTCCCTTGAGAAGAGCGCCAAGACCTGTAGTCGCCTCCCCTTTTTCTTTGTATTCAACGTGAACCGGCTCTTCCTTCTCCTCCGGCTCCAGCGCTCTCATGCTTAAACTTACCTTGCCGTCTGTCAGTGAAATAATCTTAGCAGTAACCTTCTGTCCCTCCTGAAGCACAACTCCCGGATGTTTAATTCTCTGATTGCTGATCTGGGAAATATGAATCAGACCGGACAGTCCATTCTCCAGGTTTACAAAAGCGCCGTAAGGCTTTAAGCTGTCAACAGTTCCATCTACAATATCGCCTACATGGCAGGCAGCCATCTTAGCATTTCTTTCTTCTTCTCTTTTCATTTTCTGAACTTCTCTGCCGGAAAGAACCAGCTTTTTCGCCTCAGGATCAGCAGTAATTACAACTGTCTCTAAAGACTTTCCTACCATGTCCTCCAGCTTCTCTACATATTCTGTAGAAATCTGGGAAGCAGGAATAAATGCTCTCAGCTCCTCCAAATATGTTACAACTCCGCCCTTTACTGCTTCTTTCACCTTTACCTTCACAACAGTTTTTTCATCCATCATCTGTTTTACAGACTGCCATTTTTCTGCATCTGGATTCTCGTCCTCTTCATAAGACGGTTTGTTCTGCTCTAACGCCTTATAAGAAGCCTCTAATTCTGCTGCATAATCTTCCATGCTTTCTGCCGCTCCCTGTACTTCTTCTGTCTCTGTCTGCACATTTTTAATTTCTTCCATAAATACGTTCTCCTTCTTAAAGCATTCTTTAATACTTTAATTTATCATATTCTCCATAATATTTCTATACCTTTTATGTAAAATTTACTTAATGTTTACACATACCGCCATGTTTTTCAGGAAACATTTACACAAAAACTATTATATGGCATAAAGTGGAAAAATATTACTATTTTAATATCTTGACATTTTACAAACATTTCACTATACTAAATATAGTAACTATTACTATTACCATTTATTTTGTAAAGGAGCCGCTATGAAGAGATTAAAATACAGCCGTCAGAGGGAATCTATTAAATCCTGTCTGATGTCTCGCCATGACCATCCCACAGCAGACGCCTTATACATGAGTATCCATGAAGAATTTCCAAATATCAGTCTGGGAACTGTTTACCGCAATTTAAATCTGCTTGTAGAAATGGGAGAAATCAGAAAATTAAGCTGCGGCGACAGCGCCGAGCATTTTGACGGCGACATTTCCCCTCACTACCATTTTGTTTGTCGTTCCTGCGGCGCTGTTTCAGATCTTCCTATGGAAATATCTTCCACCCTAAATGATATGGCATCCCAACACACGAAAGGACATATTGAAAACCACACTACTTATTTTTATGGAACATGTGAAGAATGTCTGAAAAAAACACAAAAAGAAATTTCATAAATAACTATTGACATAATGATTTAGTTGTGTTAAATTAATATTAGTAATCATTACTATTATTAAGTGATGAAACTATAAATATAATTTATTATATGTAAAGGAGAGATAAGCTATGAAGAAATGGGTTTGTACAGTATGTGGTTATGTTCACGAGGGAGAGACAGCTCCTGACGTATGTCCAGTATGTAAAGCGCCAGCAGATAAATTCAAAGAGCAGTCTGGTGAGAAAACTTGGGCTGCAGAGCACGTAGTAGGCGTTGCTCAGGGCGTAAGCGAAGATATTTTAATGGATTTAAGAGCTAACTTTGAGGGAGAATGTTCTGAGGTTGGTATGTATTTAGCTATGGCTAGAGTTGCTCACAGAGAAGGATATCCAGAGATTGGATTATACTGGGAGAAAGCAGCTTACGAAGAGGCTGAACATGCAGCTAAATTTGCTGAACTGTTAGGCGAAGTTGTAACAGACAGCACAAAGAAGAACTTAGAGATGAGAGTTGACGCTGAGAACGGTGCTACTGCCGGTAAGTTCGACCTGGCTAAGAGAGCAAAAGCTGCTAACTTAGACGCAATCCATGACACCGTACATGAGATGGCAAGAGATGAGGCTAGACATGGCAAGGCATTTGAGGGTCTGCTCAAGAGATATTTTGGTTAAGAAATACAAGGATTTTTGAAGTATGAGAGGATAGGCTTTATAGCCTGTCCTCTTTTTTCAAGTGGAAGAAAAGTGTACTTTTCTTTTTCTACAATCTTTATTTTCCCTATAAAGTGTACTTTCTGCAAAGTGTACTTTTTTACACCCCTATTCTACCGTTTTTATCCCCTGTTTACAAGCGTTTCTTTTCATCAACCTGTCAGCAATTCCTTAACAACTTTATACAACTATCAACAATTTTTAAAAAGTAATTGCAGAATCGGAACAACTTTTATTATGTTATGCGGCAGCCGCCGCCCCTTGCGCCCTCTGCCTAGTCTTTTTCCTCTACCCCTGTTCAGACGGACTTTTTTTATTTTATTACAAAAATTTGATAAAATATATATAAGAAAAAGAAATACAAAAGGCGACAATCCACAGGCGGCAAATAGCTTTAAATGCCTGCTGCCGCATAAAGCATAACAAGAGGAAAGGAAAACGAATGTCCGTACCAAATCAGAATATTATTATAATCCACAAGGAATATCCCCAAAAAAATTTTTTGCAGATAAAAAATGAAAACTGGCATAATATGTTGAAACAGACAAAACAAGACTATCCTGCTCTTGCCTTATATCTATATCTTGCTTCTAATATGGATAATTACAGATTAGAATTATCCCCACAGGCGATTGAAAACGCTATCGGTATGCCACGAAGCACATATTATAAAAAAGTGAAGATTTTAAAAGACAATGGATATATAATAGAGAAACAGGGAAATATATTAGAATTTTATGAAGTGCCACAAGAGCATAACAATTTGAAAAGCGGTCTCCCACAGGAACAACAAAATCTCTCCAAGAAACAGCAAAATCCACAGCAGAGACAAGACGATTTACCGCAGAAACAAAATCTTCCCCAACAGAATATAGAAATAGATAATAAATACACAGATAATATAGATAACAGAAATAATACAGATACAACCACCAATAGCAGGGAAATAAACGCATTTATATTTTAAGGAGTGCACAGCATGGAAAAGGGTATTTCAGACAGCAAAAGATTATCCCTCATATATTTGCAGGAATTATTTTTACAGAAAACAGACGAGACGCATTTTTTGAAAATGCCACAGATACTTGCATTTCTGGAAAAGAAAGATATTTTTATAGACCGCAGAACCGTATATACATATTTTAAATTGTTAAACTATACAGGTTTTGACATTGTTTCTGTCAGAGAAAAAGGGGATTGCAAATATCATCACCCACAAAGAATATTTGATATAACAGAATTGAAATTTTTGATTGATTCTATTGCCGCTTCTAAGTTTTTAACGGAGAAGAAGTCAAAAGAATTGATTGACAAAGTAAAATCTTTAGCAAGCGATTATGACAACGTCGCTTTAAATCGCAGCGTTTTATTAGGGAATCGAGTAAAAAGCATAAACAACACTGTATTAGAAAACCTTGATTCTATCTATGCCGCAATAGCGGACAACAGCAAAATCACATTTCAATATATGCGCTGGAATCCACAGCGTAAACTGGAATATCAGAAAGGCGGCAAACTGTACAGCGTCAGCCCCTATGCAGTATCTTTAAATGCAGATAACTATTATCTGATTGCCTATGACAATGCAGCGGAGCTTTTGAAGCACTATCGTATTGATAAGATGAAAAATATTAACCTGCTGCACGAAGCAAGAGAGGGAAAGAAAATTTTCAAATCGTTTAATCCTGTTGATTATACCTTAAAAACTTTTGGTATGTATGGCGGCAGAGAGGAAACGGTTAGTATAGAATGTTCCAACTCCCTTGTAGGCGTTTTCATTGACAGGTTCGGCTATGCCGCACATTTAAGACCAGATTTTGACAATGCCGATAAAACGATTGTAAGAATCTCTGTCAATGTAAGCCCTCAATTTTACGCATGGTTATTCGCTCTTAGCACAAGCGTAAAAATTCTTTCCCCAGATTCCGTAATAAATGAGTTTATCGCTATGACCGATTCTGTATTGAAAAATTATCGAAATTAACCGACTTTTTCGTTTTTTCCGTAATTTCAAAATAATATCTGTACCGCTATTCCCTTTCTGAAATTCAAAAATACTTTTGGAGAGGGAATAGACCTAACGACAAGGGAAACGGAGATTCGCATTTCTGGATTCCCAGAATATAGCCCCGCCCCTCTGCCGATTCGTCCTAGTTCATGCAGCTTCTGGCTCTGTCAAATTGACTGTTTCTGCCGCTGCTTTAGGTGCGGCTGCCGCTATCATTTCTCTATGGTTTGGATAATAGGTAAGAAACCATTCCCTCACATATTTGTAAACTGTACCGTTTTCATAACCATAGTTTTCATAGTGTAAAATAGTTTTCTCAAAACTAACGAGGTTCGCACTGTCCATAACAGAGATAAACTTTCTCATGTACTTGTATGTAAGACCTTTATAGCCGCTCTCACGCCCTCCTGCTCTTGTGCTTCTAAGGACAACCCTCATAGTAGGATTATCCATTTTCGCTAATTGCAGACTTGTGTATTCCTCTGAATTGATGTCTGCTGCCGCTTCAATAAAACTTCTTGTTACAATAATGCTGTTTGTAATAAAATCAATCTTCATTCCCTGCATGGTTAGAGTCTCCTTTAAACGTTATATTTTTAAGCTGCTTCTTTTGTAGCTGTTTCTTTGGAAAGTTCTTCTAATTCTGTCGTGTAAATATTCTTGTACTTATCAAGAAACCACTTCTTCACTGTCGCATACTTTCCCTTTTTTCCCTCCTGCAATTTCAGAATTTTTTCAAACAATTCCTGTTCTTCCTTGTCTCTGTTGGCTGTAATAAAGCGTTTCATTTCCTCAATGCTTAAACCTTTGTATGTAACTTTGTTTTCCTTTTTCTCAATGGGCTTTATCGTAATCTTAAAATCTGGAAAATCTTTTCTCAATGCAAGCATAGTCTTGTATGCGTCAGAATCAATAACGCCTGCTGCCTTGCTGAATCTTTTTGTGATGATAATTTCTCTTGTTACAAAGTTGATTGCATATCCTTTTGTGTTGTTCATAGTTGTTATTCTCCTTTTGTTTTCGTTCTGTTTTCTATGTGTTTATTCTACAATATTAGCTGTACAAAAATTTTGACTTTGATTGAATTTCTTCCTATTTGTAATGTTTCTAATTTGTACCAAAATAAACCTATTGAAATTTGTACCAAAATTGTTGACAAAACCGCTTTTTCATGATAAGATAATAGTATCAAAAAAGAGGTTCGTTTAAACTGGTACAAAAGGAGATTAAAAGAGCATGAAAGAAGAATATGGATATTGTAGAATCTCAACCCCTAAGCAGAATATAAGCAGACAGGAGCGGAACATTTTAGAGGTTTACCCTGCTGCACACATTATTAAAGAAGTTTTCACAGGAACAAAGACAACAGGCAGAAAGGAATGGAACAAACTCTATAAATTAGTAAAGCAAGAAGCGGCAGCAGGAAAAGAGATAACAATTATCTTTGATTCTGTTTCCAGAATGTCAAGAAATGCAGACGAGGGCTTTCAACTGTATGAAGAATTATTTAATCTGGGAATCAGCCTTGTGTTCTTAAAAGAGCCACATATCAATACAGATACCTACAAGAACGCTATCAACGTAGATATTCAGATGACAGGCACAAACGCTGATATTCTATTAAAGGCGGTAAAAGAATACTTAATGCAGCTTGCAAAGGAACAAATCAGAATTGCCTTTGAACAGGCAGAAAAAGAGGTTTTAGACCTACATCAGAGGACTTCCGAGGGAATTAAAACCGCTAAACTCAACGGAAAGCAGATAGGCAGAATCAAGGGCAACAAATACACCACTAAAAAGGAGACTGCCGCTAAAGAAATCATTTTAAAGAACAGCAAGGATTTTAACGGTACAAACACAGATTCCGAGGTTATCAAGATTGCAGGAATTTCCAGAAATTCCTATTACAAATATAAGGCAGAATTAAAAGCGGCAGCAGGAAATTAGAATCCTGCTGCCCTCTGCTTTATTTTCTTTTGTCTTTCACAAAACAACAAATTTCTATTAGCAAAATCCCCCATACCAAACCATGAAAAATCGCTGCCGCTTTAAACGCTGTATTCTCAACCGCTGCTTTAAGAAAAGAATCTGGCTCACTTCCTATTCTAAGGCTGTACAATCCATAATTAACAGGCTTGTACAGCATATATCCTATTATTGTGGCGGCTGCCCCTAGCACAATAGCAATAAGCGCATAAATCATCTTATAAACCTCTTTTCTCTTATTAGTCGCACTTTCTCTCAATATTTTAGAGTTTATAACTCTATTTGTCAAGAATCATGTAGCAATCACTTATACTATTTTCGAGGTGTAAACTACATGAAATACAATGAAAGAATAAGGGAAATCAGAGAAGATAATTCCCTAACCCAACAGAAAATTGCTGACCTGCTGCACATAGGGCAAAGAACCTATGCAGACTATGAAAGTGGCAAAACAAGAATCCCTGTTGATAACCTTTTGATTCTTGCCCGATTTTACAATGTGTCTATGGACTATATCACAGGCGCAAGCAACGTAAAAACAGAATATCCAAAAGCATAGGCAGCCGCATTTCTTTGTTTTAATGCTGCTGCCTATTGTTTTAACGCTTCTTTACTTCCTCTGCTATGTAAGAATCTAAGCGGCTAATTGCTGTCTGTAATTCCTTTTGTAAGGCTCTTAAATAGTATTTTGTACAGTTGGCAAGGCATTTAGCTTCTTCCTGCTTTTTGTCGCTGTATGCGGCTTCTGCTGCCCTTAAAAGACGCAATAGCGATTCTTGATTGTACTCCACTTCTAATAAATCTCTCATAATTGAATACAGTTCTTCCATTTTGTTTTCCTCTCTTTCATGGACTTGTTTTGACTGTATACAATTACATCTTTTCGAGGTTTTTCAGTAATTCATCAATTCCCCTTTCCGAAACAGCAATATAATATTTATGTGTTACCTGACTGTTACTATGCCCCATTTGATTACATAACAAATATTCCGGCGTATTAAGTGCTGCTAAATTTGTTCCGTATGTATGCCGCAAATAATGATATTTAAACAGTATATTATGTTCTCCCTGTAACGTCCTCGAATGATATTTCATGGAATTTACGGTCTGTATTTTCCCATTCGGCAGAGAATTAACCAATTCAAGAGAAGAAATCATTTCCCCATTCAAATCCTGAATAAATGTCTGATTCTGCTGCCGCTGTAAAGCTAATTCTTTTTTGTCCTGCTCCTGCTGCCGCTTTAACATTTTGAAGTATTCCTTTAATTTGCTGCACATATAAATGGTTCTTTTGGCATTTCTGGTTTTCAGAGATACTAATTTTATCAATCCGTTTTGGTACTGCATTTGTCTGTCTATTGTAATGATACCGTTCTTTATATCCACGTTAGACCATTTTAAACCGTAGCACTCATTGATACGCAATCCGCAATACTTTCCCAACATATAAGCTGTTTCTGCATTTGTGCCTTTGAAATAGCTGTCTAGCCGCTCAATCTCTTTATCGTCAAAAGAAACAATGTCTAAATCATCATCAATCTTTAATTTAGGCATGTAGATTTTTGTATCTTTGTTTACGCACAATCTGTTGTAGGAATCCACATCAATATAATTTCTGGAATATGCCTGTCCGAAAATCAGATAAAACATTTTCAAAAAGGATTCTGTATAGGAATAGGCTCTGTTGTCCGTATAATACAGTTCTTCCAAATAATCTTGTATTTCTGCCGCTGTTATTTCATCAATGTATCTTTTCCCAAATCTGGCGCACAGATGATTGTTCCACAAGGAATCCTGCTTTTTGATAGTTGTATAGGCTTTTCCGCTCCTGCCTTTTTCACAGTATTCTTGATATACTTCTGTTACGGTCTTTCTCATAATCGTTTTTTGCGGCGGCAGCAGGGCTTTTGACTTCTCTTGTGCGATTGCTATTTCTCTTGCCTTTGCCGCCTGTTTTGCGGTTTTAAAAGGATTCCCCGATTCATTTTTTAGTTTCTTTGCTTCTTTCCTCTTGCCATTGATAACAATAGCGTAACGATAACCCCAATAACCATTTTCCAACTGATAAACTCCTGCAAATCCTGTTTCCGACATAAATAAAACCTCCTGCTAAGTGTACTTTTGTTGTACTTTCCTTGCAGGAAGTTCTTTGATAGTTCTTATAAAGTTGTACTGAAAAGTGTACCTTTGTTTTCTTGTTATTCCTTGTAAATAAAGAATTTCTAAGGCTGCTAACTTAGACGCAATCCATGACACCGTACATGAGATGGCAAGAGATGAGGCTAGACATGGCAAGGCATTTGAGGGTCTGCTGAAGAGATACTTTGGCTAATTAGAACGGTTATACATTCAGAATTTTTGAGAGGGAACAGCTTTTTGTTCCCTCTCTTTTTTGTCTTATTTTCTCTATTAGTCTGCAGTTTTTTTATTTGCCCTGGCCAGCTTCTAATTCTCTAATATGAGCGGCTAATGCGAGAGCAGCCTTTTTAAAGCATTCCATAGGCGGGTTTGTGATTCCGGCTCCTATCATGCCAACTCCTGCATCCTTGTGGGCGATTGCCGTATTAATTACAGGCAGCATACCGGACTCCAGTACCTTTCTTAAATCAATTCCCACAGGTATTCCCTTAAAATCTAAAATAGGCATTGTTACATTTGGATTTTCCGCTGATGTTATTTCGTACATTTTCTTTGAGGTGTTAATTGCCTCCTCCACAGTTCCGCCTACAAGGGGCACGATGGCTAAAGCTGCGGCCATTGCAAATCCGCCGAAGCCATATGTTTCTGATATTGCTGAATCTCCAATGTCTAACCCTGCATCCTCAGGCTTAAATCCTGCAAATAAGGGGCCGACTACCTTTTGGGAGGGGCCTGTAAACCATGTTTTTCCCTTCATTCCGCTTACTCGGATGCCAAATTCTACTCCGTTTCTGGCCATTGTTGTAAGAATCGTGCTGTATTCTATGCCGTGAGCTGCATCCATGGCGTTCTTTGCCAATGCCAGCCACGCCGGCCCTGAAAAATAATCAGAGGAAGCCACAAAGTTAAATACGTCCACCTTGTCCTTCTCAGAAAAATGAGTTTGTAAAAGATATGGAGCAAGGGCCTGAATGAAAATAGTAGTGCCTGCCACATTTCTGTTATGACACTCGTCCCCCATATGTAATGCCTGGGACAGCAGCAATCTTAAATCAATTTCCCCTGCAATTTCCATTGCCTCTTTCAGCATAGGTCCTAAAACGTCCCTCATCCAAATCAGCCTGTCTATTACACTTTGGTCGTTGGCTCCCATTCGCAGTATTTTAGACATTTGTTCACTTAAATTTGTATAAGAAATGTTGCCGTATGTTTTGTTTTCTAATATGTGAACATACATAGAGGCAGATGTTACTCCTGCCATGGAGCCTACCGTATCATGTTCATGGCATGGGGAAAACTCAATTTCTCCAGAGGCGGCCAGCTTCTCTGCCTCCTCTATATTTTCTGCCAGACCTTCAAATACAAGAGCCCCTGTTACAGCTCCCTTCATGGCCCCGCACATATTTTCCCAATTGATAGGCGGCCCTGCGTGAATAATCATGTTTTTCTTCATGCCAGGAATAACGTTAATGGCCTTGTCAAAGCCTATGAGCACTGGCCTTGACTGTATAATTCTTTCAACAACCTGTTTATTGGCCTCATCTATTTTGTTTTTAATATGTTCTGTCTCCAAATAGTCCAAAGCTTCTAAAACCGCCTCATCTCCGCCTGCCGGAGGAACAAATTTAACCTGATTCACTTTCACGCCTTGTTTTGTCAAATCATTTTGGAACATTTCCAATCCTATATTTACAACTTCCAAATCCTGACTGAAAAATTTATTTTTCATTTAAGCCTCCTCCTTTTCTACAAAGCCTCTGGAAAGCAGGCCTGTATTCTCACTGCTGCTGGAAATAGTTACCCCTGCATCCATCAGCTTTTTCACCTGCAGGTCAAAGTTCTGAGGATCCAATTCTGTTCCCAGAACAAATCCCAGGATTTCTATATGTCTGCCCTCCTTTTCTGCTATGGCCTTTGCTTCCCGGATAGCCGGCAGAGTCACCTCCACAGGATCTTCATGGGAACCATATCCTAAAATAATATCAAGGGCAATCACTCCCACCTCCGGATCTCTGGCCTCTTTTACAATTCTTTCCAGCCTCAAGCTTGGCTCTATCATTGGATGAGGTTTGCCCTGAGTAAACTGATCGTCCCCAAAATCTATAAATGTGTGAGCCCTGCTCTCATCTGTATGGCTCAGCTTATATACAGGATCTTTTGACAAATTGCTATATACATTAGAGTATTTTTCTCTGACAAGGGAAGTAACCTCCTCACAGATAGTACCGCCGCAGAATAAGCCTCTTATGTATTTCTGCTGAGGATTTAATTTTGCCTTAACCTCTTCAATTAACGGAAGATTCAAAGCGTGTTTGTTAATTGTTTCCTCCGGCACGCCTGATAAAATCACTGCCTGTAACGCGGCCTGCTTTGTAGTTTTCCCATAATACGCCCCGGAAGCTTCTATTTCTTCCTTATTGCCGCCAATAAAACAGATCACCACAGGCTTAGAAATCTTTTTTACCTCTTTATATATCTTTTCTGCCACTGCTTTTGCAGGCGGTTTTGATACCAGAACAATTATTTCTGTTCCTTCATCTTCAGCCAGAGCCCCCATTCCGTCTAACATCATAATCCCTCCTACCTCTTCAGAGAGATCCCTGCCTCCTGTTCCGATTAATTGTGAAACTCCTCCGCCAAAGTCGTGAATCCTGACGCTGACCTCCTGAGCTCCTGTTCCTGAAGCAGCCACAATGCCTATTTTGCCTTTTCTGATCTTGTTGGCAAAGCAAAGGCCCTGACCGTTAATAATAGCTGTGCCGCAGTCCGGCCCCATCACAAACAGTCCTTTCTCATGGGCCTCTTTTTTCAGGCTTATTTCCTCCTCTAAGGATACATTATCGCTGAACATCATAACATGCAGCCCCTGATTTAAGGCTTTCCTGGCCACCCGCGCAGCGTAGGCCCCAGGCACTGATATAACAGCTAAATTGGCGTTCTCATTTTCCTGTACAGCCGCCTCCACGCTGGAGTATACAATATCAGCAGTTTCCTTATTCTCACTCTTTCTCATCATGGCTTCTTCCACTTTTTTCACCAGCTCATCCAGGTCATATCCCTCCCGGCTTTCCACCACGATCATCAAATCGCCTTTGCCTGCTGCTTCTGCCTCCTCTGTGTACAGCCCAACGTTTTTTAAAACATCCTTGTTCATGGCTGTTCCCATAGCCACGTTCACCTGTTTCACTCCCTCAATGCTGTTTGCCCTTGTGGAAAGCGTCATCAGGGAAACGGAATCAAAATATGTATTCTTTTTTATGATTGTCCTAATTGGCATAATCCTTCTCCTTTTCCACTAATATTTTATATCCAGTTAAGATCCCATAAAGCAGGTCCCGGCCTGATGAATGTCCAATAGCCATTACCTTTCTCAGAATCTCTCCTATGTTTTTTGAACGGGCAAGGGCCTCTGCAGCTTCTGACAGAATACTTCTGTAAAAGCCTTTAGACGCTCTGTAAAGCCCTTCATAGCTGATATCTGTTGTCTCTTCCCTGGAATCTTTAATAATTTCCTCTAAAATGCTGTGCAGGTGTTTTGCAGGGGAATTATCCAGGCCCAGCACCAGGAATATTCCCATCAGCACATCATCCCCGGAGGGCGTAAGCCCCTGCCCCAGTCCCAGCAGCCCCTTTCCCGCCTGAATGATCTGCTCTCTGTCATCCTCCAGAAAAGCCTTCTGAACCAGCCTTGTTCTTTGAACCACCATCTGAAACGCCGCCGTCTCAAAACTGTATATTGCTTCAGGTCCATTGGCATATATAAAGCTTTCAAGGTATTTCAGATTTTTCTCCAGCAAATCGCCGCTGCTTTTATAAACTCCTCTTTTTAAAACATAATGCTCTGCATGAGAAATATCTAATATTCTAGGTCCGATTATTATTCTTTTTTCATGGAAATAAACAGCTTCCCCTGCACAAATCTTACAGTCCTGAAATTCATCAATATCTACCAGAATTGAAATGGGAGCATAATCCATTTTTCTTGTCACCAGAGAAATCATATTTTCATCTTCATCTGTTAAGTTAACTGTCCTGCGAAATACGGAATGCACCTTTCCGTATTTTGGCCCCTGGCTTAACATTTCCCCAATTTGGTTATGTAATGAAATTCCTCTCCACATTTCAATTCTCCTATGCAGAATTTTACTTATTCATCATCTTTCTTACAGCCTCCAGCTCATTTAAGTACATGGGGGAGGCATTTTCTTTCGCCGCCTTTTCAAGTAGTTCTAATGCCATCTTATATTCCTTTAACAATACAAGGGACTGGGCCTTATGAAGCACATAAAGTGGATTTTTAGGGTCTGCCTCAATGGCTTGATCCATTGCCTCCACAGCCTCTCTATGACGTCCTAAGGTTCTTAAACTGTTGGCTTTATGGAATAAATAATCGTACCTGGCAGGCTCCTTAGAAAGCAATCTGTCCATCTCTTCTACAGCAGCCTCATGCATTCCCAGCTCTCTCAGATAATTGGATTTATGATACCTGTAGAAGAAATAGTCTGGATTTGTCTGGATTGCTTTATCATATTCTTCCAATGCCTCTTTTACCCGTTTCATAGTTCTGAAAACATTTGCGCGGTAAAACAGAAATTCCGGATATTCCTCCCCATATTTTTGGTAAATAGAAAGGGCCTCCTCATATCTCTCCAAAAGGGTATAACAGTATCCCAGAAGATAGCACTGTTCAGGCGTATCCCCGCCGCCCAGCTTTAAAATAGCCTCCTCATACTTTTCATGTTCAATAAGTTCTCTGATTTCTTTATAGTTGACCTTTTCTTCTCCTGCAAGCAGAGCTGTAACCTGAGCCTCTCCTCTGGATTCTGCCCAATCCTTTGCCGTCTTCCCTTCGTTATCCTTTAAACCGGGATCTGCCCCATTCTCCAGAAGCTTTCTAATAATGTCACAGTATAAAAAGCCTCCGTTGCCCAGTATGACAGCCTCCTGAAGAGCGCTCCAGCCCAGATTATTTACATGATTTACCGGCACTCCGGCTTTCAAAGCAATTTCTACAGTTTTTAAGTACCCCTTTTCACTGCTGGGCAGCAGCACTGTTCCCCCAAACCGGTTGATGGAAGTAATTTCCGGCTGATACTTTAAAGCTGCCTGCAGAATTTTGTGAAATCCATTGGCTCCTGCGCACAGCCATGGGCTGAGCATTGTATAGTCTCTAATATTCAGGTCCGCCCCTTTATCTAACAGTAATTCTGCCATGTGCAAATCATTATTCATAACTGCAATCATCAGCGCCGTTCTGCCATTTTCGTCCTGCTCGTCTACAGGTATTCCCATATGAAGCAATGCTTCTGCCTGTTTTATATGGCCATCTCCCACAGCCTTTAAAAGTTCTAAGCTCATACTCGTCTTTTCCTTTCATTATATTGCAGATTTGTCTTTATCCTTTAATCCGAATCGTCTCAGCCGGCGTATGGCAGGAAAGGTTTTCATATCCGTTTTCTGTTACAACATAACAATTTCCAATATTGGCGCCTGCGACCATAGTTTCCGTCCACTGTGGATGCAGCACAAAAACCATACCTTTCTTACATGTATCTGTGTTGTGAGATGTAACCTCCAGATCGTGTGGATTTCCGTGCATTCCCGTTCCATGTCCCAGATTTGGATTGTGAGGACCTGTTACCGGGGGATAAACATGCATAAGTTTACGGCCAGTACGCTCTAAGTCTACATCCGGCACATACTGCAAAGGAATTTCCAAAGCAGACAAATCGTCATTAGGCGCCCAGTTATACGGCATTGTAGCCGTTATGTTATCTTTTAAATATCCCTTTTCAATAAATACAGAAAAACCTGCCTCATTAATATCACAGATGCGGACCCCCGGGCGGATCATTTTCTCCGCTCTGTACAATGACTCTGTACAAATATTCAGCACTTCCTCCTGTTTTGGAGTAATATCTCCCACTGCAATCATTCTGGCCATCTGAGCTGTATATCCCCTGTAAGAAATTCCGGAAACATAGAAATTAATCAGATCTCCCGGAACAATGGTGTGGCCGTAGGCCTTTCCAATATGAGTTCCCCACTGATTTATGCCAATCTGGTAGCCGTCGGCATTTTCTCCTCCCCTGGCCAGCTGGGCAAATGTAAAAGCAGCATACAGCTCATAATCTGTAACTCCTGGTTTACATGCGTGACATGCGGCCTGAAAACCAATATCCATCAGCTGAGCAGAGGCGCGGATCTGGTCAATCTCACTTTCTGTCCTCAGGCGCTGCATATGTCTGATTACATGAGTTTCATCAGCAAATTTTGCTTTTGGAAGCAATTCCTTTAAAGCAGCCCAATGTTTTCCTGAGGAGCCGTCGCCCATTAATCCGATGCTGGCTGACTGAAATCCCATACTTGCCAATTCTTTCGCCACGCCTTCTATCAGCTTTTCCTCTGACAGCGCCGGGCGTCCAGAATACTCCCGTCCTAATGCTCCAACCTGATATAATTTCTCAACTCCCACAGCCTCTCCCCAGGACGGCGGCAGAATCACTGCCTGAGTATAAAAGGAAAACAGCACAAGCCCTTTTCTGCTGTCTGAAGGAATGATTAATATACCTTCCCTGTTCCAATCGCACAAATATCTTAAATATTTATTTGACGTATGGTAATTTAACACTCCGTTGGCATTTACTAAAGTAACATCATGTTCTCCGTGAATGGCCTTCTGTCTGATATGGGCAATTCTGTCCTGGAATTCCTCTTCCGGTATTGCCTTTGGCGGTATAAATTCAAAATCCGGCTCAAAGCCGTCTAAAAGCTTTTCAAAACGTTTATCTAACATCATTATTTTCAGCTCCTTTATTTTATAAATTTTTCGGTTTTTATCACTCAGTTTTGGTTCTGTGCCTAAACTGAGTTTCCTGCTTTTTTCTCCCTGGAAAACAGCACCATTCCTATAATCACAGTGGACATTAGTCCCACTCCTAAAATATAAATAGGGATTCTGTTATAAAGCACCACAGAGGCGGCAAATGGAATCAGAATAAAGTTCCAGAAAAATACAGCGTTATAAACTCCTAAGGCCTCATAAATACAGGATTTATTTTCTGGGTCCACCGCCCGAACCAGAGAAAGCCCCTGAGGATTAGAGCCTGTACACATTCCAAAAAGCATAAGGCTTTTCTCAAACCACTGAGGAT
This sequence comes from Lachnoclostridium edouardi, assembly GCF_900240245.1. Taxonomy (GTDB): domain Bacteria; phylum Bacillota; class Clostridia; order Lachnospirales; family Lachnospiraceae; genus Lachnoclostridium_A; species Lachnoclostridium_A edouardi. The sequence continues at coordinate 1,546,376 of NZ_OESQ01000001.1, forward strand.
GGCCAATTTTCTTCATCCATATAAATATAAACAAGCCAGTGACCGTCATGCTGATTAATGCATGTAAAAACAAAGGCGCAAATAACTTGCTGACAACATCCAGCTGAATTGTGGCGCAGGCAGCCAGAATAATCATTTCCAATGTAAAGTTGCTGATCTGGTTTACTGTATCTTTATCTACAAATTTATCTAATTTCAGCTTGCGCATAACAGGCCACAAAATCAAACCGCCCACTAATCCCCACAGCATAGCGCCTATATTGCCGAAAAACGGAATCACCTGAGCCAGACCGGCAAAGATTAATTCGCCCAGTTTTATAGCCACGGCAATAATTCCCAGCTGCAAAGCAATTCCAGTAACATTTGTAGGGTTTACTGTAGTTTTTCCTAATGCTTCTCTTTTCTCCTCAGGAAGAGTGCCGCGGAAAAAATATTTTGGCTGATTTGCAATATCATGTGTAAAAGTAGCCCATCCTTTGCGGACGCCGTAGTTTGCTATTATCATACCTGGAATCATTGCAAACAAAATACCAATGGTAGCCATAACCATTCCAATACTTTGAGCGCCTAACATGCCTTCAGGATCAATAACTTCAGAAACTACAGGAACTGTTCCGTGGGAACCATGATAAGCCGCAACCCCCATTAATCCCCAGCCCTCTGGAAGATCAGGCCAGAATTTAATAAATAAGGCTCCCAGCAAAAGTCCGAATATCATCTGGAATCCAAAAGCTGTCATATTTGCAAAAGTAAAGTCTAGATGCTGGTATATTCTTTTTGCGGATACTGTAACGCCTATAGGCACGCAAGCCATAATAATACGCATACCAATACTTGTAATATCTGTGAAAGCCACTGGAATTTCAATGATGCCTAACACCTGCTGCCCTAAAATCAGTCCTAAAAATCCTCCGATTAAGCTGGCCGGCAGAAGCACCTTTTGTAACGGCGGCACCAATTCTCGGATTACAACACCTGCAATTAAAAGTAAACCAAATAAAATCATTGCATTATACATATCTAACATTATTTTCCCCTCCTTATTATCTCAGCATTCTTTCCCCGGTGAATGCGTATAGCTATTGCCTGCAAAGACAGATTCCCTTCCCTCCTTTCAGCCTGTCCTGCTGATTTTTGATTATGAATATCCATAATCTTTTCTTTATTTCTTGTTCCTCCTATTTATTTTTTTCCATTATAAAATTTTACAGTAGGTTTAACATTGTACGATTAATACCAAAAGACCCGGTTCTTATTGGTTAAATAATACAAATAAGCGCAGAGATTCTTATGGTATAATCAAAGGGAACTTCTGGTTCCCACAGTTTTATAAAATAAGGAGGCAGTATGTTAACAGTTAGAAAATTTCTTGAATTGCCGGCTTTTCAGGAGCTGAAAATCGTTTCCGGCTTTCAGGGCTTAGACAACGTAATATCCAGCGTAAATATTATGGATAATCCTGACGCCCTTGACTGGTTTTCCCCAGGAGAACTGCTTTTAACTTCAGGCTATTTTTTTAAGGACAGCATTGATATACAAAATCAGGTTGTCAGGCAGCTGAGAAGCATTAATTGTCCCGCTTTATGCATTAAGCCCAAAAGATATCTGGGAAGTATTCCCCAAAATATTATTATGTTATCAGAGGAACTGAATCTTCCGGTTATTGAGCTTCCATACGGAATGCCTTTTTCAAGAATATCTAATATTATTCAGGAGGAAATATCAGGCAATTATGATGTTTTAAATAAAAAATCCCTGGACATACACGAGACATTTTTCAAAATCTCTCTCCAGGGCAGAGGCGTCTCGAAAATTTCCAAGGTGTTGTCTGAAATGATATCAAACCCTGTAATACTTATGGATAAATATTTCAATATTATCAACTGGTCTGATATAGAGGAAAATCCTTATCCGTTAAAGGAGTATATCGGAGGCCACTTAGATAAATTTATTCTTAATACAGAGTATATTGCTTCACTTCCCCCTGAGTTTGAACTTCTCCAGAAACCTTTGGCCAGAGAGCTGGATATAGGCGGGCATATGATTGACACTGTAATTACTTCTGTTTATATACAAAATATTCACTACGGCTATATTCTGGTTTGGAAAACAGTGAGAGACTTGTCTGATATTGACTACATTGCTTTGGAGCACAGCACCATGTCTTTTGCTTTAGAGCGCATCAGAAATAATGAAATCCAGAGGATGAAAAACAGAATCAGACAGGATTTTTTAGATGATCTTCTTATGGGAAATATTACGGATGCAGAAAACCTGAAATATCTTTGCGATATTCACAGAATTAATATTAATTTGTCTTACGCTCCTATTGTGTTATCTTTAAATTTCCACAGCCATGAAGATTATGATTTGATTGAGAAGAAAACATATGAGGACGGGAAGGTTCAGGAGCTTTTAAACTTTCTCGATAATTTTGGAAACAACAAATCTTATACCATTCTCAGTCTAAGTATTCACGGTCAAATCCGTATTTTAATCGGATTCAGGAAAAATGTTTTTGACGGCGGAATTCAGTCTATGAAAATCCTGTGCAGCGAATTGGTGGAGGAGGCGGAAAGCGGCATTGAAGGCATATCTATCCGCGCCGGCATCGGCGGCACCGCTAAAAGCTTAATGGACCTGCACTATTACTTTAATCAGGCTTTGGAAGCGCTGCGCCTTGCTAAAAACGGTCCTGCCCAAAAAAGAATCTGTCATTTTGACGATTTTGTAGTACATAATTTTCTGGAGGAAAATGTAAGCAATATTGAGATGAGGAAATTTTTTGAAAATACATTAGGCCAATTATATCAATATGACAAGGATTTCGGCACAGACCTGATCGCCACCTTAGAGGCCTGGATAGAAAATAACCTTAATATTGCAAAAACCTCCCGGTATTTGTACACACACAGAAATACTGTTTTGTACAGAATGGATAAGATTTCAAGTATATTAAATTCAAATCTAAAGGATGCAAACGAGCTTTTAAAGTACCAGCTGGCTTTAAAAATTTACAGGCTGCTGGAGCTGTGATCCTTGTGGTCTCCCCCTTCTGCAGATCCTTTTTACAAATCTATTTATAGGCAAATCTGCCTGCAGAAGGGGATAAATGCCTTTAATCAGGAATAATCCTGGTTCCGTTTTCCCCTGTGATTGCTCCTTTTAATCCTCCAATAGAAGTAATTAAGGCAGTTTTTCTGCATGTTTCCACAAAGCTGACGGCAGCCTCTATTTTAGGCCCCATACTGCCGGGAGGAAACTGCCCTTCTTTCACATAACCTTTTATTTCTTTAAGACCAATACGGGAAAGAAATCTTTGGGCAGGCTTCCCGAAATGTACAGCTACCTGGTCTACTCCAGTCAGCATAATCAAAAGATCAGCCCCTATTTCTCTGGCTAAAAGTGAGGAAGCATAATCCTTATCAATCACTGCCTCCACGCCTGCATATCCGCTTTCCTGTTTTACTACCGGAATTCCTCCCCCTCCCGCGGCAATAACCAGAAAATCTTTATCCAACAAAGCCTTAATTCCATCCTTTTCCAAAATATTTAAAGGCTTTGGCGAGGCCACAACTCTCCTGTATCCTCTGCCGCTGTCCTCCTTCATCATATACCCTTTTTCATTTTCCAGGCGCTCCTTTTCTGCTAAGGTGAAAAATGGGCCCACTGGCTTTGTAGGATTTTTAAACCCGGAATCATTTTCATCTACAAGTACACGGGTTATTATTGATATAATGTTTTTATTTGTATTTCTTTTTGCCATAACATTTTCTAAGGCCTGCTTAATCAGATATCCTAAAAGTCCCTGAGTCTCAGCCCCACAGGCGTCCATTGGATAAGGCGGTATCATATCCTTTGCCGTTTCCTGCTTAATAAGTGTATTTCCAATTTGAGGGCCGTTTCCATGAGTTAAAACCACATGGTATCCGGCTTCTATTAAATCTATAATAGGAGCGCAGCATTTACTTATATTCTCCATCTGCTCTTTTAACGTGCCCTTCTGCCCTTCTTGTATAATAGCATTTCCGCCTATTGCAACTACTGCAGTTTTCATATAACACCATCCCTCCCTTTTGCCGTCCTTACTATCAGCGTACATTGATGGTATCATATTTAAAAATGGTTCTGGATGGTTAAATCATACAAAAAAACATGGATTGCACTGTACAGAACATCTGAACCCATATGATCTGTTTTAATTAAAAACTACTTTTCGTTGATAAATGTTATATTTATCACATGAACTAAAAACTGTTTGTTTACAGACAGCTTATTAATTTTAAAAAACTGGTTCATCTGTTTTAGATTGAGCCGGTTTTCTTTTTCTATATCATTCAAAGGAGGAATTTACTATGTCAAAGTACGCAGGAACAAAAACTGAAAAGAATCTGATGGACGCATTTTCCGGCGAGTCTCAGGCTAGAAATAAGTATACCTATTATGCCTCTGCCGCTAAAAAGGCCGGATACGAGCAGTTAGCTGCTTTATACCTGGAAACTGCTGATCAGGAAAAGGAACATGCTAAAATGTGGTTCAAGGAATTCCACGGCATTGGCTCTTCAGAGGAGAATCTGGTGGATGCCGCTGCAGGAGAGAATTACGAGTGGACTGATATGTATGCCCGTATGGCCAGAGAAGCCCGCGAGGAAGGCTTTGAGGAGCTGGCAATTAAGTTTGAATTAGTTGCCAAAGTAGAAGCTGCACATGAAAGACGTTCTCAGAAGCTTTTAGAGAACCTGAAAAAAGACGGCACATTTAAGGGCGACGCTCCTTTAGGCTGGAAATGCCGCAACTGCGGATATATCCATGAAGGCGACGAGGCTCCTGAGGTATGTCCATGCTGCAACCATCCAAAAGCTTATTTTGAAAGAAAATGTGAAAACTATTAATTTCTAAAAAAGGCTGTCTCTAAATCCACAAAAAGTCAGCCCGCTGCTTATCTGCTTATCATGCATACACAGATACCAGAGGGCTGACTGATGATTTAAAGGCAGTCTTTTTTGTTATATAATTTTATTCACCAGGGTTCCTATTCCTTCTACTTCACATTCTACCATATCTCCCTCTTTCAGAAATTTGGGAGGGGTAAATCCTAAGCCCACTCCTGAAGGCGTTCCCATAGAAATAATAGTTCCTGGTTTTAATGTCATCCCGGCAGATAATTCGCTGATAACATAGCTGATTCCAAAAATCATCTGGCTGGTATTGCTGTTCTGCCTAATCTCTCCATTTACCCGGGAGCAGATGGCAAGCTTAGGAGGATAAGGCAGGGATTCTCTTGTCACAATCCAAGGTCCCATTGGAGCGCTTCCATCCAGACTTTTTCCGAAATAAAACTGTTTATGTCTGTTCTGAATATCCCTGGCGCTGATATCATTTAAAATGGTATAGCCAAATACACACTCCTCGGCTTCCTCCAGGCTTACGTTGCTGGCCTCTTTTCCAATAATCACCGCCAGCTCCGCCTCATAATCCAGCTGCTTTGTAATCTGGCTGTGGCTGGGAATTCCCTCAAAGCAGGCCACAGCCTGATTTACTCTTTTAGAAAAATAAACGGCGTAGGGCCTCTCCCCATTAAATTCTTCTTTTTTAAACCGGGCCGACTCCTCAGCATGTTCCATATAATTGATTCCCAGACAAATAATATCCTGCTGAGGCCTTTCAATAGGCGCCAGAATTCTAATATCTTCCAGTCTGGCCGCCCCCTGTATAGTATATGGCTCCGGCTGCCTGTCTATTGTGTAATCAATCAGCTGTTTTTCCGACTGTCCCATTCCGCAGACCAGTTCATGCATAGTCTTATAGTCCACGCCCAGGGATTTTAAGGGATATACCCACTCCTCATCTTTACTTAAAGCTCCCAGCAGGATTCTGTCACCTGCCTCATATGTCAATAATTTCATAGCGCCTCCCCATTCCAGCGCTGTCCAAAATTTTCTTGTCTCTATGCAGCGCTTTTTTCTTCAGACTCTTCTTGTTATTGTAGCACAAATTTACTGATACTGCCAGAAAAGTTAGTCCAAATCTGCTTCCTCTGCCCAGGCGCAGGCACATTTAACAGCTCTGTTCCACCCTTTTACCAAAGCGTTTCTTTTTTCATCCTCTATGGAACTTAAAAAAGTTCTGTCTATTTTCCAGTTCTTTTTTATATCCTCTTTTCCCTGCCAGTATCCCACTGCCAATCCGGCCAAATATGCCGCGCCTAAAGCTGTGGTTTCAATACATTCCGGCCTTTCTACCTGTATATTTAAAAGATCAGCCTGAAACTGCATTAAAAAGTTGTTGGCGCTGGCCCCGCCGTCTACCTTCAGCCTGCCTAAAGGAATCCCTGCGTCCATTTCCATAGCCTTAACAAGATCATAAACCTGATATGCCAGGGACTCCACAGTCGCCCGGACAAAATGCTCTTTTTTTGTTCCCCTGGTAATTCCCACAACCATTCCTCTTGCATAAGGATTCCAATAAGGCGCTCCCAGACCTGCAAAAGCGGGAACTACATAAACGCCAGCTGTGTCTTCCACTGAAACACAATATTTTTCTGAAACAGGAGCTGATTTCAGCATACGCATCTCATCCCGCATCCACTGAATTGCCGCCCCCGCCACAAATACGCTGCCCTCTAATGCATACTGCACCTTCCCGTCAATACCTGCGGCGATTGTTGTCAAAAGGCCGTGGTCAGACCGGACGGCCTGTTCACCTGTATTCATTAATGTAAAGCAGCCTGTCCCATATGTATTCTTTACTTCCCCAGGCTGAAAACAGCATTGTCCAAACAAGGCCGACTGCTGGTCTCCCGCCACTCCTGCAATAGGAATGTGACCTCCTAAAATTTCTCTGTCAGTGTATCCAAAAAGACCGCTGGACATTTTCACCTCAGGCAGCATTACTTTAGGTATTTTAAAATAATCCAGGATTTTGTCGTCCCAGTTCAGATTTCTTATATCAAATAACATAGTTCTGGAGGCATTGGTAACATCTGTTGCAAATACCTTTCCTCTAGTGAGATTCCAAATCAGCCATGTATCTACTGTGCCGAAAAGCAGCTGTCCCTTCTCTGCTTTTTCTCTGGCCCCCTCCACATTGTCCAGAATCCAGGCGATTTTACTGCCTGAAAAATAGGCGTCGGGAATCAAACCTGTAACCTCTCTTACATACTCCTCCAGGCCGTCCTTTTTAAGCCCCTTAATTTTGTCCGCAGTCCTTCTGCACTGCCATACAATAGCGTTGTATACTGGACGGCCTGTTTCCTTTTCCCAGACAATTGTTGTTTCTCTTTGATTTGTAATCCCAATTGCTGCAATATCATTGTGGTCCGCCCCTACAGCTCCCATTGCCTCCGTCATTACCCCCAGCTGTGCGGCCCATATTTCCATAGGATTATGCTCCACCCAGCCTGGCTGGGGGTAAATCTGAGTAAACTCCTTTTGCGCCACACTGCATATACTTCCTTTTTTGTCAAACAAAATACACCGTGAACTGGTAGTGCCCTGATCTAAAGCAGCTATATATTTTCCCATCATTTGTCCTTCTCCTTCAAGGTGTTTTCTTCCTTCATCATAGTATATATGAAAACAGGAATCAACCTTTTATCTCATACTTTCCTTAATGGTTTTATATGCCTGAATCAAAGTAGTGGGAACAAGGGCAAATATTACAATAGTAGCCAGCTGTTTTACTGTCAGGTCTGCCACTGAAAAAAGTGTCTGCAGTCCAGGTACAAATAACACGGCTGCCAGAAGAATTACTCCCGCCTCAAAGGCCATAATACTCCACAAATTGCTTTTCAGGCCTAAACGAATAATGGAATGCTGGCTTCGGCAGTTAAATCCGTGGAACAATCTGGCCAAGGTAAGGGTGGAAAAAGCCATAGTGCTGGCGATTGCCTGAGCATTTTCTCCCCCTGTTTTTAATCCTGTATAATAGGCCATCATGGTACAGACTGCAATTAAACCGCCCTGAACTAAAATAGTCATCATAAAGTTTTTCGTTAAAATTCCCTCTGAAGGGTCTCTGGGAGGTTCCTCTAAAAGTCCTTTTTCCGGAGGCTCCATACCTATGGCAATAGCCGGCAGGGAGTCTGTAAGTAAGTTAATAAACAGCAGATGCACAGGAGCGAACGGCACCGGCAGGGCCATAAGGGAAGTATATAAAACGCTGAGAATGCCTGCCATATTTCCTGAAAGCAGAAACTGAATGGCATTTTTAATATTTCTATATACATTTCTTCCGTTTTCCACTGCCTGAATAATAGTTGCAAAATTATCATCCGCCAGAATCATAGAAGCTGCGTCCTTAGATACCTCTGTACCTGTAATACCCATGGCCACTCCAATATCAGCTTTTTTTAAGGCTGGGGCGTCATTGACTCCGTCCCCTGTCATAGCTACGATTTTGCCTCTGTCCTGCCATGCGTTGACAATGCGGATTTTATGTTCCGGTGATACTCTGGCATACACAGAAATCCGATCCAGCTTTTCCTGAAGCTCTCTCTCTGACATAGCGTCCAGCTCCGGCCCTGTGACGGCAATATCTCCCGTCTCCAGGATTCCAATATTTTGGGCAATGGCAGATGCCGTAACCTTGTGATCTCCTGTAATCATAACCGGTTTGATGCCAGCTCTGATGGCATTGGCTACAGCTGTTCTGGACTCTACTCTAGGCGGGTCCATCATGGAAATTAGTCCGATAAAGGTGTAGCCCTGCTCGCTGTCCATATTCAGCTTTTCCCCATCCTCCAGATGGCGGAACGCAAAAGCCAATACTCTTAATCCTTGTTTGGAAAACTCCATATTCTGAGTAAGAATTTTCTGTCTGTCAGACTCTCTCATAGGCCGCGCGCCGTCTGTAGTCATAATATTTACAGCCCTTGGAAGCAGCACGTCTACAGCGCCCTTTGTAAGAAGCGTTGGTTTTCCGTAAATTTTATGTTCTGTACTCATCAGCTTTCTGTCTGAGTCAAAAGGCAGCTCCCCTAGACGAGGCATTTCCTTTCTCATCTCATTTTCATCCACCCCGATTTTATGCCCCAACTCCAAAAGGGCAAACTCTGTAGGATCACCTATCATCTTGCCTTCTGTATACGCGGCGTCATTTGTTAATATTGCAGTGTACAGCAGATACTGAGCCACTGGATTTCTGCTTTTAAAGTCCTTGGCCTTCATTAAATGGCCGTCCAGGTACGCCTGCTGAACTGTCATTTTATTCTGAGTCAGGGTTCCTGTTTTATCAGAACAGATTACAGATACGCAGCCTAAGCTTTCCACTGCCTTTAAATCTTTAATAATAGCGTGCTCTCTTGCCATTTTCTGAGTGCCCATGGCCTGCACAATCGTAACAATGGAGCTGAGAGCTTCCGGTATTGCCGCCACTGCCAAAGCTACTGCAAACATTAAAGAATCCAGAACAGGCATTTTCCTGTAAATACTTAATCCAAAAACTAAAGCGGAAATGGCCATAATCACCATTGCCAGACGGCTGCTGAACTGATCTAAGCTGATTTGAAGGGGAGTTTTCTTTTCTTTTGTTTCATTCATTAAAGCAGCTATTTTTCCTATTTCAGTTTCCATTCCAGTTGCTGTAACTAAAACTACAGCCCTTCCTCCTGTAACCAAAGAGCTGGAAAATACCATGTTCGTCTGATCAGCCAAGGCCACACTAGCCGCGGTAAGAGGTTTCTCCTGTTTGTCTACATTTGTAGACTCTCCAGTCAAAGAGCTTTCGTTTACCTGAAGAGAATAATTCTCTAAAATTCTGCCGTCAGCCACTACCAGATCCCCGGCCTCCAGCAAAAGAATATCTCCAGGCACTACATCCTTAGAATCCAGCTCCGCCTTTTTCCCGTCTCTCATTACTTTTGCCGTGGGGGACGACAAGGCTTTTAAGCTGTCCAGAGATTTCTCCGCCTTTTCATGCTGTACTGTTCCTAAAATAGCGTTGAGAATAATTACGGCAAAAATTACAACAGTGCTTTCTATATTCCCTGATACCATTGAAATCAATGCCGCTGCAATAAGAATAATAACCAGCAGATCTTTAAACTGTTCTAAAAATACTTGAAACGTACTTTTTTTCTTTGATTCCTTTAATACGTTTTTCCCGTATTCTGCCATCCTTTTCTCTGCCTGGCCGGAAGATAATCCTGCAGATGTTACCTCCATCTTTTGCATAGCTTCTTCTCTTGATAACTGAATCCATGTTTTCATCTTATGACGCTCCTCTCTCTATTACATATGGTATGAACTAAAAAAGACTTTTCATGCATGAAAATGTACAAACTTACAATTTGACATTCATGCATGAAAAGTCTCATTACCATCTAGGTATGCCTCACCAGACCACTAGGGCCGCGATTGTTGACAAGGCATTTCAACTACTCCCTTTTCTTATTCAGTTTTGTTTCATGTATTATATGACAGAAGAATAGAAAAATCAATAGGATTTACAAAGATTTAACGAATTCTCTCTGGGAATCCCACTTTTTTCTGAACCTTTCTCAAAGTCTTGGTGGCAAAGTAATTGGCTTTCTCACTGTTATTCTTAATTACTCCGTCAATATAATCTTTATTTTTCGTCAGATCATGGAAACGGTCCTGAAGAGGCTTTAACACGCCCACAACTGATTCTCCAACTGCCAGTTTAAAATCTCCGTATCCTTTTCCCTCAAATTCCTTTTCTGCCTCCGCCGGAGTTTTGCCTGTACATGCACAGTAAATATCAAGCAGGTTCTTAATTCCCGGCTGCTCCTCACTGTAGCGCACACATGCCTCTGAGTCTGTGACAGCTCTTTTAAACTTACGGATAATTGTGTCCGGATCATCCATCAAATAAATGCTGGCATTTACATTTTCATCTGACTTGGACATTTTCTTGGAAGGATCCTGAAGGCTCATAATCTTAGCCCCCACCTTTCCAATGTAGGCCTCGGGAATTGTAAATACGTCTCCGTAAATACTGTTGAATCTCTGGGCAATGTCTCTTGTCAGCTCCAGATGCTGCATCTGGTCTACGCCTACAGGCACTACGTCCGTCTGGTACAGCAGAATATCTGCAGCCATCAGCACCGGGTAGGTAAACAGGCCGGCATTAATATTGTCTGCATGTTTTGCCGCCTTATCTTTAAACTGAGTCATACGGTTTAACTCGCCCATATAAGTAAAGCAGTTTAAAATCCATGCCAGCTCTGCGTGGCCGGACACATGGGACTGATAGTAAATACAATTTTTCTCCGGGTCCAGGCCGGCGGCAATATAAAGAGTTAAAAGAGTTCTGGCCCGCTTTCTCAGCTCTGCCGGGTCCTGGCGCACTGTAATAGAGTGCATGTCCACCACGCTGTAAAAAGTCTCATATTCATCACTGATAGTCACCCAGTTTTTTAAAGCTCCCAGGTAATTTCCAAGAGTCAGATTTCCTGTAGCCTGCATTCCGCTAAATAAGATTTTTTTGTCGTTTAACATATGTTTATTTCCTCCTGTAAACAGGTTTTTTCGCCATGTTTCTATTTTGGTAGATTTTCTTCAAAATGTCAAGAAATATATTCTCCAGGCAATAAGGGTATTCCTTGTAAAAATGATTTCTATGATTTATACTTTAACATATGACATTAGACAGGAGAATAAAATTATGGAAAAAATCACCAGCTTTACTATTAATCATTTAAAACTGCTGCCTGGAGTATATGTATCCAGAAAGGATCCGGCGGGCAGCGCGGTGATCACAACCTTTGATATCCGCATGACCCGCCCTAATGAAGAGCCTGTTATGAATACAGCTGAAATGCATACTATAGAGCACCTGGCTGCCACTTATTTAAGAAATCACCCTGATTTCGGGCCCAAAATTATTTATTTCGGACCTATGGGCTGCCGCACCGGATTTTATCTGCTGTTAAGCGGAGATTATGAATCTAAGGACATTATTCCTCTTCTGACCTCTATGTTCCAGTTTATCCGTGACTTTAAAGGCCAGGTTCCCGGCGCTTCTGCCAGAGACTGCGGCAATTATCTGGACATGAATCTGCCTATGGCCAATTATCTGGCCGACAAATTTTTAGTGCAGGTGCTGGACCACATTGATGATTCCAGACTTTATTATCCAGAAGACTAAACAGAAAAATATAGCACAAAAAAGAAGCAGCGCCAACAGCAATGCTTCTTTTTTGTGCATTTATTAATTAAAGGCCTATGTTTCCAATTACTCGTTTTACATCTTCTACTGACATATTTTTTTCACTCATCAGCCCTAACAGCTCCTGAAGCTCTAAGTTATGCAGCTCTTTTTCACATTCCTTTTTTTCAGCCTTTAGCTTTTCAAGGCCTTCCTCGTATTTGGCCATGGCTTCTGTTATTTCTTCTAACTTTTCCTGCAATTTTTCCCTGCTGGTTTTTCTTGTCCTTGCCATAATAACATGTCCCCTTCTCTTAATCTTCTGATTGCCTAAAATCAGGCCAACCATTTCATAATATTTTATTACGGGGAAGGGGAAGTTATTCCTGTTTTTTCAGAATTATTTTGTATAAGCTGTCAGCCCGTTTTTATCTTGATTTAAGTCTATTACAATAATATTTCCGGTGTGAACCTTATCTTCCAGAATCATTCTGGCTGCCAGTGTTTCCACATGCTTCTGCAGGTAACGTTTTAATGGACGAGCCCCGTAAACAGGATCGTAGCCCTCTTCTGCCACATATTTTCTGGCCTCGTCTGTCAGCTGAATAGACAGCTCCTTGTCTGCCAGACGTTTATTCACATCTTCAATAAGCAGATCAATAATTCCTCCAATGTTGTCTCTTGTTAAAGGCTTAAATAAAATCGTTTCGTCTAAACGGTTTAAAAATTCCGGTCTGAAATGGGCTCTTAAATCGTTCATAACCATCTGCTCTGCTTCCGGCCTGATATTTCCTCCCTCATCAATTCCGTCTAATAAATACTGGGAACCAATATTAGAGGTCATAATTAAAATTGTATTTTTAAAGTCCACGGTTTTGCCTGTGGAATCTGTAATTCGTCCGTCATCCAGAACCTGAAGAAGCACGTTAAATACATCCGGGTGGGCTTTTTCTACCTCGTCAAACAGCACTACAGAGTAAGGCTTTCTCCTGACTGCTTCTGTCAGCTGTCCGCCTTCATCATATCCTACATATCCTGGAGGCGCTCCAATAAGCCTTGATACAGAATGCTTCTCCATGTATTCGCTCATATCAATTCTCACCATATTAGATTCATCGTCAAATAAGGCTTCTGCCAGGGCCTTTGCCAGCTCTGTTTTACCTACGCCTGTAGGTCCTAAAAACAGGAAGGAGCCAATAGGCTTTGTAGGGTCCTTAATTCCCGCCTTAGAGCGGATAATAGCTTCTGTAACCTTTTCAACGCCCTCGTCCTGTCCGATTACCCTTTTGTGAAGCACCTGGTCCAGGTGAAGGGTTTTGCTTCTTTCACTTTCAGTCAGCTTCGCTACAGGAATATTGGTCCATCTGGAAATGATTCTGGCGATTTCATCATCAGTAACGCTTTCATGTACCAGACTAAGATCCTGTTTCTTTACCTTTTCCTCTTCCTCCTGCAGCTCTTTCTGAAGCTGAGGCAGTTTCCCATACTGCAGCTCCGCAGCTTTATTTAAATCATACTGCTGTTTGGCATCCTGAATCTGACGGTTTAACAGCTCAATTTCTTCACGCAGTCTGGAAAGCTTATCTACAGAAGACTTTTCATTTTCCCACTGAGCCTTTTGTGAGGCAAACTTATCGTGAAGCTCCGCCAGCTCCTGCTGGAGTGCAGCCAGTCTTTCCTCGCTTAAATGGTCAGTCTCTTTTTTCAATGCAGCCTCTTCTATTTCCATCTGCATAATCTTTCTGGACAATTCATCCAGCTCAGCAGGCATAGAATCCATTTCTGTTTTTATCAGGGCGCAGGCCTCATCTACCAGGTCAATGGCTTTATCAGGAAGGAAACGGTCTGTAATATACCTGTCTGAAAGTACTGCCGCTGACACTAAAGCTGAGTCTGTAATTTTTACTCCGTGGTAAACCTCATATCTTTCTTTTAAACCTCTGAGAATAGAAATTGTATCCTCTACTGTAGGCTCATCCACCAGCACAGGCTGAAAACGTCTTTCCAGGGCAGCGTCCTTCTCAATATATTTTCTGTATTCATCTAATGTAGTAGCGCCTATACAGTGCAGCTCTCCTCTTGCCAGCATAGGCTTTAACAAGTTGCCGGCGTCCATGGAGCCCTCTGTTTTTCCGGCCCCTACAATAGTGTGAAGCTCGTCGATAAACAGAATAATCTGGCCCTCGCTTTTCTTCACCTCTTCCAGAACGGCTTTTAAACGTTCCTCAAACTCGCCCCTGTATTTGGCGCCTGCCACTAAAGCGCCCATATCCAGGGCAAACAGCTTTCTGTTTTTCAGGCCTTCAGGCACGTCTCCTCTTACAATTCTCTGAGCCAGGCCTTCTACAACCGCCGTTTTACCTACTCCAGGCTCGCCGATAAGCACTGGGTTATTCTTTGTCTTTCTGGAAAGAATTCTAATTACATTTCTGATTTCACTGTCTCGGCCAATGACAGGGTCCAGCTTTTGACCTCTGGCTCTCTCTACCAGATCGCTGCCGTACTTTTCCAAGGTATCATATGTGGCCTCCGGGTTGTCGCTTACTACTCTCTGATTGCCTCTTACAGTAGATAAGGCCTGTAAAAATGTTTCCCTGGTAATGCCGTACTGGCGGAACATTTCTTTTAAGGTTTTATCAGGCTGGCGAAGCATTGACAAAAACAGATGCTCTACAGAGACGTATTCGTCTCCCATTGCCTTGGCCTCGTCTTCTGCGTTAATTAAAACCTTATTCAGATCATTGCTGACATACACCTGACCGCTGCCGCTGACCTTAGGCAGCTTGCTTACCTGCTGCTCTGCCTCATTTAAAAACAGCTCCGGGGATATATTCATTTTAGTAATAAGCTTTAAAATTAAACTATCCTCTACAGTAAGGAGACTGTACAGCAAATGCTCCTGCTCAATCTGCTGATTTCCATGCTCATACGCCAGTTTTTCACAGTTCTGGACTGCTTCTATAGATTTTTGCGTAAATTTATTAATATTCATAACACGAACCTCCTTTCAAGTGGTACGTATAAACTATAATCTTACTTTCTGTTCTATTCGTACTA
Organism: Lachnoclostridium edouardi; assembly: GCF_900240245.1. Classification (GTDB taxonomy): domain Bacteria; phylum Bacillota; class Clostridia; order Lachnospirales; family Lachnospiraceae; genus Lachnoclostridium_A; species Lachnoclostridium_A edouardi. The sequence goes on from NZ_OESQ01000001.1 coordinate 1,561,541, forward strand.
TAACATACCACATATTATTAGCACTGTCAAGAGGTGAGTGCTATTTTTTTATTTTTCTTTGGCAATCTCCAAAAATTCCTTCATAGCCCTTGTAAAATATCTGCCTTTTTTCCAATAAAATGAAATATTTCTGCAGCTGTCATCCCCGGACAGTTTATAATAAATCACTTTATTGTGAAACGGCGCCTTAGAAACCAAGGTATCGCTGATAAAGGATATTCCCATTCCCGAATAAGTAATATTATAAGAGGTCATCTGCTGATCCAGCTCAAATATGATCTCCGGCATAAAATTATGTTTCTCTAGGATGCCCATGGCGCGCTTTCTCGTATCATTTTCAGGCTTCAGCATAATAAAGGGCTGGCCTTTAAATTCCTTTAGCGGCACTGGTTTCACCTTTGCTTCTAAAAATTCTCCGTTTCTTATACTGTCCACTGTCAGCTGATAAGACTTTAATTTGTTATTGACCTTAAAGCTTTCAGGCACTGCCAGCACTAAATGCTCCTCCTTCAGAACGCTGCTTTCAAATATGTTTTCATCCAGCATACAGTTATCCAGCAAAAAGTCAATTTTCCCGCTGTTTAAAAGCTCTTCCAGCTCCCCGGTACTTTCCTCAATCAGCTCAATTTTCACCAAAGGAAATTTTCTGGAGAACCTGCCCATAATGGAAGGCAGCACCCAGGAGGAAAATAAACTGCTGCCTCCAAGTACCAGCTTCCCCGTCTGAAGTCCGCTCCAATCATTAACAAAATTTGTAAATTGATTTTCTATGGACATTATTTTTTCTACAGCATTTATATATTTTTCCCCGCACTCTGTCAGTTTCAGCGGCTTGCTGCTTCTGTCAAATACAGGATATCCTATCCGCTCTTCAATCCGTTTTACAGTGGCGCTTAATGAAGGCTGAGAAATAAACAGCCTTTTGGCTGCTTTAGAAAAGCTTTTCTCCTCATATACAACGTACATGTACTCCATTCCGTAGAACATTTCATCCTCCTTTTCATCTGTTAATTATAACTTTTTATTTATAGAAATTATATTTTTTTATGTATTTGATTATATATTAATCCTTCCTTATAATAAGATCAAGAAGAAGATTTTTCTGGGAGGAGTAAATATGAAGAGGGGAAATAAGGTTGATTATCGTATAGAAAAGGATTCCATTGGAACTAAAGACGTGCCTGAGAATGTGTACTATGGAGTGCAGTCTTTGCGGGCTGCAGAGAACTTTCATATTACAGGGCTAAACATGCATCCAGAGATTATTAACAGCCTGGCTTATATTAAAAAAGCCGCCGCCATAACTAACTGTCAAGTAGGGCTTCTGGACCGAAGAATTGCAGAAGCCATTGTACAGGCTTGTGATGAAATTCTGGCCGGCAGGTTTCACAAGGATTTTATTGTAGACCCCATTCAGGGAGGCGCCGGCACTTCCCTGAACATGAATGCCAACGAGGTTATCGCCAACCGGGCTATTGAGCTTTTAGGCGGCTCCAAGGGAGATTATTCTATTGTAAATCCTAATGATCATGTAAATTGCGGCCAGTCTACAAATGATGTAATTCCCAGCGCAGGGAAAATGACTTCTCTCCGCCTGCTGCACAACCTGAAACAGGAATTGCTTCGCCTTCACAAGGTTTTATGCCAAAAGGCTGATGAATTTAATCATATTTTAAAAATGGGCAGAACTCAGATGCAGGACGCTGTTCCCATCCGTCTGGGGCAAGAATTTAAGGCCTATTCTGTAGCTATTATGCGGGATATTCACAGAATGGATAAGGCCATGGATGAAATGAGAACTTTAAATATGGGCGGCACTGCCGTAGGCACAGGAATCAATGCCGACGAAACTTATTTAAGGCAGATCGTGCCCAATCTTAATGAGGTTTCTGACATGGATTTTATTCAGGCCTTTGATTTAATTGACGCCACTCAGAATCTGGACCCATTTGTCGCCGTGTCAGGGGCAATTAAGGCCTGCGCCGTCACTCTTTCTAAAATTGCCAATGATCTGCGGTTAATGTCCTCCGGCCCCAGGGCGGGGTTTAATGAAATTAATCTGCCGGCCAGACAAAACGGCTCCTCTATTATGCCTGGAAAGGTGAACCCTGTAATTCCGGAAGTGGTAAATCAGGTAGCTTTTAATATTATTGGAAATGATGTGACGATTACTATGGCCGCAGAGGCAGGGCAGCTGGAATTAAACGCCTTTGAGCCTATTATTTTTTACTGCATGTTCCAGTCTATTGACACTTTGGCTTACGCAGTGCGCACCTTTGTGGACAACTGTGTTTCCGGGATTACTGCAAATGAAACAAGATGCAGATATTTGGTGGAAAACAGCGTGGGAATTATCACTGCTCTCTGTCCCCATGTGGGTTATCAAAAAGCTGCAGATATTGCCAAAAAGGCTTTGCAGACCGGGGAGCCTGTAAGATCCATTATTCTCCAGGAAAATCTATTGTCTCAGGAGCAGCTGGACCGTATTTTAGATCCTGTCCACATGACTGAGCCTGGAATTTCCGGAAAAGAGCTGCTGCTTAAAAACAAGTAATCTGCTTCTATGACTTGACAAGTCAACTATTTAGAGTTATTTTATTAAAGGCTTATATTCTTGATAAGTCAATTAAGGAGGTGTTTATGTCTTTTTCTATTTTAGGAAAATATATTTCTATTTTGTATCGTCAGGAACGAAAACTTTTGAATTACATTATGAGAGAATATGATCTGGGATATTCCAGCTATAATTTTATTCTTTATATTTCTTCTCACCCTGGAAGCAGCCAAAAAGAAGTATGTCAGAATATGGTTATAGACGAGGCTTTGGCTACCCGCTCTATGAAGAAGCTGGAGCGGCAGGGGTATCTTACGCGGCGCAGAGAAGCTCTGGACGGCAGAACCTACAGTTTGTTTCTTACTCCCCAGGGACAGGAGCTGGTGCCTGTGATTCGCCGCGCCTTAGAACAGTGGTGGGAACAGCTGACAGCTCAGGCTGATTTATCTCAGGAGGAGCTGGAAATAATACTTCCCCTTCTTCGGAAAATGTCTGATTCCTCATCTCTCACTCTTATGAAAATCATTAATACTAATCATTAATTACAGAAAAGAGGATTTATCTATGGAATTTACACAACCTAAAACTAACCCTTTAGGCACGGAAAAAATCAGTGTTCTGCTGATGCGTTTTGCTGTGCCCAGCATTATTGCTATGCTGGTCAGTTCTCTTTATAATATGGTTGACCAGTTTTTTATCGGCCGCAGTATAGGAATGCTGGGAAACGCAGCTACTAATGTCGCTTTCCCTCTTACCATTACCTGCACTTCCATTGCTTTGCTGTGCGGTATTGGCGGCGCGGCCAACTTTAACCTTTCTATGGGAAAAGGGGAAACAGAAAAAGCCCGTCATTTTGCCGGGTCTGCGATTTCCATGATGCTGATTATCGGTATACTGCTGTGTATTATAGTAAGAATTTTCTTAAAGCCAATGATGATTGCCTTTGGAGCAACTCCAGATTCTCTGGACTACTCCATAGTTTACACTGGCATCACTGCATTAGGCTTTCCTTTTTTAATTGTAGGCACAGGCGGGTGCAACTTAATCCGCGCCGACGGCAGTCCTAAGTTCTCCATGGTGTGTACCTTAGTGGGAGCTGTAATTAACACAATTCTGGACCCTCTTTTTATTTTTACATTTAATATGGGTATGGCCGGCGCAGCTTACGCAACAATTATTGGTCAGATTGTTTCCGGCGTTATGGTACTTTTATATATGTCCAGATTTAAAACTGTGCATATCAGACTTGCAGACTTTAAGCCTGTCCGGTCCTTCTGCCTGCCAATTATTTCTCTTGGCATGTCCCCCTGCTTTAACCAGCTGGCTATGATGATTGTGCAGATTATTATGAACAACACCTTGACCTATTATGGAGCCCAGTCTTCTTACGGTAGCGATATTCCTCTTGCATGTGCAGGTATTATCGCCAAGGTTAATATGCTGTTTTTCTCCCTTGTAATCGGTATTTCTCAGGGACTTCAGCCTATTACCAGCTACAATTACGGCGCAGGCAATTATGAGAGAGTTCAGGATTCCTACAAAAAGGCGGCAGGAGCAGGTATTGTGCTGTCAATTCTTTCCTTCCTGTGCTTCCAGCTGTTTCCAAGGCAGATTATTGGAATCTTCGGCTCAGGCAGCGATGAATACTTCCGATTTGCAGAACAGTATTTCCGCATTTTTCTGTTTTTCACGTTTGTCAATGGCCTGCAGCCTATTACTGCTAATTTCTTTACTTCTATTGGACAGGCTGGAAAAGGCGTATTTCTGTCCCTTACAAGGCAGATTATTTTCCTGCTTCCCCTGCTGATTATTTTCCCTATGATTATGGGAATTGACGGCATCATGTACTCTGCGCCTATTGCTGATTTCTTTGCCGCCGTATTAGCAGTACTTTTTATTCGGAAGGAATTCCGCACTATGACGTTAATAAAGCGCTAACCTTAAAATCCGTGGCAGCAGTTATTTACATTTTATGGCTGCTGTCTGTAAATAATCTGGTCGTTTTCATCTACAGCCGCGCCTATTACAAAGGTTCTGGCATCTGGAAATTCATAGCTGCATGTAATTAACGTGTAGAGAGAGTCTATGGGAGCCTCCAAAGGTAGGGCAAACGTGCACTTTTCTGTTATCTTTTTTACAAAATTGTCAAACTCTGCTTCCGACGAAAAATGAGTTTGGCGCATCTCTGCCTTAGGCTCCCCGTAGTACGCAGAGATCACCTTTATTTTAATCTCCTTTTCAGGCGTATAAATGGTAAAAAACGGATGTTCCTGAAAATATTTCTCATCTTTATACTTTACGATTGCCTTAAACATAGAGCCGTTTTTCATGTGATGTCCGTAAAGAATATTATGCCTTCCTTCTAAAGCACTGTCACTTTCATAATCCAGGAAAATCGCCCCTGCCGCGCTTTTATTTCCATAAAAATCTGTATGCAGATATTTTTCATTGTCTGTGGTTTGAACAATGGGGTAATCAACCGGCGTGTCCGGAATGCGAATCCAGTCCACAATATCTGAATTTTCCTGGGACAAAGCACTGAAATCTACAGGGGAAATATATTCCGGCTGAAGCTGCTCCTCTGTCTCCAGCTGCGTTTCCTCCACCGGCTGAAAAACAGAAGTAACAGCCTCCTCTGTTTCCTCACCCACTTCCACATCTTTTATCTTTTTACTTTCCCCAATAATAAATATTCCTGCTCCAATCAGAAAAAGTACTGCAAAAGCCAGGACGGCCAACGCTCTTTTTCTGCCTTTTCTATTTTTCTCATTCATAACCTTTACCTTCTCAAATCATTTTTTGTAAACTTTAGGCAGCAAATAGTTTCGTACACTATGCTCTTTTATTATATGATCTGAAGGTAAATTGTTCAACCTATCTGGTTATTTCCTTAGACAAGATCCAGCTTCTTTCCAAAACTCTGTTCTTCTTTTAATTTTCGCTTTGTATTTTTCATTTTTCTTTTTGTTCGTTTTTTATATTTTATGTTTATATTTTCAATCATTCTAGTTCCATTATTTATATTTTTGATTAAATCAAACAATTTTAACACCATTTTTTGTTAAAATCGAAATATTTAATAAAATACTTTATAAGGTAATATAAATTTTCTTTAATAAAATGACTAAAGAACAATATTTTACAAATGATATCTGTATGTAAAAAATAAAAAAGGAGCACAACTATGAAAGACAAAATTTTTGGTGTATTACAGCGTGTAGGCAGATCTTTTATGCTACCCATAGCGATTCTGCCTGTGGCTGGCCTTTTCTTAGGTATCGGAGGTTCTTTTACTAATACTACAATGCTTGAAGCCTTCGGACTAATGTCTATTTTAGGGCCGGGCACTGTGCCTAATATAATATTTCAAATACTTAACGCCGCTGGAAATATTGTATTTGCAAACTTGCCTATTATTTTTGCCATGGGCGTGGCCATTGGTATGGCAAAACAGGAAAAGGAGGTGGCCGCTTTATCAGGCGCCATTGCATTCCTGATTATGCACGCCTCCATTAATGGTTTACTGGTGGCTACCAATACCCCTGAAAGCTTAGCTGAACTTTTAGAGGAAGGCCGAATCGCCTCCACCGTAGGCATTACCTCCCTGCAGATGGGGGTTTTCGGCGGTATTATTGTAGGTCTGGGAGTGGCGGCCCTTCACAACCGTTTTTATAAAATTGAACTTCCTCAAGTTCTCTCCTTTTTTGGGGGAACCAGATTTGTGCCTATTATCAGCTCCGTGGTCTACCTGTGCGTAGGACTTCTCATGTTCTTTATATGGCCTCCAATTCAGTCTGCCATTACAGGTCTTGGCAATTTAGTAATTGCCTCTGGCTATGCAGGCACCTGGGTATATGGCTTTTTAGAAAGAGCCTTAATTCCATTTGGCCTTCACCATGTATTTTATCTGCCCTTCTGGCAGACTGACGTAGGCGGCACAATGATGGTAGGCGGACAGCTGATTTCCGGCGCCCAGAACATTTTCTTCGCCCAGCTGAGCGACCCTACAGTCACTCATTTCAGCGTGGAAGCTACCCGTTTTATGTCCGGAAAATTCCCTTTAATGATCTTTGGTCTTCCCGGAGCTGCTTTGGCCATGTACCGCTGCGCCAAACCGGCCAATAAAAAAGCTGTGGAAGGACTTCTTCTGTCAGCTGCCCTTACCTCTATGCTGACAGGAATTACAGAGCCTATTGAATTTACATTTCTGTTTGTAGCCCCTGCGCTTTATGTAATTCACTGTGTGTTTGCAGGCGCGGCCTATATGCTTATGCACATACTGAATGTAGGCGTAGGCATGACCTTCTCAGGCGGTCTAATCGACCTGACTTTATTTGGCATTATCCAGGGCAACGGAAAAACAGACTGGCTGAACATTGTTTGGGTTGGCATTATTTACTTTATTGTTTACTATTTCTTATTTAGCTTCTTGATCAAACGTTTTAATTTAATGACCCCAGGACAGGAGGACAACAGCGAAAATATTAAGCTGTATACAAGAAAGGACGTGGAAGCTCAAAAGGCTTCCTCCAAAACAGATTCAGCTGACGAAATCTCTGTTTTAATCGCCCAGGGACTAGGCGGCAGAGAAAACATCAGCGATGTAGATTGCTGCGCTACCAGACTTAGAGTGACTGTGGCAGATCCCTCTCTGGTCAATGACAGTACCTTAAAAGCCAGCGGCGCTGCGGGAGTAGTGCGAAAAGGCAACGGTATACAGGTTATTTACGGCCCCAGAGTTACTGTCATTAAATCTAACCTGGAAGGATATTTAAACAGTCTTAATTAACTTATTAGTCAGCAAAAACATAGCCCATAACTTGAAATTCTTGTATTATGGGCTATATTTTTTTGCAGGACCGGCTAATAACCTTTCTTAAAGAGCCTTAGGATTCCTGCTTTCTAATACCTGCGGATTTATAATATAAATTGGTTTCTCTTCTTTAGAGAGAGCAGCTACTTGTTTCACAATATTTTCTCTCAAGGTTATAAATGCCTCTTCTGTATAAAATCCGGAATGAGGCGTTAAAATCACTTGTTCCATTTGGCACAGCGGATGATCTGCCGGCACCGGCTCTTTTTCATGGACATCTAATGCAGCTCCGCATATTTCTTTATTTCTAAGCGCTTCTACTAAGGCCTGCGTATCAACAATTCCTCCTCTGGAGGTATTGATTAAATGAGCTGTAGGCTTCATTATTTTAAATTGCTCTTCTGACAACATATGACGTGTTTCCTCAGTCAGGGGGCAGTGAACAGATAAAAAGTCCGATTGTTCTAGCAGCTGGTTCAGCTTCACTTTATTTATATGATATTGCTGCGCTTCCTGGTCGCTGAGAAAAGGATCATATGCAATAACCTGCATATCAAAAATTTTCACCATTTCCCTAAGCCGTTTTCCAATGTTTCCAAACCCCAACAGGCCCAGCACCTTGCCCTGCAGTCTATGGGACTCATATCCCGCCTTAAATCCCCATAAGCCTTTTCTGATATTTCTGTCCAGCAGCACAGTTTTTCTGGATAATCCTAAAAGTAGAGCAAAACCTAATGCAGCAACATCCTCCACACAGTACTTAGGCTCATAGCACACAGCTATTCCATTTTCAGATGCTGCCTGCAGATCAATATTGTCTACTCCAATTCCATATCTGAAAATCCCTTTACATTTAGGCAGATTTTCTATTACCCTTCTGGTAAATGGCACTGATACTACCCCGCAATAATCACACTCTGCCATTTGTTTTATTACATCCTCTTCTGAATAACAACTGTAAGTCCTTAATTCAATCCCAGTTCCCTCTAAAAGCTGTTTTTCCAAAATAAATTCATTTTCCCCTAATGTATGAGGATCTGCTATCCCGAAAATATACATTTTTTCTCCTTCCCCCTTACTTTTACGCAAAAATCAAGGATAATCCTTCAATATATGTAATGATGAAAAGCGCTGCTCCTAAAGCAACCATAGGCAGCAAGGCCTTTTTTACGATCTGCATAATAGGCACATTGCTGATTCCGCTGGCTACATAAAGATTAATTCCAATAGGCGGCGTAATAAATCCAATTGCCAGATTCACTACCATAATAATTCCAAAATGTATAGGATGAACTCCGTAGGCCTCTACTAAAGGCAGAAGAATGGGAGCTAAAATTACAATCGCCGCCACAGTATCCATGATTGCTCCTACAAACAGTAAAAATATATTAATAATAAGCAGCAGAATTAATATGTTATTTGTCACCTTTGATAAGGCTTCCGCTACAATTACAGGAGTCTGTAAAAGGGTCAGTATCTTTCCAAATACAGTTGCCGCTGTTACTACAAACATCAGCGGTCCTATACTGGCGGCAGATTCCACAAAAATCTGGGGCACCTCTTTGATTTTAATCTGTCTTGTCACAAATATGGAAATAATAAGAGCATAAAATACAGCTACTGCCGCCGCCTCTGTAGGAGTAAAAATACCTCCGTAAATTCCTCCTAATATAATCACCGGAAACAGCAGAGACCATTTGCTTTCATTTATAATAGTCAATATGCCTTTTTCTTCTTCATCCCACACAATTACTGGTTTTGTTTTTTTACAATACCAATAAGCATAGATCATTAAAGCCAGACCTGAAATAATCCCCGGAACTACTCCTGCGGCAAACAGATCGCTGACAGACACGCCTGTTGTCACCCCGTACATAACCATGGGGATACTGGGAGGAATAATAACTCCCAGCCCTCCTGCAGCTGCAATTAAAGCAGCTGAAAATGTTTTATCATATCCAATTTTAGACATCATTGGAATCATTAAACCGCCGATAGCCGCAACTGCTGCAGGACCTGAACCTGAAATTGCTCCAAACATCATACATGTAAGGATTGCCGCCAAGGCATGTCCTGCCGTCATTTTTCCTACCAGCCCGTGAGCTACATGAAACAGCTGTCTGGCAATGCCGCCCTTTGACATTAACTCTCCTGAAATCATAAACAAGGCGACTGCCAAAATAGGAAATGTGTCTATTGCTGTTACTAAGGTCCTTACATATAAGTCTGGTTTCATTATTCCAAATACATCTGTTCCCACCAGACACACCCCTGCCAACGCCCCGCCAATAGGCACTGCTAATGCCAGAAGCGCCAGAAATAAGAGAAATAAAATGCCTACCACCATGTTTCTCCTCCTTTTCTCAGCTTCCTTGCATACTGTATTACAATGTGCAAAGCAGCCAGCGTAAATCCTACAGGCGCCGCCAGATAAACATAACCCATACTCAGCTTTAAAGCAGGACTTTTTTGACCGGAAGCCAGCAGCTTCCCTGTCAGTTTGTACCCATAAACAGCGGAGATAACAAAAATTGCCAGCATAATAATATCCACTAAAATCAGCAAATACTTTTCATTTTTCCCCAAAGCATTTCTTAAAAGCTCCACTGACATGTGGCTTTTTCTTTTTACTCCTATTCCCACTCCTATAAATGACAGCCATATAAATGCATATCTGGCCAGCTCTTCTGTCCATGGAATCGAAATTTTAACTAGAAAGCGGTTAACTACCTGAATCATTACAGCCCCAAATACAACAAATAATAAAGCTCCTGCTATGTATTCTTCAATTTTCCTGTTTTTCTTTTTTCCCAAACAACCTTCCCCCTTTATATGGCTTTATCCCTGAAAATCTACAATAGCCTGAATGAGTTTAGAATCTACAGTCTCCTTCATGCTTTCATAGATAGGCTGAGCCAAATCGCGAAATTTTTCTTTTTCCTCTCCTGTCATTTCATAGATTTCCACTCCTGCAGACAGAATCTCCTTCTTCGCTGTTTCCTCTTCTTCCTCTGCAAACTTTTTATTAGCCAAAGTTGCTTCTGTAGCAGCCTCCTGAATCCATAACTGTTGTTGATCTGTCAGACTGTCATAAAATTCCTTGCTTATAATCAAAGGCGCCACTGTCAGTCTGTGGCCAGTAGTGCTTAAATAAGGCTGAACCTCATAGAATTTCTGAGATACAATTAACCCATATGGATTTTCCTGCCCATCTACTGTACCCTGCTGGAGGGCTGTAAAAAGCTCTGTAAAAGCTACCGGTGTAGGCGTAGCCCCATACAATTCCCAGGCTTTTATATGGTAATCGCTGCTCATAGTTCTGATTTTCATTCCTTTTAAATCTTCCGGCGTTTTAATGGTTTTTTTGCCATTTGTTAAATGGCGGTATCCTGCGTCCCAAAAGCCCAGGCACTTAAATCCCTTTTCCTCCATGTTGGAGCAGAGAACTCCCCCCTATATTTTCATCCTCAAACATTTGGTGCAGGGTTTCCCGGCTTTCAAAAAGAAACGGCAGGTCAAACACAGCTAAGGACGGTTCAAACTGGGCTACAATAGCGCTGGATATATTCGTCATCTGTATATTGTTCAGCTGAACATCCTCCACACTTTCTCTGTCGTTGCCCATCTGGCCATTTGGATAAATTTCTACATAAAACTGCCCCCCGCTTATTTCCTCCAACACCTGCTTAAAGGTCTCAAAACTTTGATTGCAGGAATGGGTTTCTGCCGTAGTTAAAGAGACTTTAATTGTAATTGCATCAGAACGGTCTGTCCCTTTTGTTTCCTGTACACTCTGACTGCTTTCTGTCTTTACCCCTGAATTTCCAACACATCCTGTGAAAGCGGCCATAGCTAAGCCTGTTAAAATAAATAACCTTAATGATTTTAATTTCATAAAAATATCCATTCCGCCGCCAAGTCGGCGGCACAAATAGTAATGAAAGTCTTCCAATTCTCCACGTTATTGATAAAATACTTCTTATAGAAGCTACACTACAAAGCACGGGGAGGTGAGTCGTAAAGACTTTCTTCGGTTTTAGACAGCATAAAAATCAGTGTAAGTTCCTTCTTTCAAGCACAAATAAGTGGCTCTTTTAGACCGTACAGTAAGAATTGTTTTAACGTCTCTGTTAAATGTGTGGTGGAACAGTCAATGGCTTCTTTATCTCATGTTGAAAGGAGCTCCAGAGTATGAAAGTTGTTTATCAAACCTGTTGTGGCATTGATGTTCACAAATCTTTTCTCGTTGCCACAATCATCAAAACCACTTCCGGTGTGGAACCTTCCTATCAAAAGAAGCGTTTCTCTACCTTTAACAATTCTATTCTGCAATTCAAAGAATGGCTTCTTAAAAATCAATGTCGTGATGTCTGTATGGAATCTACCGGAAAATACTGGGTTCCTGTCTTTAACCTTTTAGAAGACGAAATAAACGTCACTATCGCTAACCCTAAATGGGTAAAAGCTGTCAAAGGCAATAAAGACGACACGAAAGATTCCAAATGGATTGGGCATTTGTTTCGGTTAGGGCTGGTTCCGGGAAGCTATATCCCTTGCAAACCAATCCGTATCCTGCGTGAATTTACTCGAACCCTACCGCCAATAAAAACCCAATAAAATTAAGGAGGAATGCACACTGTCTTCTATGTGTCTTCAAACTGTCTTCAACTTAGTAAACAGTTCATAATTACTATTATTTTGCACAATAAATAAAATATGGCTGGATTAGCAATTGTTTCCAATCCAGCCCTAATAAATTCATTTTACTACTTAATTAGTTTTTGAATATAACGCAGTGATTTTTAAACGTCCTTTATCCGGCCAACCATAATTACTATTTACGTTATCTGCTTCTCCATGATAATCAAAATCCGTCTCTGTGCTTTAAGAGACTCTTTCATCTTCTAAAAGTTCAAAATAGCTATCTACATTTTTTTCGGCTTCCTGTAATGCACTATCTGCATTTTCATCATTAAACCATTTGCCTTCAGAATTAATAAACTGATATGTTTCTCCATATTCACTATACAGAAATTTCTCACTTGTTGCACTTACTATTGTAAAAGAGCCATGATTGACAGAATCTGCCGGATAAATTTTATCAAACCACTGTTCTTCTGATGAATCAGTTGTTTCAGCATGTAATTCAAAATTTCCGGTTTGACCATAGTACAGGTAAGATGCCCCACCACAGTATTCATAGCCACCAGTATAATTTGTAGAAGTATCGTTATTGCTGATAGCTGCGTCACGATAATATACAACACCTATCAATTGTTCTTGACTATTAAAGTAGAATCTAATTCCATACGGATTTGTAAAATAATCCAGAACAGAAGCCGCTTGAGCAATTATATTTGCTTCTGCATTGCCACTTGCAACCATAAATTGATACCATTTACCGGAGCCAGCATTATAATTCTGAGACGCTATATTTCCATATTTTTCTAATACATCATTCTTTAATATCCCTAACGCAATACCCCCTAGCTGTTGTTAAAGAATCCCCAGTTACAAATACATGATAAGGCATTGGGTCAATATCATATCCTATGCGTTTCCAATTCGTAATGATACTACAGTCAGCATTGTTACGTGTGACTGAGTTAATACCAGACACAACAAAATCACCTTCACTAATGGAGACTACTGGTATATTTACGCCTTATGTTTGAATGTTTCCATTTTTTACCCACGCACCGCCTTTATTAACGGTATAGCCATCTTACGTTGTAGTATTTACCAGTAACCAGCCATTAGCGTCAAAATAATAGCACTCAGCGACTCCATCATTGTTTCCATCAATCCATTGCCAGCCATTACTTGTATAAGCTCCATTCCCATTATCATACTACCATTTGTCTTGATTTTCGCCTGTTCCGTTTTTCCAAGCGGCAAATGATGTACTGGTCATTGCCACAGACATTGCTACTGTTACAAGAATTGTCTTTTTCAATTTCTTCATACCCATCCTTCAATTACAAAAATATTATTTACGGTTTACTTTATTAGTATAACCTTCTTTCTTTTGTACGCAAGTGCGTATGTAACTATATAGGTTAGAAATCGAATAGTTTTTATATCTTATCTTTGATAAAAAAACCTGTCAAGAATCTGTCTCAGCAGATGAACTGCACCCCAAAAGTTGGACAAGAAAGTCAACGAAAGGGATGCAGAAATCTATGGGAAAAGAATTGTTCAGTGAGGAATTAAAATTAGCGGTTGTTCAGTATGTACTGGAAGGGCATACACGCAAAGAGGCATCCGAGAAATTTTGCGTATCCTGTACGCCAATTGAAAAATGGGTAAACTTGTATAAGCTGCATGGTACAAAAGGACTTCTAAGCAGAAATCTGGTTGGCCGACAAAAAGGCTTTGATGGCGAGTTTCGCCTAAAAGTGTTACAATACAAGCAGGAACATCACTTATCCTGTACACAGACAGCTATGCACTTTTGCCTTGATGTTGTAACAGTGTGCCGGTGGGAGAAGAAATTCCAAAAGGAAGGTGCACAGGGACTTATGAAAAAGCAGGCGACAAAAGGCAGCGAAAAGCGACAAAAGAAGCAGGAACAGTCGGAGCTGCAACAGGAAAACAAGCGGCTGTCAGAAGAAAATTACCGGTTAAGAATGGAGAATGATTACCTAAAAAAATTAAACGCCTTAATTCAGAAGCGGGAAAAACCCGAATAAGCGATGTTGTGGCTGCTGTTACAGAATTAAGGCGTGATTATCCTCTGGCAGCATTACTTAAACTGGCCGGCATTCCCCGAAGTACATACTACTACTATTCCCGGAAAGCCAATGCTGTGGATAAATACGCAAAAGAAAGGGCGGAAATCATAGCAATTTATCAGGAGAATCAAGGCCGGTACGGGTATCGGCGGATTGGTATGGAATTACGCAACAGGGGCTTTTGTCTGAACCACAAGACGGTACAAAAGCTGATGAAGGAATCAGGCCTGAAATATATGGTACGAATGAAAAAGTATCGTTCTTACCGTGGAGAAGTCGGCAAGATTGCACCAAATCTACTGGCTAGAGATTTCCATGCGGAAAGGCCGAATCAGAAATGGGTAACTGATGTGACTGAGTTTTCCCTGTTTGGAAGCAAACTTTATCTCTCTCCTGTGCTTGACCTGTATAATGGTGAGATCATCAGCTATGCCATCAGTGAACGGGCTAATTACCGCCAGGTGGATGAGATGCTGGATAAAGCGTTCTCCCGGCTCCCGGACAGCAGCGGGCTGATCCTTCATTCGGATCAGGGCTGGCAATATCAGAACGTTAGGTATCAAAAAAGACTGTTAGAAAAAGGCATTCGGCAAAGTATGTCCAGAAAGGGAAACTGTCTGGACAATGCGGTTATGGAAAACTTTTTCGGACTGTTAAAATCGGAATTGCTATACCTGCGGACGTTCCAATCATTAGACGAGTTCTGCCAGGAACTGGTCGCTTATCTTGAATACTATAACTACAACCGAATCAAAGAAAAATTGAATGGATTAAGTCCTGTCCAATACAGAATTCAAAACAGCTTTGCCGCATAACTCTTGTGCAACTTTTGGGGGTCACTTCAGACAAAGCTTGTTCTTGACAGGTTTTCGTATTACTGTCAATTATGCCATAATTGCAAAAGAGGTTGATAGCTATTCTCTGTCTATCAACCTCCTGACTGCTTATTTTATTGTACAAGTTCCATTAATCCATTTACAACGCCCTCTACTGCATCTGCCCCCTGATTTATATAATAATGCTTCTGGCATAATCCTTCTTTATATATTTCATTTTTACATCCTTCAATTTTACAGGTTTTTGTACATCCTGTTATGTACATCATTGCACATATAAGTAAAACGGTTATCTGTAGCTTTTTCACAATGTCATTCTCCCTTCTATTCTTTTTGCATTGGCTGTGCATCCTTCAATAATTTTTCAATACAATTAAGATTGTTTGTCATTTTTTCTATATTTAATGCCATGGCACCAAATACCATAGAAGTACTCACAGCATACAATAACAACACAAAAATTATTGTCCCTATCAGAAACATAGCTTTATCTTCCACAAATGCATAAAGAGAAAATAATAAAATTAAAACTGCAAAGACAAGCACTGTATAATTCATAAAGTTAAAAAACCTAGTCCACAGAAACCCTGATGCATTTGATGAGTTCTCTCCAGTTTTTTTATCTGGCTTATCCATAACTTCTTGCACTTTCTTTCCACATTCGGGACAAAATGCGACATTTGTTTCAAGTACCGCTCCACATTCTTGACAAAACTTTTTCTCACTCATTTTATATCCTCCTCTAATAATAATTTACCGCATACCGTGCAGAATTTCGCATCACTCCCACAAACTGCTCCACAACTGCATGTTTTTTTATTATCTTCCTCATCTTGGGAAATATTAGGCAATGCCGAGCCACACTGAACACAGAATTTCCCATCCCTTGCATTTTTCCCTCCGCAAGTTTGACACCTTATATATGTTTCAGTATCTAACCTGTTTTCTTTTTTTAAAACCCTCTCTTTTTCTTCTTCCAAACGAACTATCTCTTGAACATACGTTTCCACAGCCGTTTCTTTACTTTGAATTTTTTTACAAATATTGTCAATTACAGACATATCCATACTATCTGCTTTCCACAATTCATAAATTTGATTTCCCAGTTCACTAAAACATTGGTTAATCTCTTCTTTTTCCTTTTCCATTTTTCCTTTGATTTTTCCAATTTCTAAATATGTACTGGAAATAACACTTGCAGATAATAAACCTTTATTTATGCCCTTCTTAACTTTTTCTAGCATACTTTCCCCCTTGTAAAAATTTTTCACGCTAAGTATAGCACGTTTACGCAATATGCGCAAGTGCGTATACGCCTGTGCGTCCAAAATAATAAGATTTTTATATCTTATTTCAAGCAAAACAGGAGGACATTCTACTATGACCGTAAAAGACGCTACTGCTAAAAGAATTGAACAATTATGCAAAGAAAGGGGAATTGCCTATAATGAACTGGCCAATATATGCGGCATTACACCATCCACTATATATAGCATTATGGATTCCAAAAGACGAGACATCTCTCTATCTACCGTAAAAAAAATATGTGACGGACTTGAATTAACTTTATCAGATTTTTTCTCATCCCCCCTTTTTGATAGTTTAGAACAGGAAATACGTTAAATTAAAAATGTATCATATTATTCTTGTCATTTTTATCAAAAAAAGTTATAATTAAATCGTGTGATGGCGATTCACACATGACCTTCAAAATTGCATATATGGCAAGATGCGAGTGCACTTGTCATCCCTAAGTAGGGATGGAATCGCAAATATATAAAGTTTCCGATTTCACCTATTTAAGGGTGTTTCGTATTTGTTTTTGCGGATACACCTCGTCAATGGTATTCCCAAAAAGAGTTTTTGGAGGGTGTTGATTTTTATGTGTATCATGTAGCAGATACGTTTATTAAAGTTTGCCTTTTCGTCCCTACTTTTTGGGTGGGGGCGATTTTTTTTGTCCAAAAAGCGAAAGGAGTTCAGACGCCCCCTTGCCATAAAATAATATCTTGAATTTTAGGAGGTACTACCATGAACAATTTTGAAAGTCCGAACTCCAGCTCTTTTTCATTTCACTACGACCAAGAGGCAATCGCTAAAAAAATAAGTATTCTAAGAACCGAGCACGGCTATTCAGAGAAAAAAATCCTCCAGGAATTAGAACTGAATAGCGTAAAAATTTCTCGTTCGAACTATAGACGCTACGAAAACGGAGAATTACCAATTCCATCAAATGTATTACTCACTCTCTGCCAAATTTACAAAATTTCGCCAAACAAAATGGTGGGATTCTGTGATAATCTGTATTTATATCAAAAGCAGAAACTCATATATGAGCGCCTTTTTAAAGCTTCTAATTCTATAGCCTTCAGCCTGAAAGAGTTTAAAATGTTTTTAGAGAACGAACATTTTTAAATTGTCAAGTATTTTTAAGGACAAAATCCGATGGTTTTTGTAGTTTTACAATACATGTGTTACAACTGAATAATTAAAAAGCAGAGATACTGCCTTTTGTGTTATAGTTTAGTCACCACAACAAAAACTAACCAAAAGGAGTTCTCTGCTATGGCTACTATAACACAAGATATGAGGTATCGTCTATCACTAATTCGTTTCGCTGAAAAATTTGGCGTCTCCAAAGCCGCTGTCAAATATAAAACTAACAGACAGTATATCTACCGCTGGAAACGTCGCTTTGACGGCTCCTGGGACTCCCTTAGGGATCGTTCCAGAAGACCTCTTCACCATCCCAATCAGCATACCCCTCAGGAGATCTCTCTCATCTCTCATATGCGACGCAGAAACCCTAATGCTGGACTGGTTATCTTCTGGGTAAAACTTATGCACCGCGGCTATTCCCGTTCTATTTCCGGGCTTTACCGCTTTCTTCGCAAACAGAAAATGATGGCTGTTAAGCCTGCTAATCCCAAGTACGTTCCTAAGCCCTATGAACAGATGCTTTTTCCTGGGCAGCGAATTCAGATTGATGTAAAGTTTGTTCCCTCTATCTGTCTGGTGAATCAGGCACAGGGACAGAGCTTCTTTCAATACACTGCTATTGACGAATACTCACGCTGGCGCTTTGTGGAGGCCTTTGAGGAGCACAATACTTACTCTTCCGCTGTATTTCTTGATCACCTGGTGAAGGTCTTTCCTCTGCCCATTCAGTGTGTCCAGACAGATAACGGAAGTGAATTCACTAAACGGTTTACAGGAACAAAACGGGAGGAAAACCTTACCCTATTTGAGGAAAGGCTGCGCCAGTATGGGATTAAGCACAAAAAGATCCGGCCCTTTACGCCACGGCATAATGGAAAGGTAGAAAGAAGTCATCGAAAGGACAATGAACGTTTTTATGCAACACACACATTGTATTCCTTTGAGGACTTTGCTGCCCAGTTAAAGGTATATAACCGCAGAGGTTATAATAACTTTCCCATGCGGCCTTTGGGATGGAAAACACCTAACGAGGTACTGAGAGATTATTTACGGTAAGTGTAACATATGTTTGAAAAACCTACATTTTAAGGACAAAATCCGATGGTTTTGTCCTTTTTTTTGCGTTTTTTCCTCTTTGAAAATGTTATGATAATTTCATTAGATAAACCGTGTACACAATTTTTCTGAAATCAAATAAAAAGGAGAATCAAACAATGAGACTAAATGCCAACGTTTTTATTCTGGCAAAGCTTTCCAAACCATGGGAAGATTCCGCTGGAAATCCACAAGTTTCTTATTCTGCTAACATCATGCAGGACAAGGGCACGATTATCGACACGCTCAGGCTTAACGAAGAACAATTTTCGCAGATTGAAGCAAACCAAAGTTACACGATTACGGCAGACTTTGGTACAGGAAGGAACGGAGGTTACCTTCGTGTTGTCGATATTGTATCTGCAAAATAATAAATACGCCCCTACCTAAATTGGTAGGGGTAACCAAGCATAGGAGGATTTTATATGGTAAAAAAATAAATGACTTTTTTGAATCCTGTATAAACAAAATTTCATCAGGAAGCAAGAACCTATATCACTCATTTCAAGACAAAGATACTGTTAAAAAACTTATCTTTGTTATCTGTTCTCTGTTTCTATTAACTGGTATCGCTGGACTTCTGGGATTTTTAATCTTGTCCATCTGCCGTTTTATCAATCATCATATGGGTGAATTGGTTGTAATTTCCATTTCCATAGGTGCCGTTTTTGCCTGTTTGCAATCTGGGAAAGAACAGCGTGAAGCAAAACGGCGAAAAGCTATGGAAGAACAGGCAAAGGCACTGATTCCAAAAGCAAATTCTATTTATGAAAAAATTGGTAATCTGCTAATAGATGTTTTAAGAGACCGTAGCATTGCATCTTTAATCAGTCTTGCAAGGCCGACCAACTTTTCCAATATTATTATGGAAAACCCAGAGCAACGGATTCAAATAAAACCGGATGGTTCAGGCTATCTTTTAATGTATAGAGCAGATAAAATGTCTATCTGTTTTTTGGAACCGGATGACCTTAGAACTATTCGGGATGTACTGCAAGGCTCTATCAACCAGAGAATCAGTGCTTACGGGATTGCTGGCCTATGCCCTCCAAAGCCGAATACATTCCTACATATTATGGGCGAGCCAAGCGATTCTCATAGTTATATAACCTTGTGTCTTGATTATAACGAAACTACTCTGCAAGATACCTGTTCTCTTGCACCTGTATTTTCATCTGGTGATAATATTTATGGATGACAATACTGCTATCCCTATTCTCCTAGATGACGCCTTTTATCAATTATCGGTTCGAAAAGATATTTTCTGGAATCCCCAGCATAGTCCGCATATCATTGTTGTAGGGGCTACTGGTTCAGGAAAAACTTATCTATGCAAGCTGATACTGGCAAAACTTTCACGTTACTATGCCCAAAGCGAACTGATTATTTGCGATATGAAAGCTGATAAAGACTATGCTTTTTTAGCTGATGCAAAAAATTACTATCGCTTCATGGACTGTGCCAACGGACTGGAAAAAATGAACAGTCTTCTGGTCGAACGCCAGAAAGAAAGTTCTGACCGCCATCTTGTAATTTTATACTTTGATGAATGGGCTTCCTTTATCAGCAGTTTAAGTACCGACAAAAAAGCATCTGCAAATGCTCTTCAAACATTATCCAGACTTTTAATGATGGGGCGAAGCTTTAACCTTCAAATTATCATCAGTCAGCAGAGAGCTGATGCAAGTACCTTTGGCACTGCCAGAGATAATTTTAATCTTGCCATTGGCCTTGGAAATATGTCCAAAGAAAGTCAGCAAATGCTGTTTTCTGATTTCCGTTCAGAAATGCTTCCAAATCGTATGAGAGGTACGGGATATTTGCTTGCAAATGGCTCTAATTTTCACTCCGTGCGTGTTCCAAACATTAACCGCATGGATTTACTGGAAGCTGATATTATTGCTGGAACAACTCGCTACGAAACGCCCCAAATGCCGTGCAAAGCATAAGGCGTTTGGGGCGTAGGAGGGAACCTGTTCCCTCCTATCATACCGAAGTTGTTAGTATTACCACAACTTCGGTGTCAGTGTCAAAAACCGTTAAATACAATCGTTCCGGCATATTTTTCCGTTGTGTCAGCTCTGTGCCGGAACTTAGAAAGGAAATCTTATGACAAACACAAAAAAACTGTCAATAATAATCGGCGTAGCCGAAAATACCAATTAACATTTAACAACCCAGATAAACATAAAAACTGTTCCCATCAGGCAATTAAAGAAAAACTATCCGGCTGGGAAAATATTATTTACTGGTGTATGTGCGATGAAATTTCAAAAACTCCCCACACCCATCTGTTTGTACAATTTAAAAACCCTGTATACTTTTCCAGTATAAAAAAATCTTTTCATCTGCTCACATTGAGGAAGCACAAGGTACGGCAGAAGAAAACAGAGCCTACATTCGAAAAGAAGGCAAATGCGAGCACACAGAAAAAGGAACAACTAATTTAAAAGATACTTTTGAAGAATGGGGAACTATGCAAAAATCAGGACAAGGTAAAAGAAATGATTTGGCTAATCTCTACCAGATGATTAAAGACGGTTATTCTAATGTGGAAATTTTAGAAAACAATCCAGATAATATTTTAAATTTACAGCATATTGATAAAGCACGTCTGGAAATCCTATCCAGCCGTTACAAATCAGAACGGCGATTAAATCTTCTAGTAACTTATGTAAGTGGCTCAACCGGATTTGGAAAATCAAGATATATTCTTGATAGCCATGGAGACTCTAATGTATACCGAGTAACAGACTATAAGCACCCCTTTGACACCTACTCAGGAGAAGATGTGCTAGTATTTGAAGAATTTAGAAGTGATTTACCAATAGGAAATATGCTGAATTATCTGGATATTTATCCTTTACAGCTTCCGGCAAGATATAATAACCGGCAAGCCTGTTATAACTTTATCTATATCGTTTCCAACTGGAAATTGGAAGACCAGTATCATAATATTTATCTGGAACAAAAAGAAACTTGGAACGCCTTTCTTCGAAGAATCCATAAAGTCAGAATTTATACTGCTATCGGAGAATGGAAAGAATATGACACTACGGAATATCTCCACGGGTTTCAAAGAATAAATGTATCAGAAACACCTTTTCACAATTAAATACTACAGGCGTTGGGGCTACATACCATATACTGATAGAAAAACAAAATTATAAAACATACTATTTATAAAACTCACAAAATTCTTTTTTAATTTTACTCTGTTCAAATTCCAATCAAATATAAATCCCATATAATTTTTCCCTTCGCCTGTTTTAAGGCGGTAACTATGAATGATGTTAAAAATCCTTCAGAAATCATCAATCTTTCTTTATTGAAGGAAGCCTTTGACTGCGGTATAATCAGTACAGACAGTGTGCTTGATAAACTTATGTCTACTAAAAGAGAACGAATAAAAAAATACATCCCTATACTATTACACCCCCATCAAGTCCCAAGGGCAGATGGCAGACTTATTATAAAGGGATGAATGAAAAACGCAAGACTATTCGGGCACAATCAGAAGAAGAACTGCTGGATAAACTAATACCACTATACTTCCAAGATTCGCACCTTGACAAACTGACATTTTACAAACTATATGAGGAATGGCTGGAATATAAAAAGACAGTTATTAACAGCCCCAACACTATCAAGCGGCATACTCAACATTATAAGAAATATTTTGAGCCGTCTGCTTTGCATGATAAAAAAATCAAGCGGATTGATGAACTGCTTTTAGAAACAGAGTGCAATCGGATTGTAAAAGAATTTAATCTAACTCGCAAGGAATGGGCTAATATTAAAACAATTTTAGCCGGTATGTATAGTTATGCCATCCGTAAAAAATATCTGCTGGAAAATCCAATGGAAAAAGTGCAGATTCATGTGAAATTCAAGCAGATAGTCAAGAAAACCGGAACAACAGAAACCTACAATACAGATGAACTGAAAAATCTAAACCAGTATCTTGACCGTATGTATACGGAAACCAGCGATACCATTTTTCTAACCGTCAAGCTAAATTTCCTACTAGGTCTGCGTGTCGGTGAACTGGTGGCTCTTAAATGGGAGGACTACTGTAACATTAACCATCTTCATATCGTCCGAGAAGAAGTCAGAAATCAAGACACAAACACCTATGAGGTCGTGGAACATACCAAGAGCAGTCGTGACCGTTTTGTAGTTTTGGTTCCCAAAGCAATCAATCTCCTACAAAAAATAGAGCATATCGGCGAGTATATTTTTATAAAAAACGGGAAACGCATTACATCAAGACAGGTTGCCTATGTGCTGGAAAAATACGCTGAACGGCAAGGTCTTACTACAAAATCCACCCACAAAATGAGAAAGACTTTTGCCAGAAACCTAAACGCCAGCGGCGTACCACTGGACTGTATACGAGAACTGCTGGGGCATAGCAACCTAAATACTACTCTAGGATATATCGACAACCCATTAACAGAAGAAGAAACCTATAGCTTAATTTCCAACGCCCTATAGATTACTGTCTTCAACTGTCCTCAATCTGTAAGACACACAAAAACAGCGGAAGTCCTCTAAAATCAAGGCTTCCGCTGAAATTAAAAAGAGCGCGAGACGGAACTCACTCCCGGCAACAATGAATCTGCTGGTAAGAAGAAATCTGTCAGAATAACAAGTGCCGGTGTTTACCTCAAACCTGCATTGGTGCAAGTTGCCCATGCAGCCGTGAAATCTGATAAATCGCCTTACTATAAACAGAAATATAAACGTATTATGAAACGCCGTGGTAAAAAACGAGCCATCATTGCTATCGCCCGGATGATTCTTACTGCTGTCTACCAGATGCTGTCTACTGGTGAAGCGTGGAATCCGACCGACTTATACAAGATTGATATGCCTGAACCCCTAAAAGAAAAGCAGAAGGAAAAGGCTATCAAACAGGCTAAGAAACTACTTATCAGCGAAGGAATTATTTCCGAGTCGCAATTAGCATCTTAACACTTTAAAACAATACATTTTTTCAAAGGCTGCCATAAGACAGCTTGTTAAAGTGCACCATTTATTGGCTGTCCTCTACTTTCTTTCACAGTAACACCTCCGTCTTCCTCCTTTCTTTTCCCTCCCGTCAAAACGCCAGCTTGTGATAATTTGCCTCTATGGCTCTGATCATCTGAGCTGTTATTTCTAAAACAGGCGTGGCAACTCCCAGCCGCTTTCCTTCTGCAGCCACAGCCTCATTCAGGCACATAATCTCTGTTTTCCGTCCTAATTTAACGTCTAATCCCATAGACGGCAAATGATCTGTAACTGAACGGCTTACCTCCAGTACATATTCCAGCCCCTCTTCCCTGGATATGGAAATTCCTTTTGCACAGGCCACGTCTGCAATTTCAAATACTATGTGCTTCAGCAGCCTGAAGGCTTCCTCTGTATCTATCAACTGACCTACTGTCAGCCTTAAAATCGCGCATAATGTATTTTCTGAACAATTCACCATCAGTTTTTTCCATATTTTCTTATCCACTTCTTTTGTGATAGCTGTTTCAAATCCAGCTTCATTCATCACAGCCTCCAGTTCTCTGGCCTGAGAGCTGATTTTTCCGCTGACCGGCCAAAAGTACGTCCCCACCTGTTTTAATGTTGTCATTTCAATGTGACCTGGCCCCTTCATATCACTTGTATAGGCTGTCAGACCATAAGCAATCTGGCCTTTATTAATAAATTCCTTTAAAATCTCCTGGCAGCCTAAGCCATTTTGTAAAGTCAAAACCAGAGTATCAGGCCCAATACAACATAAAGCATCAGCTGCTGCCTGTTTCATAAATACATACTTTGTAAAAAATATGGCTGCATCTACAATTCCAATTTGTCCGGGATCAGTAACAGCTTTCACTTTTACATATTTTTCATCTTCTCCCATGGTCATACGCAGTCCATTTTAATTCATTGCTTTTACATGTTCTTTATTAACATCATAAAGACATACATCTGCTTTCTCAGCCAGTTTTCCTCCAAATAAACAGCCCATAGCCCCTGCTCCAATAATTGCTATTTTCATATTTTCCGCTCCCTTTTCCTTTCTTTTATCATACTGTATCCCTAAATTTTTTTCTTCCCAGCGTTTGTATATTTATTGCTTTATATTGATCTGACGGCGTTTTTTAGTTCACAGTATTTCAAAGTTTAAGCCATTTTTACCACTTATTTAAAGAAGAATTTAACAGCTCCCCCTCCAAGTACAGAATAAAATGCCAGAGAAAGGATCTAAGCAAATAAAAAAGGCCAAAAAAACACCGCCCGAAACGGACAGTGTTTTCCCGACCTTTTATTTTATTTCTCTTCTTTGCAGTCTTTTTTACCAATTATAATACTTTGCCAGGGCCTGCATACCCATCTGGTCCATTCCCTGAGCCTCCAGCTCTTTATACATGGAAAGCACTGTTTCCAGCACTTCAAGCTTGAGCCCGGCCTCCTTGGCCTCCTGGTCAGCCAGCCCCATATCTTTAATAAAATGTTTTACAAAAAATCCTGGATTGTAATCTCCGGTCAAAATCTTAGGCGCCTGAATATTCATCTGCACGCTTCCCGCCGCTCCGGTGGAAATAGTCTGAAACATCAGCTGAGGGTCCAGGCCAACGCCTTTTGCATAAGCCATAGCCTCGCAGATTCCTGCCAGAGTACCTGCTACAGCAATCTGATTGCACATTTTCGTGTGCTGCCCACTGCCTGCTTTTCCCTCATAAACAATAGTTTTACCCATTTTTTCAAATAAAGGCATACAGCGGTCAAATACTTCTTTATCTCCGCCGGCCAGAATCGTCAAGGTGCCGTCTTTGGCTCCTCTGTCCCCGCCTGTTACAGGCGCATCTAAAGCGTCCAGTCCCAGTTTTTTAGCCTCTTCATAAATTTTTACTGCCAGCTTAGGGCTGGTAGTAGTCATATCTATTACGCATGTGCCTGGATCTGCATTTTCCAGAATACCGTTTTCGCCAAAATACACTTCCTCCACATCCTTAGGAGTTCCAATAATGGTGATCACCCAGTCTTTCCCGGCAGCACATTCCTTTACAGAAGAGCACCAATCTGCTCCCTCCTTTAAAAGCTCGTCTGCCTTAGACTTTGTTCTGGTGTAAACAGACACCTGATACCCTGCCTTCATCAAGTTTCTGGCCATGGATTTTCCCATAATTCCAATGCCGATAAATCCAATTTTTTTCATTGCCATCCCTCTTATTTGTTCTCAATATCCATAATCATGTCCACACGTCTCTGATGCCTGCCCCCTTCAAAGGAAGTATTCAGCCATTCATCTACAATCATCTTTGCCAGCTCAGAGCCAACTACCCTGGCGCCGAAGCAAAGTACATTACAGTTATTGTGAAGCCTGGACATTCTGGCTGTATACGGCTCGCTGCAAACGCAGGCGCGAACTCCCTTCACCTTGTTGGCAGCCAGAGAAATTCCCAGTCCTGTTCCGCAGATAGCAATTCCCAAATCTGCCGCTCCATCAACAACAGCCCTTCCCACCTTTTCTCCATAAGCAGGATAATCGCAGCTGTCCGTTGTGTCTGTTCCTACATTCAGAACCTCATATCCCTTTTCCTCTAAATAAGCCTTAATCTCGTTTTTTAAGTCTACAGAAGAATGATCATTTCCAATAACAATTTTCATGGTTAAATGCTCCTTTCGCCTTTTAAATTTTCATTATTCTTTCAATATACTGGCCAGCCTGTCTATTCTGGATACAGCAGACATTAACAATAAATCTGCCACAGTTAAAGCTGCCATGGCCTCCACCACTACTACGGCTCTGGGCACAATAATAGGATCGTGTCGCCCTTTAATTTCTATTTCTGTTTCTTCTCCGTTGCATGTTACAGTTTCCTGTAAAGAAGCAATAGAAGGAGTAGGTTTAAAAGCTGCTCTGAATATAACAGGGCTTCCATCGCTCATGCCTCCTAAAATTCCTCCTGCATGGTTTGTCTTTTTACTTACTTTTCCATTTTCATCTATGCAGAACCCATCGTTATTTACAGAGCCTGAGGATCTGGCTGCCTCAAACCCGTCCCCTACCTCAAAGCCTTTTACAGCTCCAATAGAAAAAACAGCCTTTGCCAAATTAGCATCTAGCTTATGGAAAACAGGCTCTCCAACGCCGGCAGGCATATTGGTGATTATACATTCTACTACGCCTCCGGAGGAATCCTTTTTAGCCATCATTTCTTCCAGGTATTTCTCTGCCTTTTTAGCAGCTGCCTCATCCGGCATATAAAGTCTGTTTGTATCGCGGACTGACAAGTTAAATGCTTCCGAGGATATGCTGATTGGGCCAATTGATTTTGTGTAGGCTGTCACCTGAATTCCCAGGCTGTCCAGCAGCTTTACAGCCACTGCTCCTGCCGCCACTCTGCCTATTGTTTCCCGGCCTGAAGATCTGCCTCCGCCTCTATAATCCCGAAACCCATATTTTTTATCAAATGTATAATCTGCATGGCCGGGGCGATAAATATTCATAATATTCCCATAATCATGGGAGCGCTGATCCATATTTCTTATAACCATAGAAATAGGCGTGCCTGTTGTCTTTCCCTGAAAAATTCCAGACAGGATTTCTACCTGATCTCCTTCCTGTCTGGCCGTTGTAAACTTGCTTTGTCCAGGTTTTCTTCTGTCTAAATATTTCTGAATATCCTCCTGACATAAGGGAATTCCTGCCGGGCAGCCGTCTACTACGACGCCTACGCCTGGTCCGTGGGATTCGCCCCAGGTGGATATTCTGAAAATTGTTCCCAATGATGATCCCGCCATATTATCTCACCTTCACAATCACGCAACTGTTAGGTTCATTAACAGATACGCTTCTTCCGTTCATAACCAGCAGACCCTTTTCATAGTCAATTGTAAAGAAGGAAATACTGCCGCTTTCGTGGTTAATGGAAGCCAGATGTTTATCATCCGGGAATATAGCCAAATCTTTAGGGTAGTCCCCGCTAATAGGCAGAGAACAAATCATTTCCAAAAGACCTGTTTTTTCATCTCTGTTATAAATGCTGACGCTGTTATCCCCTGCATTTCCGCAGAACAAATGCTTTTCATCAGGTGAAAATCTCATTGAGCAGGCAGCTGTCAGCTGGCTTCTCTTTTCCCCTGCAGTTGGAATAGACTGTATCTTTTCTATTTTAGGCTGTCTCTTTCCGTTTTCGTAAGTATATACGTCGATCACATTTTTCAATTCGTGGAGCAGATAAATAAACCTTCCGTCAGAGCTAAAGCGGAAGCACTTAGGGGCGGATTCTCTTTCACACCGCAGGGCATCCACTAATGTCAGCTGCTCGTCATGCTCGTTAAACCTGTAAATTTTCACCTGGTCAATTCCTAAGTCCGCCACCATTACATATTCCCCGTCTGGCGTCCTTCTGCTGCAACTTACATGAGGGCGGAAATTTCTTTCTGCCACGCTGCCTAATCCTTTATGATACACTCCGTCTACAATTTCTCCTATGCTGCCGTCCTCCTTTAGTCTGAGCACTGTACATTTTCCATCATGGTATCCTGATACGAAAATATACTTGTCCTGTGCATCTGTGGATAAATGGCAGCCTCTCATACCTTTAATGTTGGCTGTATTCAGCCGGGTAATGCTTCCGTTTTCATGGATTCTAAAGGATACAACTCCTTCATCAGCAATAGAATACAAAGTTTTTCCATCACTGGAGGCAATTAAATATGAGGAGTTATTTACCGCTTCCTCGCACCGGGGAACGAACAAACCTTTCTCCACATCTATGTCATAAACAGTGATTCCCTTGGCCTTCCCAGTGTAGGAGTAGGAGCCTACATATGCCACATATTTTCCTTTCATAATACTGATATCCTCCTTAATTTCTGCTTTAACTCCCTAATTTGATAAACTAGACATATCATATCATAAAATATTAAAAAAATCTATAAATCCCTTGGCCCCGGCAGAGATTTCTTATATAATGAAAAAAACGCAGTTAAAGGAGAAAAAATGGAAACTCTGGTAACAATTCTTCATCAAGTTGTGGAAGCTGCCATTACTTTATTTGAATTCGCAGGAGTTATGGTAATTATCGCAGCCGGCATACGAGGTATCTGGGATTATCTGAGACGAAATCCAATGATTCGGCTGAACCTGGCCAACGGACTGGCTCTTGGATTGGAATTTAAACTGGGAAGCGAAATTCTCCGGACGGTTGTAGTGAGGGAATTAAATGAGCTGCTGATTGTAGGCGGAATCATTATTTTAAGAGCCGCCCTTACCTTCTTAATCCACTGGGAGATCAAGGAGGAGCATAGTAAGGAGGTCCTGAAGGACTTAGAACAAAAGAATACCAAAAACAGGCACTAAGTGCTCGTAACAAAAAAAGCAGGTATTTAACAGTAATATGAAATTCAAAACTGTTAAATACCTGCCT
Source organism: Lachnoclostridium edouardi (assembly GCF_900240245.1). GTDB lineage: Bacteria > Bacillota > Clostridia > Lachnospirales > Lachnospiraceae > Lachnoclostridium_A > Lachnoclostridium_A edouardi. The sequence continues at coordinate 1,590,430 of NZ_OESQ01000001.1, forward strand.
TTATTTTTATCTGTTCGCTTTTTCCATGCGTACATTTTTACCGCGAATACGCACATTTTTCATGGCCTTTAACACTTCGTCGGCACAGTCGTCCGGAACGTCCACAAAGGTGTAATTGTCAAACATATCAATACTGCCGATCAGGCTTCCCGGAACGCCTGACTCCCCGGCAATGGCTCCCATAATATCTCCGGGCCGGATATTCTGAGACTTTCCAATGTTGACAAATAATCTTGTCATATTGCCTCTGTCTCTTCCCCGTCCGTATTCACGTCCTCCTCTGCGGCCGCCTCCATTTTGGCCTCTGCCTCTGGAGTTTTTGCCTCTTCCGTAGTCGTCTAAATCATCTAAAGATCTGGCGGGACGGAAATCTTCAATAGATTCCTCTGCATCCTCGCCCATTGCCATTTTTAACATGGCTGCCGCTAAATCCATAGAGGTAAAATCCTCTTCCAGAATTTTCTTTTCCAGCACATTGATTAAACCTGATAAATCACTGGTATTAATAATGTGGCTGACCTCTTCCAGAATCTTGTCAACCCGGATAGCCGTAATATCATCCAGGGAGGGCACGGCCTGAGGCACAATTTTTGTCTTACAGTATCTTTGAATATCTCTCAGCTTGTAGACTTCTTTTCCCACTACAAAACTAAAAGCCTTTCCTTCTCTTCCGGCGCGGCCTGTACGGCCGATTCTGTGCACATAATACTCATCATCCTGAGGAATATCATAATTAAACACCGCTTCCACGTCATCTACGTCAATTCCCCTGGCAGCCACATCTGTAGCAATTAAAATTTCTGTGCGGCCGTTTCTAAAGCTGTTCATTACTTTATCTCTCTGAGCCTGTTTTAAATCTCCGTGAAGTCCTTCTGCAAAATATCCTCTTCCCTGCAAGGCCTCCACCAGCTCGTCTACCTGTCGCTTTGTATTGCAGAATACAACAGAAAGCTTTGGAGCGTACATATCTAAAAGGCGGCACATAACCTCCACCTTATTTTTAGGCTTTACCTCATAATAATACTGAGCCACTTTAGGCACAGTCAGCTCTTTCTTTACAACCCGGACTGTCTCAGGCTCTTTCTGAAAGTTCTTGGCGATTCTGGCAATGGCCTCCGGCATAGTGGCGGAGAACATTACTGTCTGACGCTCCTCTGGCAGCTGGCTGAGTATGGTTTCCATGTCCTCCAAAAAGCCCATGTTTAACATTTCGTCAGCTTCATCCAAAATAACTGTGTGAACCTGGTCAAACTTTACAGTTTTCCTTCTCATGTGGTCCATTACACGGCCTGGAGTTCCAATAATAATCTGTGTGCCGTCCTTGAGTGAACGAATCTGCTTTCCAATTTCCTGGCCTCCGTAAATAGGCAGCACCTTTACTCCGTGCATATATTTTGCCAGGCGTCTGATCTCCTCTGCCACCTGAATCGCCAGCTCTCTTGTGGGACAAAGGGCAATGGCCTGCAGCTTTTTATTTTTCGGGTCTACCTTCTGCAGCAGAGGAATGCCAAAAGCAGCTGTTTTTCCTGTTCCGGTCTGAGCCTGACCAATAATATCCTTCCCCTCCATCTGAAGCGGAATTGCCTTGGCCTGAATAGGGGAAGCCGCCTCAAATCCCATGTCCTTTACTGCTTTTAATATTTTATCATTTAACTCTAACTCATCAAATCTGATTGTTTCCATTTAATATCCTTTCTTTATAAATAACCAGCCTGCGCCAATATCTAAATATCAAAAAGCCTGCAGTCTCCTTTGCATCAGCTTTAAAATAGGGTACAGGGCAAAAAATGAGAGGATAACAGGCACGTCTCAGGCCTTTCATCCTCTCTTCTCGTACGGATACTAACTATAGCAGAAGTTTTTATTTATGTCAAGTTGTCGGGCAGAGAATTCAGATTGATGTAAAATTTGTTCCCTCTATCTGTCTGGTGAATCAGGCACAGGGACAAAAAATGAAGGCGCCGTTCAATCATCTAAAACGACGATTTTGCGACACCCTCTTTTTCGATTAACGCTTTAGTTACATAAGGTCAGAAGTTTCACTGTTATCAATTTCGACTTGCTTTGTCTGAACCACTCCATCCACAACCCACTGCCCATCAGAATTTAAAACATAGCCGTCCTTTTCTCTGTCATGCCACATGAATCCAGTTCCATCAAAATAATAACATTCTGCAATACCATCTTTATTTCCATCTATCCATAGCCACTCATCGTGCGCCAGGCCTCCCATTCCTGTTTTGTCATATTGCCAGCCAATAGTAAGATCTAACCAATTGCCAGCAAAAGCGCTAAGTGAAAATGACGCAGTAAAAACTCCTGTCAACAAAGCTGTTATAATTTTTTTACTTCTCATAATAATATCCCCTTTCTTATATATAACATCTATACTAAAAATTACCACATAGATTATAACACCTTTGTGCCTGTATTTTAATACAGGCTATAAATTTATACATCTTATTTTCACACACCTCTCTCTTTATAATCTCTATAAAAAAGCAGGTGATAAAATGGGATATATCGAAATAAAGATAGAAGAATATCTTAAAGTAAATGGTGTGAGCAAAAACAAGATATGTCAAAACTGCGGGCTTCAAAGAACTCAGTTAAACAACTACTGTAAAAATAAGGTAAGCCGTGTGGACCTAAATATTATTGCTAGGCTATGCGAGTACCTGGGCTGTTCTGTTTCGGATTTACTGGAATATAAAAAATAAAGGGTGGTCTGTACCGCCCTTTCCTGCGCCTTGAACTTTTAATGATTAGAATAGTACATCACCTAAAATTTTGGTAGTATAAAGAATGATTTTGTTTTAATAAAACAGAAAAATCCCTGTAAATACAAGGATTCTTCAAGGTGTCTTTTTATTTTAAACTTTAAACCGGTACCCTACTCCCCAGATGGTTTCAATGTACTGCGGTTTGGCTGTGTTAAACTCGATCTTCTCTCTGATTTTCTTAATATGCACTGTAACAGTAGCAATATCTCCAATGGACTCCATATCCCAGATTTTGCTGAACAGCTCCTCCTTTGTAAATACATGGTTGGGGTTCTGAGCCAAGAATGTAAGCAGATCAAACTCCTTTGTGGTGAAGTTTTTCTCCTCCCCGTTTACCCACACTCTTCTGGCTGTTTTGTCAATCTTTAAGCCTCTGATCTCAATAATCTCATTCACTGGGATTCCGCTTCCAATAAGTCTTTCGTATCTGGCCAGGTGGGCCTTTACTCTTGCCACCATCTCGCTGGGACTGAAGGGCTTTGTTATGTAGTCGTCAGCGCCCAGACCCAAACCTCTGATCTTATTAATGTCTTCTTTTTTAGCGGAAACCATAATAATAGGCGTGTTCTTTTCCTCCCGGACTTTCCGGCAGATTTCAAAACCGTCCACTCCAGGAAGCATTAAGTCCAGGATGATCAGATTAAACTCCTCATTTAAAGCCCGCTCCAGCCCTTCGCTTCCGTCATTTGCAATTTCAACCTGAAATCCGCTCAGCTCCAGATAATCCTTTTCCAGCTCTGCGATGCTCTCCTCATCCTCTACAATTAAAATCTTACTCATCCTGTATTACCTCCTGATATTTTCTCAGAACAAAGTGAATCTCTGTTCCAATACCTTCCTTGCTGGTAGCCCATATACGGCCTCCATGGTCTTCTATAATTTTTCTTACAATAGAAAGCCCGATTCCGCTTCCTCCCTGAGATGAATTTCTGGAGGAATCTGTGCGGTAAAATCTGTCAAAAATATTAGGCAGATCTTTTGCGGCAATGCCTTTTCCATTATCCTCAATTACTACCTGTATAAAATCTCCTACGTCCTGGATTCTGATATTGATAATTCCCCTTTTTTTGTCCATGTACTTTACAGAATTGCTGATAATATTGTTGATTACCCGCTTCATCTGCTCTGCATCTGCAATTACCATTACGTCGTCGTCTACATAATTAAAATATCCCAGCTCAATTCCCCTGGCTTCCATATCCAGTCCAACTTCCTCTATACAATCTTTAAAGTAGCTGGCTACATTAATTTTGCTGTATACATACGGGATTTTATTGGTGTCAATTTTAGAGTAAAATGTAAGCTCGTCAATTAATCTGTCCATATCATTAGCTTTATTATATATGGTTCTGATATATTTATCCAGCTTTTCCGGCGAGGAAGCGACTCCGTCCATAATTCCCTCTACATATCCCTTAATTGCCGTAATAGGCGTTTTCAGGTCGTGGGAAATATTGCTGATCAGCTCTTTATTTTCCTTGTCATATTGAATCTTCTCCTCTGTGGACTCCTTCAGCCTCTGCCTCATCTCCTCAAAATCCTGGCATAGCTGCCCAATCTCATCTTCCTCCTCAACCTCTAAAGTAAACTCCAGGTTGCCGTCTCTAATATTCTTTGTGGCTTCCTGCAGCTTTCCAAGAGGCCTTAATATAGATCTGTAAACCCACATAGTCAAGGCGCAGCCAGTAAAAATCAATATCATAACGCCGGATAAAATCATCTCCCGCACCATAGACTGAACCTCTGGAATCAATTCGTCCACATTGGAAACAATGAACAAGCTTCCTTCCCCTTTATCAGGATATAAAAAGTCCATCTGCTTAATCAAATGCTGGCTGTCCCCGTCCAGGTACATACCGCCCTCTATATCCCCGCCTCCGCTTCCATATTCCAAAAGCTGGCCGCATATATTTCCCTGGGATTCATGCGTGCTTCCCATATATATAATATCGTCGTTTTTCCTGACAATCATATACGCATACTTTGTAGACAGCCTTTCATTCAAGGTATCCAGATAAGCCTTATCTTCAAATGCCTGAGGCTTTTTGTCCATCTGCTGCCTGATCTCCTGCTGCATAGGCTTTGTCAGCCGGTTAAAAATCTGCAGGGAATTGCCTGAAAAAATATCCACAGATTCTGCTAACCCATATGTTTTTCTGATTGATTTTGTCTGGTAATCGCTTAACCCCATAAATGCCATGTAAATCAGCAGCATCGGAACTACTGTTACTGTGAGAAAGGCTACTGCCAGCCGTGTCCGTAATTTCATCTTTTCAATCTCCTGCATAAAAATATGATTTTATTATACCATAAGAACAGAGAGGAATTTATAAAACAATTCTAAACTTTGATTTTTCACAAAATGGACAAACTTTTTTCACAAATTTCCAGTATACTGATACTCGAAAAGGAAATAATTTCTTTTCATATACACACTTTTCATTTCCGGCCAGCAGGACTCCCCATCTTGCTGGCTCTCCTTTTATAAATTGTTATTTGCGGCGCAAAAGACCTTCAGTCCATAAAATTTTATTTATGAACTGAAGGTCTTTTTTACTTATTCAACTTCTTCTCCGTCCTGATCTTCCTCATCGTTCTGGCTGCGGTCTTCCTCATCGTCAATTTCTTCTTGACCGTTGTCTTTTACTTCCTCTTCTTCTAGTTCGCCCTTCACCTCCTGATCATTGTCATTTTCATTATCTTCCTCATTGTCTTTTTGATCATTATTGTCTGTAAGTTCCTCAGGATCTTTCTGGTCTGCTTCATCACCATCCAGAATTTCTTCTTCCTTATTGATTTGGTCGTTCTCCAGAATCTGGTCGTCCTTTACTTCTTCCTCTTTCCCATCCTCTGCAAGATTTTCGTCCTCATCAGCCTTATCTGTAATGTCTTTATCCTCATCATCCTTGCCTGTAACATCCTCGTCCACAATGTCCTTGTCTGTATCCTGATCTTTTATAATAACATCCTCGTCTACAATTTCTTCGTCCTTAAATGTCTCATCAGAGCTGTTGTCCTCATCTGTCTGCTCAATCTCAGGATCTTTTATTTCTTCCTGTATTTTCTCATCATCCTGATTCTCAATCAGCTCTTCCTCAGTTACATTCATCAAGTTTTCCAGGATTAATGCAGCCTCCCCATTTACTGTTACAGTCAGCTCCTTTTCCTCATAACCATCTGCATGTAAAGTAATTACATATTTTCCTTCTTCATCAAAAATGTCCAAATAGAATTTGTAAGGAGTTCCATAAAATTCATCTTTAAAGTCCAGATCATCCTTGCCATAAGCTTCAGAATCTCCTGAAGGAGTTTCTACCTGGATTTCAATAAAGGCATTCAGATAGTCCTCTGAAATTCCATTTCCCAATGCGATAATTACCTGATCGCCCTCCTGGATTTCCAATTTTGAATAAGAATTGATTTCATACTCTTCGGTTCTTAAACCTACAGCAGACGGAACCTCTTTTGGATCATCTTCTCCTTTTACATCTAATGTAAACTCCTTATTCTTATAGCCAAGAGCTTCTATTACAATTGTATACTCTCCCGACTGATCAAATTCAGAACCGTCAATGATAATTTCATATTCCGGGTTGGATGATTCGTTTGACACCTCCATACTATTTACTGTAATCTTTGTCACCTTTGAGCCGTATCCCGTTCCAAGGAAAGTTGAGTCTGTAATAATTTTTACATCTTCTCCCGGCTTACAGCTGTTGTTATCATCCAGCTTTACACTGCTTGGAACATCTTTTTCTGCATTTTTAATATCCACAATAAATGTCTTGTCCTGATAGCTGTCTGCTTTAATCACAACTGTATACTTTCCTGACTGGTCAAAATTAGAACCGTCAATTTCGTATTCATAATCAGAACCGGACTCATTAGATACTTCATCTCCGTTTACTGTGACTTCTGTAATGACCTTTGCATACTCATTACTTCCAAACATTTCCCCTACAATAATAGTCAGATTATCTCCGATTCCCATTGTATTGCTGTCATCCAGCTCTACATAATCAGGAACTGCCATGCCAGTGCCGGAACCTCCGTCTACTATATAAGCTGTCAGCTCTTTCTCCTCATATCCTTCCGCCTGGATTGTAATTGTATAGTCTCCAGCTGCGCTAAACTCACTGCTGTCAATAATGTATTGGTATGATTCCTTTGTTCCGTTTACAGAAGCTCCATTTACCATTACCTCTGTAATTTTTTCTCCATATCCTGTCTTTGTTCCTGACTGAGAATCTGTAATAATAATTACGTCATCTCCCAGATTATAAGTGGATTTTGAAAGCTTTACGCTGCTTGGAACTGTCTGAGCCTCCACTGTAACTGTAAGGATTTTATCCTCATATCCTGCGGCCTTTAAGGTTATTGTATATACTCCAACTGTCTCAAAAGATGATGTCCAGGTAGTACCTAACATGCTGTTTTCTGTATATTCCAGCTCTACTTCCTCTGTGCTGTTTCTTAAAACGGAAGCTTCAGTAAACGCCTCTTTATATGCCTGGCTGTCTGAGTCGTTAAAAGCGGAAAGCTGGATTTTAAATGTCTCATTGGTTTTAACTGTAATATTGTCCGTTACAGTGCTGTAATCCTTTAAAAGACCTACTTTTTCAGGAACAGAAGCAGCCTCTGTGGACGGATCTGTAATAACAACTGTAAGTATTTTATCCTGATATCCCTCTGCCTGAATCGCAATTTCGTATTGTCCTGCCTGAGTAAATACGCTGCCTGCAATTACAAATTTGGCATAGGAATCCCAGCTGTCATACTCATTTGCCACCGGCTGACCATTTACTGTCACTTCAGTAATTTTCTCACCGTAGCCAGTTACATCCATCAAAGTATTATCTGTAATAATTACTACGTCCTGGCCTAATTTGTAGCTTTCCTTCTCCAGCTTTACAAGCTGAGGAACCTGGGCTTTTATATCCTCTATTTTCAGTTCAGACAGCTTAAATGACTTTTGAAGCTCTGCAAAGTTTTCAGCAAATACAGACACGCTCAGCCACTCGTTATCCCCAAATCCATCAAATAGTTTAGATCTGAGTATAATCGTATTTCCTACCTTCTCGTAATCCCCGTCGCCGCCTACTGCATCGTCGTTAAATAATCCTTCTCCGTTTAATGTTACAGAATAAAAGCTATTTATAAACTCATCAGAAAATCCGCTGAGAATCACGTCGTTATTGTTATTTCTGGATATATTCAGCTGGCTGCTGTCCTGTCTGCCCACTAAAACAGATACTGTTCCGTTGGAAAATCCGTCGGCATAAATAGTCAGCGTATGCTGCCCAATAGTTCCATTTTGAGTATTTACAGTAATTGTATTATTTTCCTTGTCCACTTCATAAGTCAAAGGCGCATAGCTGCTTGCTAAAGCCACATTTGTAATACGGTTCTCCCAGTCTGCTGTGGCCTCTGTCTCCTCATAATGAATAACAATAGGCTCTCCCAGATTTACAGCCTCCGCAGTTAAGTCAGGAGCTTTAATTCCTGTTTCTCCTAAAAATCTGGTAATATCTCCTAAAAGTCCGTCCTCCAGCATGTACTTAATAGTATATGGCCGGTTTAACGTAAAGGCGTCCTCCGGAGCCTGATCTAAATACTCCTTGTAAGTCTGATAATCGTCCTGGCCTTTGGCCATTCCGCAGTTGTTTATATACTTTTCATACTTCATCAGACGGTCCTGACCATCCTTTTCATAAATGTATAAATGTTCCAGAGAATCCCACCAGTTAAGCACTGCCGCAGATTCATTTGTCTCCAGTTCTAAAGCCGCCAGAATTTTTGCATTGGCCAGCAGGTCGAAATCAAATACAATATTTCCGTTGACAGCGCCTCCTCCTGTGCTTCCTCCTGACTCAGTTGAGCCTCCTCCTGAAACAGAGGCTGTGGCAACTCCGTCCAGCCCTAAGGCCGCTGCACTGTAGGAAACAATTTCTTCTTCCTCATAAATATTTTCTGATATATCATAAGGATCTGACTGAGCTAAAGTATAGGCAGCCGTCATAGGAGCTGCAGTCTCTAAGGCGCTGTCTTCCTCTCCGTCTCCCCACACCGGATTCTGGCTTCCATTAGTGGCCTGCTCCAACTGAAACTCCAGCACATAATCCTCATAGCCCTCTGCCTTAACTACTAATTTGTGCTTTCCTACAGTCAGTTTTTTATGGCACTCATTTTCCAGGCGCACCAGATTTGAAACTACATGATACTCTTTACAGTCACCCTCTAAGGTTTCTCCGTCCAATTCCACTGCGTAAATAGGATTTGTTATAGCGTAATTAAAATCTGTCAGCTGAAATAGCAGATCCTGTCCTGCCCACCAGTTAAAATTGCTGGTCAGTTCCAGACTTCCCGCCGGCAGAATTGTCTCTATTTCCAAGGATCTATCCTCATATCCATTAGCCTTAATTACTATGGTATGTCTTCCGTTATGGCCCTGAATAGACAGGTTTTGGCCGCTTATAATAATCTTTCCGCTTTCTCTCCGGAATGTAAGGTCCTGCCTGCTGCCGGAGCCGGAGCCATAATCCTTTTGAACGCGGTACACTGCCTCCAGCCATTTTTCAGAATCCTCTGTTACGTCAAAAGAAATGATAATGTCCTCCCCGTCCAGCGTCCGTTCTGTTTTCAGCTGAGGAAGTCCGGTGTAATCGTCATCAGAAACTCCGTCCATATTAAATGTAGTAACTTTAGGATAAACCCTTACATCCCCGTTTTTATCATAATTAGGCAAATAAAAATCCCAATAGCTTAAAGCGCCGTTTGCCAGCACATAGCCTGGGGTCTGGCCCTTCATCACTCCGGAGAATTCCTTTGCGCCTGTTCCTAAAACAATTTCCTGGTAAATACTGCTGTCTGTTTTAGATACTGCTTTCACTACTGCCTTTTCATTAGGATTTACTTCCAGCTTTACAATTCTGTTTCCGTTTTCTACAGGCGTCACAGCAACGTTCTGGCCGTTTAAAGTAATATTATAGTTATCTGCATTTCCGGTTCTAAAGGTAAGAACAGCAAAATCCGACCGCTCTATTTTATAAATTCCTGTTTTTCCAATATTAAAAATTGAGGTCTCCGCAGGATCCTCCGGCTGGGAAGGCTGAGTGGGATGATCCGGCTGAGTGCTGCCGCCTCCTGAAGAACCGCCGCTTGATGAGCCGCCTCCTGACGAGCCGCCGCTTGACGAGCTGCCTCCTGCTGTGTTATTCATAGGCGCTGCTATAGGATTTCCGTTTTCATCTACCCAGGCTCCCGTTTCATTTACCTGATATCCGTCTGGCGTCATTTTGCCGGCTACCATATCGCCTGACGGGTTTAAATAATACCATCTTCCGTTTATAGCTGCCCATCCTGTAGCCATATCTCCGCTTTGGTTTAAATAATACCAGTTTCCTGTGGCCTGGTCCTGCCACCAGCCTACTACCATACTTCCGTTATCCTGAAAAAGATACCATTTCCCTGAAGACGGCTCCTGCCACCAGCCGGTTACAAGATTCCCTGACTGATCTGCCCTATACCATATATTATCGCTTAGTATCCATTGGTCAACAGCAATGCTTCCGTCTTTCTCATACTTCCAGGAAGCCCCCTCTTGCTGCCAGCTGCCTCCTGTAACAGAAGCCGCGGACACCGTATTTCCAGCCACTACCGACATTACAAGGGCTGTGGTGAAAACTTTCAAACTATTTCTTTTCATTACCTTACTCCTTTCATATCTTGCAGTAAATCTGCGTCATAACTATAGCAGACTTCTTTATGAGCTTCAATAATGATATTGAAAGTTATTTTCAATTAATATTTTTTGAGAAATCTTCTCTCGATTACCACAGCCCTTTCCAATAAGACAAAAAAAACAGAAGCCTTTGCTTTACAGATAAAAAATATCTGTTTTGCATTGGCTCCTGTTATATTACGGTTTAACCCAGCAGGTTTTTGTCATTTTTATTATTCGCCAAAAACAGCCTTGTAGTCTGCCTGGAATTTAGCAATACCCTGATCTGTCAGAGGATGCTTTGTCATCTGAACTAATACGCTGTAAGGAACAGTTGCAATATCTGCTCCGGCTCTTGCGCAGTCGATTACATGGATTGGATTTCTAACGCTGGCTGAAATAATCTCTGTCTCAATATTATGCATCATAAAAATCTCTGTAATATCGTTGATCAGATCAATACCTGGCATAGAAATATCATCTAAACGTCCCAGGAATGGGGAAACATAAGTTGCGCCTGCTCTTGCTGCCAGAAGCGCCTGAGCCGCGCTGAAGATCAATGTAACGTTTGTCTTAATTCCCTCTGCTGCCAGAACCTTAACTGCCTTTAATCCTTCTACAGTCATAGGAATTTTAACTACCATATTAGGGTGGATTTTTGCAATCTCTCTGCCTTCCGCAATCATTCCCTCTGCGTCTGTAGTTGTAGCTTTTACTTCACCGCTGATTGGTCCGTCTACAATAGACGCGATCTCAGCAATAACCTGTCCAAAATCTCTTCCTTCTTTTGCAATCAGAGATGGGTTTGTAGTAACTCCGCAGATGATGCCCATATCGTTGGCTTTTCTGATTTCATCTACATTGGCTGTGTCGATAAAGAATTTCATTGTTATCAATCCCCTTTAATTAATATTTATCAGGTTCAGAAACACTATGGAAAATGTCTGAAACAGCTGTTTCATTTGAAACATTTACCAAAAATTCACTTTGTTCTCCCCTAATTTCTGTGAATTATTATACCACAGAAATTTAGTTTTGGGAATACGTCTTTAATAATTCTATTTTATCTAGTCTCTCCCAAGGCAGGTCTAAATCATTTCTTCCAAAGTGGCCGTAAGCTGCAGTCTGTTTGTAAATTGGACGGCGCAGATCCAGCATTTTAATAATTCCTGCAGGACGGAGATCAAAGTTTTCTCTGATAATTCCTACCAGCTTTTCATCCTCCAGCTTTCCTGTTCCAAAGGTATCCACCATAATAGAAGTAGGATGGGCTACTCCGATAGCATAGGACAGCTGAATCTCACATTTATCTGCCAGGCCTGCAGCTACTATATTTTTCGCCACATAGCGGGCTGCATATGCTGCCGACCTGTCTACCTTTGTGCAGTCCTTTCCTGAGAATGCTCCGCCGCCGTGTCTTGCATAGCCGCCGTATGTATCTACAATAATTTTTCTACCTGTCAGTCCGCTGTCTCCGTGAGGTCCTCCGATTACAAAACGTCCTGTAGGATTAATAAAGAATTTTGTGTCCTCATCCACCATCTCCTTAGGCAGAATTACGTCAAACACGTGACTTTTAATATCTTCATGTATCTGCTCCTGGGAAACCGCATCATCATGCTGTGTGGAAAGTACTACTGCCTCCAGGCGCTTTGGTTTTCCGTTCTCATCATACTCTACTGTTACCTGTGTCTTTCCGTCTGGACGTAAGTAAGGTAAAGTACCGTTTTTCCTGACTTCTGTAAGGCGGCGTGACAATTTATGGGCCAGAGAAATAGGATATGGCATATATTCCTCTGTTTCGTTTGTAGCATATCCGAACATCATGCCCTGATCTCCGGCTCCTATTGCGTCGATTTCTTCATCAGACATAGTATTTTCCTTTGCCTCCAGGGCTTTATCCACGCCCATGGCAATGTCTGTAGACTGCTCGTCAATGGCAGTTATTACTCCGCAGGTGTCGCAGTCAAATCCATATTTTGCCCGGTCATAGCCAATCTCTCTTACTGTCTCTCTCACCAGCTTCTGTATGTCCACATACGCATTTGTGGTGATCTCGCCCATAACTAACACAAGTCCTGTTGTAACTGCAGTCTCGCAGGCCACACGGCTCATTGGGTCCTGCTCCATCAGCGCATCCAGAATTGCATCGGAAATCTGATCGCACATTTTATCCGGATGTCCCTCTGTTACTGACTCAGATGTAAATAATAATTTTTCCATGGTTTCCTCCTTGTGAAATAATATAAAACGTGTGCGCTTTAGCGCAACCTGGCGGAGCTTTTTGTTTCATAGGACGCAGTTTCCTATGAAATAAAAAATAAGTCCGTACAGCAATACGGACTTGATAGTATCGTAATCAACTCCTCTTATTGCTCGATTCGCGGCAAATCCGCTTCCTCGCTCAGGCTGGCACCTTCCGGTTCTTTGCCGGGGTTGCCGTGACTTCACAGATCCTTTGTATCTCCATCACTCTGAATAAGGGATATATGTACTTCTTATTTTTTTATCTGCTTTTTTAGCAGGTTGCAGATGAATCTTACTCTATCTGAAACCAAATGTCAAGAACTTCTTTTTTCAATTTATCCTATTTTCAGGCGGAACTTTTTGGCATCCTTTTCAGAATCCACTTTTTCAATAACCGCCCCCAGACCCTGCAGCTTTTCCTCAAAGCATTCGTAGCCTCTTTGAATGTAACCGATTTCATCTACTACTGTATATCCTTCTGCCGCCAGACCAGCTATTACAAGGGCGGCTCCGGCTCTTAAATCAGGCGCCTCTACCTGGGCTCCTGTAAAGCCTCTCACGCCGTCAATTACAGCCACATTGCCCTCCACCTTAATATTGGAGCCCATTCTGGCCAGCTCATCTACATACTTAAAACGATTTTCAAAAATACTTTCCGTCACCATACTGGTTCCCTCTGCCAAAGCCAGGGTAACTGCAATCTGTGGCTGCATATCTGTAGGGAATCCCGGATATGGAAGAGTTTTAATGTTAGTAGGTCTCTGCTTAGGCTTTCCCACTACACGGACAGCGTCGTCAAACTCAATTACCTCGCAGCCCACCTCCAACAGCTTTGCAGAAATTGCCTCCAGATGCTTTGGAATCACGTTTTTTATCATTACGTCCCCGCGGGTAATAGCTGCGGCGCACATAAAGGTTCCCGCCTCTATCTGATCAGGAATCACAGAATACTCTGTGCCGTGAAGTCTCTCCACTCCCCGGATACGGATCACGTCAGTTCCCGCTCCCTTAATATTTGCTCCCATGCTGTTTAAAAAGTTAGCTACGTCTACTACATGAGGCTCTTTCGCCACATTTTCCAAAATAGTAGTCCCCTCCGCCAGAGCTGCAGCCATCATTACATTAATTGTAGCTCCTACAGATACAACATCTAAATAAATATGGCTGCCTACCAGATCAATGGCGTGAGCCACCACTGCGCCACGCACCACGTCCACTTTAGCTCCCAAAGCCCGAAAGCCCTTTAAATGCTGGTCAATAGGACGGCTGCCAATATTGCAGCCGCCTGGAAGCGGTACCTCCGCGCTTTTATATTTTCCCAGAAGGGCTCCGATAAAGTAATAGGACGCCCTGATTTTTCTTATAAATTCATCATCTACAGATACTTCTTTTATATGGCTTGCATTGATCTTTACAGTATGTCTGTCAATGCGGTCAACATGTGCTCCGATCTCCTGGATGGCTTCCAGCATAACGTTAATGTCTCTTACGTCCGGAAGATTATCAATCACAACATTTTCATCTGTCATAATTGCCGCCGCCAGGATTCCTAAGGCAGCATTTTTAGCACCGCCGATGGTGACTTCACCTACCAGAGGATTGCCGCCTTTCATAATAAATTGTTCCATGTTACACCTCAAAACCGGCTGCCTTTTATACAGCCTGGGAATATTTAAGATTTTATTAATTTTACATTTTGTAAATATGATTATAGCATAAGATTCACATTTGTAAAGCTTACAAGCCTAATTAGTCCAGAAAGATTCCACAGACAAAGTCATTTTTATAACGGCCAAAATAGGCTTCCCCGTCTGCCAGGCCCAGTTTGTACGTGCTGCCGTCCCACGGCTGATATACAGTTACATTATACTGATCATACCCTGTAATCAGCACATACTGGTCGCCGTCTGTATATGCTGCAACCGGGCAGCCCTTGCCTACAAAATACAGCATTTGATGAAGCGTACAGCCCTGGGCGTCAAAAATTAATATATCATTTTCATACTCTTTATTGACCCCCTCCTCCAGCCGTCTGGTAAGGCGTCTGGCAGCATTTTCCGGGCTCCGAATATTGGCCGTGTTGTCTCTGTCTATTCTGTTCCATACAATCCTTTGCTTATGGTCTGTGACAAAGCCCATTTTATCAAAAGCCAGAGCCGTCATCTGGGAGAAACTGTCAGAAATTCCCAGCAGCCTGCCGTTGCCATAAGCATAAAATTCCATGCTTCTGCTGCCGTCCCCGGATTTTAATTCTAAAAGCCCGGCGGCATCGTGAATCAGCTTTTTAGGGCCGCTGACCTGAACCTGTTTTGTCCTGCTGATTTCCCGGTCAGTCTGAACAAAATAAAGCTTCCGCCTTTCCTCTGAAGCGTACCATCCAATACTCTCCATCTCCCCCGAACCGATTTCCACATTGCACACAATAATATCGTCCCCATCCGTCTCATAGCCGGACTGGCCTGTTTTTACCAGCTTATTCAGATGAATTCTGCTTTCCTCCACCGTCACGTCTGCAATATAATATCCAGGCTTTTCATACTGAGTTTCCGGCTCCATATTATCATTTACAATTTCAATGGCATACATAGGCAGATCTACTGTCCGGCCGTGAAGAATCCATGTATCCTCCTGTTTGGCCTTTCCATACATGAAATCATTTCCCACAAATCCCAAAACTCTCACTGCGTCCCCGGACTGCGCCTGCACTTCCTGCTTAATCCCGGTTTTTAAGTCCATAACGTGAATTATGGCGGCTTTATAAATATCCGTGCCTTCCTGCCATGCAAAGTGGCTGCCGTCTTCACTGATGGCATACCCTCCGCTGCACAGATTATCTGCCACCACCATATACTCATTACTGTTTAAGTCTATTCCGTATACGGCTCGGCCGTTCATAATGTAAAATAAATCATTGTCGCCTAAATAAGACAGCTTGTTTACATTCATCTTGATTTCTTCAAAGGATGCCTGTACAGGAATAAAAAACCTTTCCTCAATTGTATCCTCCTCTATACTATTGCTTCCCTTTGTAAAACGGTAATATGCCGCCCCCACATCTCCCTCATGGGTGCCTCTATTCATATATCCATATACCAGAAAATCCACATTTCCAGTATCTTCTACCTGAATAATCTTTATATCGTGATTTCCAAAGCTGCATTGAAGATCTGTTTCTGACTGGCCTCTAAAAGAAAATATTTTAACCGTCTTTTCTTCCTCCTGGTCAAAGCACCACAAATCCCTTCCTGTGACAAAGGCAATATAGCGGCCGTTATCGCTTTTTCTGGTGCTTAAATTTTCATCTCCAGTAATCCCTAACATAATTCTTTTTCCGGAAAACAGCTCTTTACTTCCGGAAAATATTTGAGCCATATCTCTTGTGTAATCCATAAGGTAAAGCCTGGAGGCTCCCAGCTTCATAGTAAAATTTTCCCTCACCTGATACAGCTCTGTCTCCTTATCTGTCTCCCTCTGCACCATATAATCCAGCTGTACATTTCCCATAATGCCGTCAATTTCTTTTAATGTTACCTGCACTTCCCCTGCGGGAGCTACGTTCAGATTATTCCAGGTAAGCTGGGAAAAGCTGGAACGGATGGTCACATGTCCCAGGGAGCTGTTGTCCTCTGTGCTGCTGGTTTCCAGATAGGTAACAAGCTCTGTGGCCTGATTATAGTCAAATGTTTTATTTGAAAAATTCACGGCAAAATCCACCATCTGCTTTGCCGCAGTCTCATCTGTCCACAAAATTCTTGTGTAATAATATAAATCTGTTCCCTTCTGGTCTGTTAATATTAGGCAAAGAATGTATTCTGTGTCCTTTTCCAAAAGGTTCTGAATGGGAAGCTTTGCCTGAATTCTTCCATTTGACGTTTCCCATGAATCCAGGGTTGTCCGCTCCACCAAATGATCCCAGTCTAAACTGCGCACCTCGTAGCGGATACCTGTAATTCCGGAAATATTTTCTCTGACTCCCACAGTCAGCCGTCTGTCCTCCGGCAGGATTGTCAGGCTGTCTCTGGCTACTTTTTCTTCCATATTTTGCTTGTAGCCGTGCATCAGGTTTATTTCACGGTCTAATGACTGGACATATGCCAAAGGAATCTGGGGCGATTCCATAGTTGAAAAAACCTGGTTTGTATTTTCCTCTCCCTTTTGGTACCACACAAAATAAATGACTACTGCCGCTATAAATATTCCTAACAGCACCAATGCCTTTTTCCATATTTGCTTCATATATCAACCTCAATCCTGTTTTGCACTGTTTCTAAACAAAACAGGCAGCTTCCCGCCTCCTTCTGGCCGTCTGCTGCCTGTAAAAATCTGGTGATTTTTAATCGTCTTTTTCAGCGATCTCAAATACCTGTCTCTTTCTGGCCATTTCATCGCTTTCCAGATATTCATCATAGGTTGTAATTTTGTCGATCAGCTTTCCGTTGACAATCTCCATAATTCTGTTGGCTGTTGTCTGCACAATCTGGTGGTCTCTGGATGAGAAAATCAGCACGCCTGAAAATTTCATCAGACCATTATTTAAGGCTGTAATAGCCTCCATATCCAAATGGTCTGTAGGTTCGTCCAGCATAAGCACATTAGCGCCGGAAATCATCAGCTTAGACAGCATACAGCGAACCTTCTCCCCTCCTGAGAGAACTTTCACCTTCTTTACCCCGTCCTCGCCTGCAAACAGCATTCTTCCAAGGAATCCCCTGACATAAGTCGCATCCTTTTCCTCAGAATACTGTGTCAGCCACTCTACAATAGTGTCCTCATTGTCAAACTCCTGGCTGTTGTCCTTAGGGAAATAAGACTGAGATGTGGTCAGCCCCCACTTATACGTTCCCTCGTCAGGCTCCATCTCTCCTGCCAGAATCTTAAACAAAATAGTTTTGGCATGTTCATTAGGGCCTACTAAAGCCACCTTGTCCTCTCTTCCAAGTATAAAGGAAATGTCGTCCAAAACCTTTACTCCGTCAATGGTTTTAGACAGATGCTCTACTGTGAGAACCTCATTTCCAATCTCCCTGAAGGGGCGGAAATCTATATATGGATATTTTCTGCTGGAAGGTCTGATTTCATCCAGCTCAATTTTCTCTAAAGCTCTCTTTCTGGATGTAGCCTGTTTAGACTTAGAGGCATTGGCAGAGAATCTTTGAATAAATTCCTGAAGCTCCTTAATCTTTTCCTCTTTCTTTCTGTTGGCCTCCTTCATCTGACGGATCATCAGCTGGCTGGACTCATACCAGAAATCATAGTTGCCTGCATACAGCTGAATCTTGCTGTAATCAATATCTGCAATCTGAGTGCACACTTTATTTAAAAAGTAACGGTCATGGGATACTACGATTACTGTATTATCAAAATTAATTAAAAATTCTTCCAGCCATGAAATAGCGTCCAAATCCAAGTGGTTTGTAGGCTCGTCCAAAAGCAGGATGTCAGGATTTCCAAATAAAGCCTGAGCTAACAAAACCTTTACCTTCTGAGCTCCTGTAAGCTCCTTTAACAGGCAGTAGTGGAATTCTGTGTCAATACCCAGACCATTTAACAGGTTTGCAGCGTCTGACTCCGCCTCCCAGCCGTTCATAGATGCAAATTCACCTTCCAGCTCCGCCGCCTTGATTCCATCCTCGTCAGTAAAATCTTCCTTCATATAGATGGCGTCTTTTTCTTTCATAATCTGATACAGTCTGGCGTTGCCCATAATAACTGTATCCAGAACCTGAAATTCATCATACTTAAAGTGGTCCTGCTGCAGAAAAGACAGACGCTCCCCTGGGCTGATAATTACTTCTCCGCTTGTAGGCTCCAGCTGGCCTGATAATATTCTAAGAAATGTAGATTTTCCAGCGCCGTTGGCGCCGATTACTCCATAACAGTTTCCCTCTGTAAATTTAATATTCACATCCTCAAAAAGCGCTTTTTTTCCAACGCGTAATGTAATATTGCTTGTACTAATCATAACTAATACCTTTCTTTAGGTTGATTTCTTTCCATTTGGTTTCATCATAACATTATAAAGCTTGTTATGTCCAGCCCTTTTTCACTAAAAAGTGTGGGCTGCAGCGTGCATCTATAGGGGAGCGTTTTTGTCATATTAGGAAAGAACTTTCCTACATAACAAAAAGACAGCCCTTCTTTTCAGAAAGCTGTCTTCCCCTTTAATTATGCCGGCGACCGGAATCGAACCGGTACGGGAGTATAAGTCCCGCAGGATTTTAAGTCCTGTGCGTCTGCCAGTTCCGCCACGCCGGCTTTTTTTGTATATACAGGATATACAAAATGGATGGAGGTGGATTCGAACCACCGAAAGCGTTGCTAACAGATTTACAGTCTGCCCCCTTTGGCCACTCGGGAACCCATCCATACTGGCTTTAATAAATAAGCAAGAGTTAGTTTATCATAGCCATTGTAAAAAATCAAGGTTTTTTCTGCAATTTTCACCATTATTTTTGCAGATGTCCCCAGGCACTTTACGCCTCAAGGACTTCCTTCTCTTCAGTCGTCTCTTCTGCCCGCTTTTCTCCCAGGCGGCAGGTGAGCAAAATTGTGCTGTGACCTTCCAACTCCAAATCCAGATAACCATTTTTAGAATAAAACTTAATTTCTCCGGCATTATATCCGTATTGGCTGGTAAGCATCCGTCTGGTCATAATATGGCTGTCCCAAATTCCCAGCTGCCATACAGGAACCTGCACATCCTGAAAGTCCTTATTATTATTCACTACTATCACGCAGCACTCGTCTTCCCTCATCCTCCCGTAAGCAATCAGGTTAGCTCCTGCCAGCAAAGGCTTTACTGAGCCAAGACGCAGGGATTTTTCTGCTTTGTGAAGATGAATCATATAGCTGTAAAATTCAATCAGCTCCACATCCTCCTGTCCCCAGGGATATGTGCGCCTGTTATCCGGATCAGTCCACCCGCAGACGCCGGTCTCATCTCCATAATACACTGTAGGAGCTCCCGGCCATGTCATCTGCATCACAACTCCAGCCCGGAATATGCCGTAATTAATGCCCTGGGAGGCCTTTTCTGAGCCTGCAGTGGCAACTCTTCCTACAATTTTATTTGTCCTGGTAAGGAAACGGGAATGGTCGTGGTTAGACAGCTCATTCATGGAAGTAATAATAGAGGAATACTGCATCCAGCTCATATGGTAAGCCATAGAACTGAAAAAATGCTCCCCATTTCCGTCCAGATAGGCATTATACTCGTCGCTGTGTTTTTCCATACCTGTTAAAAACCAGGAAACCGGCTCCATAAAAGCGTCGTAATTCATAATGGTATCCCACTGGTCTCCTTCCAGCCAGCTGCTGGGATCTCCATAATGCTCAGCCAAAATAAGGGCATTGGGATTGGCTTCTTTTACTGCCTTCCTGAAATCTCTCCAGAATTTGTGATTAAACTTGCTGCTGTGGCCTAAATCTGCAGCCACGTCTAAACGCCATCCGTCTACATTATAAGGAGGGGACACCCACTTCTTAGCAATATTAAGCACATAGCTGTACAGCTTTGCCGATTCCTCATAATTTAGCTTTGGCAGAGTATCATGCCCCCACCAGCCGTCATAATTCTTGTTGTAGGGCCAGTCCTCCTTAAAAAATTTAAAAAAGGAACGGTACGGGCTGTCTTCTGAAATATAAGCTCCCTTTTCATATTTCCCTGACTGCTCATAAATCTGCTCCCTGTCCAGCCACTTGTTAAATGAGCCGCAGTGGTTAAAAACGCCGTCAATAATCACCTTCATGCCCCGGCGGTGTATTTCTGACACTAATCTGGCAAAAAAAGCGTTGCTGGCCTCCAGATTTTTCTTGTCCGTACTTCTTATCATATATCTGGTGGCGTTTGTATTATCATGGTCCCCATCCCCAAGGCGGCGCCCTCCGTCTTTTACTATAACTCCTAAATGGGGGTCAATATAATCGTAATCCTGGCAGTCATATTTATGGTTGGAGGGGGACACAAATATAGGATTAAAATAAATCACCTCCACGCCTAAGTACTGAATATAATCCAGCTTGTCCCAAACTCCCTGAAGGTCTCCTCCGTAAAATCTGTCTACGTCCATGGCGGCAGGATACTCGTTCCAGTCAGATACTCTGGATACCGGCCTGCCAATATAAATATACTCCCCTGTATCTACGTCATTGAAACAGTCCCCTCTGGAAAATCTGTCCACAAAGATCTGGTACATGACCGCCCCTTTTGCCCATTCAGGCGTGTGAAATCCAGGAGTAATGCGAAAGCTGAATAAATCCTCCAGCCGGTCTTTTTCTACCACTCCCAGCTTATTATAATAACAGACCTCTTCTCCCTTTATCACAGTAAAAAAAAGCAGTATCAGATCAGTCTCAACCGTGATATTGCACTGGTAATAATCAAATAACTCATCTGATTCTACTTTTATCATTGAATAATCATTGATTCCTGTATTACAAACCACCTGGTCTACATTATCCTTTTCCGTTCTGAAACGCAAGGTCACCAGCTGACCCGGATCAGGCTCAGCCGGAATACGGTAATCTGAAGTTTCATCTGCAAATAATGCGTCTCTGTTTATCCCCGGAACTATTTCTGCCATAATTTATTCCTCTTCACCTATTTTCTCTCTCTTCCTATATTTTATATGATTCACAATAAATATACAACCTAAACTTTTCTTTTGCTATTTTCCAACAGCAAAAGAGCCAGCGGGGTAGCTGGCTCTTTTAGGAGAAGGTATTTCGTTTCTTATGGGGTGTAGCAAAAACTATATAATGTATTGGGGGGGGTTTACGTTAATTATAGTATCATATACGAGAAAATAAGTGTGCACAAACTTCATTTTTTTTCAAAAAAATTTTTATGCATTTCTCCGATACATTTTTCACAATACCCAAAAATTCATAGAAAAATTATCTAAATTTCAATAGGCTTCTTGGAAAACAGCTCCTCGAACTCCTTCTGACCAATCTTTTCTTTTTCAATCAGCAGGCTGCTGCAGGCGTGAAGCACATCCTCATGCTTCTGAATCAGCTCCTTGGCCTGGCTGTAGCACTGGTCAATAATTCTTTTCACTTCGCTGTCAATTTCTGTGGCCACCCGCTCTCCGTAGCTTTTTGTGTGAGCCAGATCACGGCCGATAAATACCTCGTCTCCATCGCTGCCATAATTTATCATACCAATCTTTTCAGACATTCCATACTGAGTCACCATAGCTCTGGCAGTGGCTGTAGCCTGTTTAATATCCTGAGAAGCCCCTGTGGTCACATCATCGAAAATCAGCTCCTCAGCGATTCTTCCGCCCAGAGAAACCATAATGTTCTGCAGCATTTTTCCCTTGGTATTAAACATCTCATCCTGCTCCGGCAAAGGCATAGTATAGCCGGCGGCTCCCATTCCAGTAGGAATAATGGAGATGGTATGCACCGGTCCTACATCCGGCAGCAAGTGGAACAAAATGGCGTGGCCGGCTTCGTGATAAGCTGTAATTTTTTTCTCTTTATCAGAAATTACACGGCTCTTTTTCTCCGTGCCGATTCCCACCTTAATAAAAGAGCGCTCAATATCAGACTGCTGAATAAATTTTCTGCCGTTTCTGGCAGCCATAATTGCGGCCTCATTCATCAGGTTTTCCAAATCTGCCCCGGTAAATCCTGCAGTAGTCTGGGCAATTCGTTTTAAATCTACATCCTCGGCAAGAGGCTTTTCGCTGACATGAATGTGCAGGATTTCTTCTCTTCCCTTTACATCCGGTCTTCCCACAGCCACTTTTCTGTCAAAACGTCCCGGACGGAGAATAGCCGGGTCTAAAATATCCACACGGTTGGTGGCGGCCATAACAATAATTCCCTCATTTACTCCAAAGCCGTCCATCTCTACCAGCAGCTGATTTAAAGTCTGCTCTCGCTCATCATGGCCTCCGCCCATACCGGTTCCTCTCCGGCGGGCAACGGCATCAATCTCGTCAATAAATACAATACACGGAGCGTTCCTCTTGGCGTCCTCAAATAAGTCCCTGACTCTGGAAGCTCCTACGCCTACAAACATTTCCACAAAATCAGAGCCGGAGATGCTGAAAAACGGAACTCCCGCCTCACCTGCCACTGCTTTTGCCAACAGCGTCTTACCTGTTCCAGGAGGGCCCACTAAAATCAGTCCTTTAGGAATTCTGGCGCCTACGCTGGTATATTTTTGAGGATCTTTAAGGAAATCCACTACCTCCTCCAGCTCCTCCTTCTCTTCCTGAAGCCCGGCTACCTTTTTAAAGTTCACCTTGCTGTCCCTGCTGATTCTGGCCCGGCTTTTTCCAAAATTCATCATTTTGGCGTTTGTGCCGCCTCCTCCGGCCCTAAGGTTCATAAACGCAAAAATTGCCACAACCATAATACCTGTCAGAATTACAGGCAGAATGACTGTCATCATGTAGCTTTCGTGAGGAACATCGTCCATGGTGTAATCCAGGCCCCGCTCCTCCAGCATATTTTCAATTTCCTTTACATCTGATACATTTACGTGGTAATCGTTCTTATCCCCTTTTAGCTTTAAGGTCACTTCGCCTGTAGGCGTTTCTTTGTTCGGTTGAATAGAAATGGATTCTACATTTCCGCTGTCTAAAGCCTCCACAAATCCCTGGCGGCTCATACGGCCCGCTGCAATTCTTCCCGGCATAACTGAGCCAATATAGATTAACAGCAGCATAATGATAAGGAATCCAAATCCTCTAAATGATTGTTGTCTCAACGGTTGCCTCCTTATTTTTCAATTACTCCAATATATGGTAAATTTCTGTAATGCTGATCATAGTCCAGCCCATACCCTACTACAAATTCATCTGGAATAGTAAAACAGGTATACTGTACCTGTACCTGCTTCTTTACCCTTCTCTCCGGTTTATCTAACAAGGTACACAGCTGAATTGTAGCTGGATTTCTCTGCTTTAAAACTTCAATTAAATAAGAAAGGGTACGTCCGGAGTCAATAATGTCCTCCACAATCAATACATCCTTACCTTCCAGCGGTTCATCCAGGTCTTTAATGATTTTTACCACTCCGCTGGATTCTGTACCACTGCCATAGCTGGACACCGACATAAAATCCAGAGAAACAGGCACTGTAATTCTTTTTGCCAGTTCGCATGTAAAGAATACTCCGCCCTTTAATATACAAATTAAATGTACCTTTTTTCCCGCATAATCCCTGTTGATTTCAGCTGCAATTTCATTAATTCTTTTATTAACTTCTTCCTCACTTAATAATACACGTATTTTATCAGCCATTGTTTTCTCCTCCGTTAAAAATCACTTGAATTACTGTCTTTGTATGTTCAGTTATTTTATAGTATTCACTAATCCTGTATCCGACAATCCACACAATATGATTTCCATCTGCCAGAACAGGAATCCTTTCTCTGTCCTGTCTGGGAATCTTAGATTCTATCATAAATTTCTTCAGGGTTTTTCTCCCTCCGTCCTTTAAGGTAATATAATCTCCTGTGCGGCGGAAACGAAGACACAATGCATTTTCCATTCTATCATAATCAAACCATTTCGTATACTGGTTTTTAGGAATTTCCTTGTGTTTTTCCCAGGGAAATACTTGAATTTCCATGAATTTTCCAAGATCCTTCTCAATAACCGGTTCCGGCCCGTCATCTGCCTTTTTCCTTATTTTCAGCTGAGCGTACTCTTTTACTCCTTCTAAACCGTAAGGCAGGTCTGTTTTCTTCCCCACCTGCTTTTTGGCCAGCTGTCTTACTGCTTCTATGTGGGAGAATCCAATATCTTTTGATGACCCTGAAAGTATACTGATCATTTTCCGGATTATATAGTACTGTATAATTTCCTCTTCCTGGCTCAGCTGATTTGCAGGATATTCTACAAAGCCGTCTCCTGTTTTTCCCCAGGCTTTAAAACAAAGGTCCCCCTGCTTTTCCAGATAACTGTCCGCCATTGACAGAATTTTCCCTGCCTGCTCTATATGTTTTACAGCCATAGGATTGATTTCCTTTTCCACATAAGGAATCAGCTGATTTCTGATTTTATTTCTGGTATACTGATTCTCCTTATTTGTTGAGTCCTGGCACCAGTCTATATGATTTTCCTTTAGATAGAGAAGAATCTCTTCTCTGTCTGTCTCCAAAAGAGGACGGATTATTTTGCCGTTTACCGGCTGAATTCCCCCTATTCCTTTTATGCCGCTTCCCCTAAATAAGTTGTGAAGGATTGTCTCCGCTCTGTCCCCTGTGTGATGAGCAACTGCAATTTTAACCTTTGGGTATGTTTTCCCGGCCTGTTCTGCAGCTTCCCCTAAAGCCTTATATCTGACAATTCTTCCGGCTTCCTCCAAAGACAGCTTTTCCTCTTCAGCAAACTGCCTTACATCTTTATTGACGATTTTTACAGAGACTCCCAGCTGTTCTCCCAGCCTGGCGCAGTATTTAGCGTCTCTGTCCGCCTCACTGCCTCTTAATCCGTGATGTACATGAAGAGCCTCCAGGGTAATATTAAGCTCTGAGGAAAGTGTTTTCAGCACATGCAAAAGGCAGACCGAATCCGCTCCGCCTGACAACGCTATTATAATATGATCCCCCGGTTCTGCCATTTCATATTTTCTAATTGTATTTAATATCTTATGGTACATATATCCTCTGTATTCTCCCTGTTTTTCTAACCATAACTATACCTGGATTTTAGCCGCGCTGCAATTACTATTTTCGTTTCCACACACGGGCCGTCAGCACCGTCATATCGTCTCTCACCCCATCAGAATAAGAGATAACAAATTCCAGAATTTCTTCTGCCAACTCCTGAGGCGTAGTTTCCTCCATATCAGAAAGATACTCTTTTAAAATTCCTTCCTTGTCCTCCCCCGGCAGCCCGTCCAAAACGCCGTCGCTGACCATAACTATCCAGTTTTCATCCCAAAGCTTTTTGGACAGCAACACCGGCTCCACAGGACTGATAATTCCCGCCGGCACCTCCCCTGCCTCTATAGCCTCCACCCCATCCTGACTGATTACAAATGTAGCCGCGGCTCCCAGCTTCATCATCTCTAAAACTCCAGAATGTAAATCTACACATGCCAGATCTAAGGTGGCGGGATGTTCCTCCGCTCCGGTTAACAGCAGCACAGTATTTACCATTTTCAGGGCCGCTCTTGCTGAAAATCCGGCCTCCAAAAGCTGCTGCGTCAGCTCCACTACTTTTTGGCTGTCCTGGCAGGCGTGAACGCCGCTTCCCATGCCGTCTGATAAGCTGATCATCACCTGACCCGGAATATGGCTGGCAAAGGAATAATTGTCCCCGGACACCTCTTCCCCCTCTTTTACTGCGCAGGCAGCGCCGTAAGCCAGTCTATACCGGCCCTCTTCTACAAACCGGAACACAGCATACTGTCTGTTTATAATAGTTTTGCTGTCCTTTGATACGCTCCATCTGCCCTCACCCATGGCCTGTCCCACTAACTCCGCCGCTTCTCTGGAGGTCATACATCTTCCGTTCCCGCTTTTTACTGTAAGAAAAACTTCTTTCTGCTTTCCCTCATACTCTAACACCAGCACACTGGATACATTTAAGCGGTTCTGCTTGAAAATTCTTCTGATGGCTCCCTCTTTAGAAGCTGTAATGTCCTCAGCCAGCTCCATTTGATGAGAAAATTCTTCTAATATTACAGCCAGCTCTCTAAACTGAACAATGAGCGCGTCTCTGCTTTCTAAAAATCTGTTTTTCCAGGCCAAATTCATAGTAGCTCTGCCTAAGCTTTTATTCAGCTGGCGTATGTATTCCTCTTTTTTAGGGCAGGATTCCTGAAAAAGGAGGGGCATGTCCCCCTCGCTTACCATCCCCATCTGTTCAAAGGCTCTAAGGAGATAGTAGAGAAAATAACTGTCCCCATTTACACTGTCATTGTATACGCTGCATCTGCTGCATTCCCCGCAGACCATTACAGCTGCTGTCTTTAAGGCGGCTTCCCCGTCCTCCTTTGTCAGACTCCGTCCCTTTCCAGTCTCGTCATCACAAGATTTTGCCAGCTGAGTTAAAGAGCTGGCCAGGCTGTTTAACTTCTTCGCCGTATATATATTCACGTCTGCCAGATTCTTCTGATCTGTTTTTATTCTCAACAAAAAAATCCCTCCTCACCTGCATACCTATGATTATATACAGGGAGGAAGGAAATATTTGTCAAACCCAGTCGCCCATACAGAAAAACTTTACGACATATTCCTTCAGATTCTATGATTATCTGGGGTTAGCCGGCTTTAAAAGAACCTCGTCCTCTTTTACCATACCCAGCTTTTCCTTAGCTACTTTTTCAATGTACTGTTTGGTCTGTACATACTTCCGCTTTTCCTCCAGATTCTTGGCCCGCTCATTTTCCTGGTCTAATTGAGCTTTTAAGCTGTCTTCCCTGACCTGGTACTCTACAGCCTTGTCCTTTAAGGAAACGCCCCGCACATTAACCACAACAGCAAGGCTGCCAACTACCAGGGTTATCCCGATAATTGCCATCCTGTTTCCCCATTTGTCTTTTCTCTGTCTCCTAGATGTGGCTCTTACCTTTTTTTTCATTTACTCACCGGTTTCTTGTTTTTCTTCTTAATTTTTATTGTAATGAAGTTCTTTACAGATTGCAAGCCTTTTAAAAAAAACCTGCTGAATAATCTGTCGTAGATCACCATTCCGGCCACAGTTCCAACAATTGCATATGCCCTAAGGCTTCCGTCGTTCTGCCTGTACAGCAGCAAAAACGTGGAAATCCCTGCATAGAACCAGTATCCTAAGTCCTCTATTCCAATCCACAGACTGTTGTGGGGAATAAAGATGCGAAGCACCCGCAAAATATCATAGGACATCATCAGACATCCTCCTAGTATGAAACTTAAATACAATAGTCTGATCTCTCCCCATATGCTTCCAGTCAACCATTCCACCGCCTGTCTCATTTAAAAAGCCTGGAAAATAAAGAGTCCCCCGACCTTTTATATGCTTCATTGGAGGAATAGGTTAAGCTGTCAACAGTGCCGTCAATATCAATTTCCCCTTTTTCCACAGTCAGGCGGCTGACATGAAGCCCCTTTCCCTTTATAGTCAAAAGTCCCATGACAGTGTTGAGAACCACCTGATTTTCGTCAAAGGACACTACATCCTCTAACCCTGTAAGACAGCAGGTAGACCGGTTTAAAACCGTCAGCTTATGGGGACGGTTTGTCAACTTTTCTTCCATATCAAAAACCTCCTCGTACATTTAACTGCCTTGTTAAATGTATGAAGAGGTTTGCATTTTCATTCCTATAAGTACCGGTAAAGTTCTTTGGCTTCATCCTTCTTTACAGTTTCCTGTACATCCAGCACTTCCACCTTTACAGATTTAGTGCCAAACTGGATTTCAATAATATCCCCGTTTTTAACATCATAAGAGGCCTTTGCACTTTTATCATTGACAAATACACGTCCTGCATCACATGCCTCATTAGCCACAGTCCTTCTTTTGATTAAACGCGATACCTTTAAAAACTTATCAAGTCTCATATATTAGTTATTTACCATATCCTTCAGAACTCTGCCTGGTTTAAACTTTGGTGTTCTGGATGCTGCAATCTTCATTGGCTCGCCTGTCTTAGGATTTCTTCCTTCTCTCTCTGGTCTTTCAGATACTTCAAATGTACCAAAACCTACTAACTGGATTTTTCCACTATTTGCTAATTCTTCGGAAATAACATCTGTGAAAGCTTTCACTGCCTTCTCAGCATCTTTCTTGGAAAGTTCTGTCCTCTCAGCAATTGCTGCGACTAAGTCTGTCTTATTCATTATATTTTCCTCCTAGAACTATTTGAAAGCTATAGTTTTTTTGCCTTCAATCCTACATAATGTTATACTCTACATTTATATCTGTTTCTATAGTATTTGTCAAGGTTTTTTCCCTTTTTCATTGTTTTTTAAGATCTTCCATAATTCGTTGCTTTCCGCCGTGGAACTAACCTTTACATCTCCAAAAACATGGGGATGGCGATACACCATTTTTCGGCAAATTCCGTCAACAACGTCTTCTATTGTAAATTCCTTTTCTTCTTTTCCTATCTGGCTGTGAATCATTACCTGGAACAATAAGTCCCCCAGCTCCTCGCACAAATTTTCCGTGTCCTTATTGTCAATAGCCAAAAGTACTTCCTGGCATTCGTCAGTAAGACATTTCTTCATAGATTCATGGGTCTGCTCTTTGTCCCATGGGCAGCCCTTATCCTTGTCTCTTAGCTTCTCTACAATCCGGATCAGATCTTCAAATGTATACATATGTTTTCCTTTCCCTGTATTTTGCAGCAGTTCTGTATATCTTCATCATAAAGCAAAAACATATCCGGAACAAGACTATTTTTTTCCTGCCCCGGATATATGTGCTTTTTAATGTCCAAACAGAAATCATCTGCTCCTTCAGGGAAAAAGCTGTTTTACCCTTCCATCTGACGGCCAAGGAAACCGGCGGCTGTAGTAACCAGCTTAATCTCCGCATCGCCAAATCTGGCTCTGGGTT
Source organism: Lachnoclostridium edouardi (assembly GCF_900240245.1). Classification (GTDB taxonomy): domain Bacteria; phylum Bacillota; class Clostridia; order Lachnospirales; family Lachnospiraceae; genus Lachnoclostridium_A; species Lachnoclostridium_A edouardi. The sequence continues at coordinate 1,619,690 of NZ_OESQ01000001.1, forward strand.
CCTTTGTCAGCAGTATAACGGCCCCAATAGCGTCTCCCTCGCAGATAATCGGCGCAATTACCTGGGCTGTAACTCCTTCAGGTTCATCTGAGGTAACAGGAATAAATCCTTTTTCATCTCCTGCCGCCACCAGCACATTTCTTTCTGTAATCAGGTTTTCCAGCTGATGACTAATGTTTTTCTGCAGCATTTCCTTTTTAGATGCTCCTGAAACAGCGATTACCTGATCTCTGTCAGTAATACATACGATTTTTCCCGTTGTCTGGGCCATGGCCTCTGCATATTGTCCTGCAAAAGCAGTCAGCTCTACCATTGGTGAATATTTCTTTAAAATAATTTCACCTTCCCGGTCCGTGAAGATCTCTAACGGGGTTCCTTCCCGCAGGCGCAGGGTGCGTCTGATCTCTTTTGGGATCACTACCCTTCCTAAATCGTCTATTCTTCTTACAATTCCTGTAGCTTTCATAGATGCTCCTCCATTTGTTTAGTTGCTTCCTGTTTTTTATTATTTCTGGAAGTAGTATCTGTAAAATCAAGGAATCTATTCAAATAATTTTCCCTAATGTCAAATTGGGGCTTTTCATGTCTATTCTCCTTCCAGATTTCCAGTTTATTTTCTTAAATGTTTGGATTTTTATTCTTTATGTGTTTATATTAAACATATAATGTTCGTTTGTCAACTCAATATTGTTAATTGCGCACATTTAAATTGGAAGAAATTGGTAATTTTTCCCTTTTTCTATTTACAATCACCCTCTTATTTGCTAAGATTGGTTTAATAAAAGTTCCATTTTATACAGTAAAAGAGGTATTATACATGTTAAAAAGCGAAAGATTGTTGCAAATACAAGCTATGCTGAATAAATATGGGAAAGTGGAAGTCAGTAATCTTTGCAGAATATTTAATGTCACTGAGATGACCATCAGACGTGATTTAAACGAGCTAGAAAAGCAGAATCTTGCCATTCGATCTCACGGAGGCGCTGTGGCTGTCCGTAAAAATGCTGATCCCCAGCGCCCTTATTATATGAGAATTTCTTCACATATGGCAGAAAAAGAAGCAATCGCCGCGGCGGCTATGCCTTTAATCCCCAACGGAGCCAGGCTTTTTTTTGATTCCAGCACCACTGTGTATTGTTTGGCCCGCTGTCTGGCCAACACTCAAAATCTGCTTGTAGTTACAGATACTTTAACTACTGCGCTGGAATTAAACTCCAGGACTAACATTCACGTAATGTGTCTGGGCGGAGAGCTTCAAAAAAACACCAATTCCTGTTCAGGCATATTCGCAGAGAACATGCTTCAATCCATGCGTTTTGATTATGCTTTTATTGGTCTTTACGGCATCTCTGCAGACGGATATCTGTCTACTCCAAGTACATCCGAATTCTCTTTAAAACGTACGGTTATTGAACATTCTGCCCACACAGTTGTTCTCATTGACAGCAGCAAGCTGGTCATGCCTAATTTTCTGCAGCTGGGACACATCTCAGAAATCGACACCATTGTTACAGACTCCAACGCTCCCCAGTCCTTTATTGACAACTGCAGACAGCATGACACAAAGTTAATTATTGCAAACGTATAATCAATTGAAGTCAAGACCACCGGCTAAGCCGGTGGCTTGCTTTGACCCTATAAGGGTCTGTTACCGGCACTGGAGTCTAAAGACTCTCCGAAATAGGTTCGCCAAGCGCAACATCATTTACCTACTAAGCCCTAAAGGGCTTATTTTATTTGTTTGCTTTTACTGGCTCACCCGTAAACGGGTCAATATACTCTTTCAGTGTCATCTGATCATATTCCAAATCTTCTTGTAACTGATTTGCTATATATTCCTGTATTTTCTTTGCATTTTTCCCTACCGTATCTACATAATATCCTCGACACCAAAAATGTCTATTTCCATATTTATATTTCAAATTTGTATGTCTTTCAAATATCATAAGTGTACTTTTTCCTTTCAAATACCCTACAAAATACGATACACTAATGCTTGGCGGAATTTCTACTAGCATATGTACATGATCTGGACATATCTCTGCTTCTACAATTTTTACACCTTTTCTTTTGCATAACATACTTAAAATATTTGCTATATCCTGTTTTATTTTTCCGTATGCTATTTTTCTCCTATATTTTGGTGCAAATACAATATGATACTTACAATTCCATTTTGTATGTGATAAACTGTTACTATCCATATGGATACCTCCTTTGTTTATTAATGCGGTTGGCGAACCTTACATTAATTATAACACTGGAGGTTTTTTGCTGTAAGCTGAANATACAATATGATACTTACAATTCCATTTTGTATGTGATAAACTGTTACTATCCATATGGATACCTCCTTTGTTTATTAATGCGGTTGGCGAACCTTACATTAATTATAACACTGGAGGTTTTTTGCTGTAAGCTGAAGCAATTCTAACTCACCTGCATAGCAGGTGGTTTATTTGTTTTCCAAAGTTCCGTTTTTCGGATCAACGAAAAACTCCACAATGGTAAACAGGGCTTTGCCCTAACAACAAAAACGGGAATGATGGATTTTATCTTTACATCATTCCCGTTTCTTCTTCATTTTATTTTCTTAGCTCCCAGGCAATTCTGGCGCTTTCTTCCAACTCTTCCAGGCAGTAAAATGCATCTAAAATATCTTTTCCCGGCACAACAGGGCCGTGCTGCTTCAAAAGATAGCCGTCGCTGTGCTTAATTCTGTCCAAAAAAGCCTGAAAAAGCTCAGGTGTGCCAGGCTTTTCATATGGAATCATCCCTACTGTTCCCAGCTTCATTTTTAAATATGGCGTATGATCTGGAATACAATCCTTTTCATTTTCCACAGGTAAGAAACTCCAAAGCACTGAATATGTACTGTGGGTATGGAGCACTGCCCCTATATTAGAATCCTTCTGATATAAATACAGATGAAGAGGCAGCTCTTTACTTGGCTTTTTCTCTGAAAGCACTGTTCCCTCCAGGGACACTGCTGCAAAGTCCTCCGGCTTTAAGGTTCCAAAGCAGGTGCCGCTGCCGCTGATATATACAGTTCCCTCATGGAGAAAGCTCATATTGGCTGACGAGCCTGATGTTTTATTTCTGTCAAATAAGCTTTTTCCTACCCATATAGCCTGTTCTATTTTTTTCTTCAGCATTTCATCCATTTTATTTTCCCTCTTTCTTCTCTGTCATTTCCAGTACCTTTGTAAAGAAATCTTCCTGGCCAAAGTTTCCTGACTTTAACACAAGGCGGATATCTTCTCTTCCGGCAGGAATCATAATAGGAACTCCAGGAGCCACGCTTTCGCCGATTCTGTATGAATCAAAGCCCAGACCTTTTGTTACAGCCCCGGAGGTTTCCCCTCCTGCCACAATGATTCTGGTCATTCCCGCTTCCACTGCTTTTTTAGCCAGAGCGGCTGAGGCCTGCTCCAGCATGGAAGCAATCCGCTCTCTGCCCATTTCCTGCACCTTTTTTACATTATCCGCTGTATCAGAGCTGTATACCAGCACCGGATGATCCTGGTGTTCTTTAATAAAACTCCACACATCCTCCACAGACTCTTTTCCCTCTGCCATTGCAACCGGGTCTATTCTGCAGCTTAAACCGCCCTGTTCCTGAAAATACTTGATCTGTCCTAATGTAGCCTTAGAGCAGCTTCCAGCCACCATAAACGCCCCGCCCTTAGTAGTACTTTCGGGCACAGCGCTTTCGCCGCTGATTCCCAGCTTTGCCGCGTGCAGCCGCGCTAAAGGCTCTAACAGCCCGCTTCCTCCAGTTAAAAGAGGCAGATTGTAAAACATTGCGGCAATTTTTTCTCCGTCCTCATCCTTCTCATAATCAGGAATCAAATATGTCCTTTTTTCACCTTCAAAAGCCTGAGCTACTTCCTCCAGGTCTTTTTCAAACCAGGACCTGTCCATTATTTTACAGGGATAAATACTCTGGTCCTTCATCAGCTCCTGAATTCTGCAGTCCCACATAGGAGTCAGGGGATGATTTTTCATAGGGCTTTCCTGAAGTGGAACGCCGTTTACATACAGACAGCCATCTTTCACTGTTCTGCCGTTTACTGGAAGCGACGGGCATAAAAGGCTAAGCTTAGACCCAGTCAGCTCCATGGCTCTATCTGCAATAGGACCAATGTTTCCCTCCCTGGTAGAGTCAAAGGTAGAGCAATATTTTAAATAAAAATGTTCTACTCCCTGCTCGCCCATCCACAGCAGTGCCTTCATAGTATCTTCCACCGCCGACGTTGTTTCCTGGGTTCTGGTCTTTAACGCAATGACAATGGCCTGAACCCCCGGCAGCACCTTATCCCCCTCTTTAGGTATTCCGTTAAATAACTGGGTAGGCAGCCCTCCCTTTACTAAAAAGGATGCCGCATCCCCTGCTCCTGTAAAATCATCTGCTACACAGCCAAAAATCGCCATTTTTCTCCTCCTTATTTATGCCTCTTTTGTTTTATGAATTTTTGTTACTGCTGTTAAAACCAGCGCCAGAGCTGCGGCTCCCACAATTAAACCTATCCAGCCGTTCTGTGTGATTCCTGCTGTCAAATATCCGGCCAAACTGCAGCCGGCCACTAAAAGAGCATATGGAATCTGTGTGGACACATGGTTCATGTGATTACACTGGGCCCCTGCAGACGCCAATATGGTAGTATCTGAAATCGGAGACATGTGGTCTCCGCACACTGCTCCCGCCAAAATTGCAGCTACGTTAATAGACAGTACGTTCTGATTTTCCAGACCTAATATAGCAATGGCTATAGGAATCAGAATTCCAAAGGTTCCCCATGAGGTTCCTGTAGAAAAGGAAAGTCCTACTGCCACTACAAAGAAAATTGCAGGCAAAAGAGCTCCAATCAAAGCATTCTCTCCTACTATTCCGCCTACATATCCGCCAATGTTTAAATATTCCTCACTGCAGATACCGGATAATGTCCATGCCAGACTTAATATAATAATAGCCGGCACCATAGCCTTAATGCCTACAGGAATACTTTCGCAGAACTCAGCATAGCTGATTACTTTTCTGGGCAGATAAAATACTAAAATAAATACTAAAGTAAAGAATGCTCCAAGCACCAAACTTTTAGAGGAATCACATCCTGCAAAAGCAGTTACTACAGATTCTCCCTCCAGAATTCCTCCTGTGTAAAGCATTGCGCTGACGCACAGTACAATCAGCACTAAAATAGGCAGCACCAAATCAATTACCTTTCCTCTTCCAGTAATTTTAATACTGTCATCGTCAATGGTTTCCTCAGAGCCCAGTCTGGCCACCTTATCTTCATATGTTTTCATGGCTCCAAAATCTATATTTTTTGCCGTAATGTAAATCATAAAAGCCAAAGTGCCCAATGCATATAGATTAAAAGGTATGGTTTTTAAAAATAATGTAAAGCCGTCAATCCCGCAGTCCTCCGGCAGGGAAGATCCTACTGCTGCCGCCCAGCTGGACACTGGAGCTATAATACATATAGGGGCTGCAGTGGCGTCAATAATATAAGCCAGCTTAGCCCTGGTAATTTTATATTTATCTGTTACAGGGCGCATAACTGTGCCCACAGTCAGACAGTTAAAATAATCGTCTACAAAAATTAAGGCCCCCAGAAATATTGTGGCAAATAAAGCTCCCTTTTTGCTTTTTATGGTCTGGGAAGCCCAGTCCCCGTAAGCCTTAGACGCCCCTGATTTAGTAATCAAAGAAACTACGATTCCTAAAAGGGCCAGGAAGATTAATATGTTAATATTACTTCCCATTTTACTTCCCATAATATCAAATGTAACTTCTGCAGTCAGCAGCGGATGAAAGCCGGTAAATAAGGCTCCCCCCACCAAAATTCCAATGAGAAGAGACACATACACTTCCTTTGTTATCAGAGCCAGCGCAATCGCCACAATAGGCGGCAATAACGACCATATAGTACCTGACATAGTATTTTCCCCCTGTTTTCTTATAGTAAGGTATTACACTTTTTCATATTAACGTAACACATGCTTTAGTGTCAACTATATTACTGAATAAAAAGCTGCTTCTTTTTCAGTCTTTTTTATTTTTCTGTTAATTCCCACAGCTTATCTAACAATTCTTTTGTTTTTTCCATCATGGAGCTGCAGTCTTTATTTTTATTCCGCTGATCTGTATATAAAAATACAGGACTGTCGCCGCTTTGAAATTTTAAGTCTCCCCTGTACCCTGCAATCAGCTCCGGGATCTTTTCTGCATTTAGTTTAGCCTTGGCAAACATAGTCAGCCTGGCCTCCTGGCGGTTAATAAATACCTCTGTAACATAAGCTCTGTGAGCCAGACCTTTTAAAGCCGCCACCCGCAGAAGGTTCTCCACCGGTTTTGGAATATCTCCAAAACGGTCCATCAGCTCATCCTGCATATCCATATACTCTTCTTCATCCTCAATGGCAGAAATTCGTTTATAAATATCCAGCTTTTGATACTCATTTTTAATATAAAAGGAGGGAATATATGCGTCTATGTCGCAGTCTACCACTGTCTCATACTCTTCCTCCTCCGGCTTTTGCCCTTTTAAAGCCTGGACTGCCTGGTTTAACAGCTTACAGTACAGATCATATCCTACTGCCTCCATGTGACCGTGCTGCTCTGCTCCCAGAATATTGCCTGCGCCCCTGATCTCTAAGTCTCTCATGGCGATTTTAATTCCAGAGCCTAATTCTGTAAATTCTCTGATAGCCTGAAGCCTCTTCTCCGCCTCTTCCTTTAACATTTTATCTCTTTTATACATCAGGAAGGCGTAGGAGGTTCTGTTAGATCGTCCCACTCTTCCTCTCAGCTGATACAGCTGCGAAAGTCCCAGCTGGTCTGCATCGTGAATAATCATAGTGTTGGCGTTGGAAATGTCCAGTCCTGTTTCAATAATAGTGGTGGAAACCAGCACGTCAATTCCCCCGCTTACAAAGCCCAGCATTATTTTTTCCAGCTGATGCTCCCTCATCTGTCCATGGGCAAATACAACTGTGGCATCCGGTACCAGGCTGGCCACATGGGCGGCTACCTCCTCAATATTATTTACTCTGTTGTATACATAGTACACCTGCCCCTGTCTTGCCATTTCCCTTTGAATGGCCTCCCGAATCATCTCGTCATTGTACTCCATGACGTAGGTTTGAATAGGAACTCTGTCTACAGGAGGCTCCTCCAACACGCTCATATCCCTGATGCCGATTAAACTCATATGAAGAGTTCTGGGAATAGGAGTTGCAGTTAAAGTCAAAACATCTACATTTTCCTTCAGCTTCTTTATTTTTTCCTTGTGAGCTACTCCAAATCTCTGCTCCTCGTCAATAATCAGAAGCCCCAGATTTTTAAACTGCATATCCTTAGAAAGCACTCTGTGAGTTCCTATTACAATATCCACCAGGCCCTTTTTTAAATCCTCTATGGTTTTCTTCTGTTCTCCCGGCGTTTTAAACCGGGACATTAAATCTACTCTTACAGGGAAGTCCTTCATTCTCTGGACAAATGTATTATAATGCTGCTGAGCCAAAATGGTAGTGGGCACTAAATACACTACCTGACGGCTTTCCTGCACTGCCTTAAAGGCGGCTCGCAAGGCGATCTCTGTTTTTCCGTAGCCTACGTCACCACAGATCAGACGGTCCATTATTTTACGGCTTTCCATGTCTGCTTTTGTGGCGTCAATGGCATCTATCTGATCATCTGTCTCCTCATAGGGAAACATTTCCTCAAACTCCCTCTGCCATACTGTATCAGGGCCGCATTGATATCCCTCAGTCTGCTGCCTGACCGCATAAAGCTCCACCAGATCTCTGGCAATTTCCTTTACAGCCCCTTTTACCTTTGTCTTTGTTTTATTCCACTGCTCCCCGCCCAGCTTATTCAGCTTCGGCGCCTTGGCGTCGGCTCCTGCATACTTCTGAATGCCTTCCATCCTGGTTGCCGGCAGATATAAATTTCCTCCGTCCCCATATTCAATTTTAATGTAATCCTTAACTACCTTATCCTGCTCGATTTTTTCAATTCCCCGGTAGATGCCTAAACCATGATCTTCATGGACCACATAATCTCCTATGGACAGCTCGGCAAAGCTTTGAATTTTTTTCCCTTCATAGGACGTTTTCTTCCGCTTCTTTTTCTTCTTCTCCCCGCCGAACATATCCCCTTCTGTTATTACTACAAATTTTAAAAGAGGATATTCAAAGCCCCGGTGGAGATTTCCAAAAGTAACTAAAATCTCCCCCGGATTTACCGGATGATCTTCATTGTCAGGGCAGAACGCGCTTAATTCATATTCTCTTAAATCTCCTGCCAGACGGCTGGCCCTTGTTCTGGAACCAGTTAAAAGAATCACTCTGTATTTTTCTTTTTTCCACCGTCTTAAATCCTTAATCAGCATGTCAAAGCCAGATTGGTAGGAGGTAAGACTTCTGGCGTCAATATGATATTTTTTCTTTACTGTCATTCCGGAAAGCTTTTGCTCCAGGGATGTAAGATACACTGTATGGCCCTGCTGGGCCTTTGCCAGGATTTCCTCTAAAGAATATAAAAGGTTCGTCTGGCCTGGAAGTAAATACCCTTTTTCCAGTCTGTGAGCCATACTCTCCCTGAATTCTGTCTCCACAGCCTGCCCTTTTTCTCTAAGCCTCATAGGCTCATCTAAAAATATTCCCGTTTTATCTCCCGGAAAACAGTCTAAAAAGGATACTGTGCTATCGCAGAAATACTGGAGAAAGCTGTCCAGCCCGTGAACCCGAAAGCCTTCTTTTATGCCGTCCGCCACTTCCTGAATAATAGTCTCTATTCTGTGGGCTTCCTCTGTTTTCATTTGGCTTCTCAGGCTTTTACTGTAAGACTTTTTCTCTTTTTCAATTCTGTCCGCCCCCTGCTTTAACTGCTCCTTTGTCACTACCAGCTCTGATGCAGGATATATAGTCGCCTCATCCAGCTGCTCTATAGACCTTTGGCTTTCTAAATCAAAGGTTCTTATAGAATCCACCTCTGTGTCCCACAGCTCTATTCTAATAGGAAATTCTTCTGTAAGGGGAAACAGATCTAAAATTCCGCCTCTGATAGAAAACTGTCCCATGCCGTCCACTTGCGGAAGACGTTCATATCCCATGGCAGTCAGCCTGTCTTTCCACTGCTCCAGATTCAGCTCCTGCCCTGCTTTTACAGTAATAGCCTGAGACTGAATAAAATCCATGGGAAGCAGATGGTCCATCAAGCCGTCCACAGTCGTGACCACAATTCCGCTTTTATCCTCAGCCATGTGCCGCAGCACCTGAAGCCGCTGCTTTGTCATCAGGTTTCCATGAATATCTGCATTGTAAAACAGCAGGTCCCTGGCCGGATACAGCCAGGTATTAGGCTGAAAATACCGCAGATCATCATAAATCTCCCTGGCTCTGGAATCATCATATGTTACTACCAGCTTCCACGGCAGATTTTCTGAAGACTCGCTGATAAAATGGGCCTTTTGAGAATCTGCACAGCCGCTTAACTGAACAGGACCTGAGCCTTTTGCCAGATCCTGTTCCATGTCCTCAAATTCTTTTAATTCCTTTAATGGGTTTGTAAATACACTGCTCATATACCCCTCACTATTTTCAGCCTTTCTGCCGGTTAAATCGGTTCATAGCCACGTCCGGCCCCTCTTCTATAATTGTCAGCGCAGCCTGGGCGGCAGCCTCAAAGGCGTCCTCCATTACAGGCTTTTCCACCTGGGGAAAATGTCCCAGCACATAGTCCGCCAAATCCATTCTGTCCGGCTTAGCTCCAATGCCTACCCGCACTCTGGGAAATTCCTGAGTACCCATGTGAGCAATAATATTTTTCATGCCGTTATGGCCTCCGGCGCTGCCCTTTACCCGAACCCTTAAATGTCCCGGAGCTAAATCAATATCATCATATATTATAATCATATGCTCTGGTTCTATCCTGTAGAAATCCACAGCAGCACGAATACTTTCTCCGCTTAAATTCATAAAGGTTTCAGGCTTTAACAAAAGAACCTTTTCTCCCCCTGCCATTCCTCTTGCGCATACTCCCTTAAATTTTTTCTCATTTACAGAAATGCCCAGCTTGTCCGCCAGCTTATCAATCACCTGAAAGCCCACGTTATGTCTGGTGCCTTCATATTTCTTCGTAGGGTTTCCCAATCCTGCAATCAGATACATGCCAATGTCCTCCATCACCTTTAATCGCTAGTAATTCATTGTAACATAGGTAGAATTTTTACTCAACTGGATTTCCGGGAAATCAGGGAAGCTGAATAGTTTTCCATTAAAAAAATGCCTGCAGACCCATTTCTGTATTTTTATACAGACGCTTCATCTCCTCGGCATTTTTTATCATTAATATTAAATTCCCTTTATACTTTCCAAAACCTTTTTTGCCCCGTCCATCAGGAAGCTTACATCATTTCCGCACATATTCATTTGGTAGCCCGCCTGAATACAGGGAAGCAAAGGTTCTTTTTTTCCAAAGTGAATCCCGGCAATTTTCCCTGATGTCTGCGCGGCCTTTAAAATTTTATCATACGCCTGCTTCATTACAGGATTTCCATATTCTCCTAATACTCCATAATTTTGAGAAAGATCATTGGGGCCTACAAATGCAGCGTCAATCCCATCAACGCCAATAATTTCCTGAATATGCTCCACCCCTTCAGGCGACTCAATCTGGCACATTAAAATAGTATTTTCATTTGCTTCATCCATATATTGTCTTCCCTGAACCTTTTTAAAGTCCGTGTGAGGTCTGGATAAAGAAACACCTCTGTCCCCTAGAGGAGCATATTTTGAATATTTTACTAAAAGCTTAGCCTCCTCTTTTTCTCTGGTATCTGGAAGCAGCAGACCGTCGGCTCCCATTTCCATAAATTTTAATACCAGCTCTCTTCTGATTTCTGCTATTCTCACTATTACCGGAAGCCCTATTCCTCTTGCCATTCCAATGATTCTGGCCGCCTCTCCATATTCAAAGCAGCCGTGCTCACAGTCCAGCACAAAGAAATCAAAGCCGCATACCTTCAAGATTTTTACAATATCAGGATTTTGAAAAACAGTGACCATAGTTCCCAAAGCCTTTTCCCCGTTCTTCAACCTCTTTTTCAATTCTCCAGCCTTCATTTTTATTCTCCTTCCAGCACCTGAATACTTCTCTCCACTGTTCTGTTTAAATCTGCCAAAGTTTTTTTCTGGGGAATTTCCAGGCAGATTTTCATTTCCGGGTTCTTAGAGAACTCTTTAAAAAGCTTTTTTACATGAAAATCTCCTTCTGTTTCAACAGTATCTAAAAGCTTGTGGTCCCTGGTAACCTTCAGATGATAGTAAAATATTCTGTCCTTATATTTATTATAATAAGAAATAATGTCTTCCTCCTCAGGATTCACCATAGTAGTTTCGTTTGTAGCATTAGCTGCATCCAAAGTGGCGCACATTCCCTTACAGGCTTCCATCAATTCATCCATTCCAAAATAGCTTGCTCCGTCTCCAAATAAAGGCTCCATAGAATTTTCAAAGCAAAGATTAATCCCCAACTCCCCGGCTTTCTTTACATACTGATTAATTACAGGTACTAGCCGATTAAATTCCTCTTTAGAATATCCTTTTTTTCCTGCAGCCGCTTTTGAGGCCACCAGTACCCGGCAGCAAGTTCCCCTGCCAAATAAAGCGGCTTGTTCCATACCCTTGTAAAATTTTTCATCCTCTTTAAAAACATCCTCATTATCCCAGGAATAGTGAATGCGTAAGCCTAAAGTATCCGCCAAAGCTTTCAGCCTTAAAAGCTCTTCCCTTTCCATAGTCACGCCAGCGTCTCTTAGCTCAAACCAGGAAAATCCTCTTCCCGCCGCCCAAGCGATCAGCTCTCCTAAAGTGATTTCTCCCTTTTGAATCACCTGCTTATATGTATTTCCCGCCAAACCTAAACCTGTTTTAATATTTGGATGTACTGTCAATTTTCTCATTATTATCTCATCTCCACTTTAATTTCAGGCTGAGATTTTTCTATCATTTGTTCTACCTCATGCAGGTTTGGAAGCGCCCGGCCAATAGAGCCCTGTCTTGTGACTACCAAACCGCCTGCACAGTTGCAGTACAAAGCAATTTTCTCTAAATCCCAGCCTTCCTGAATGCCGTAAACCAGCATAGAGGCAAATGTGTCTCCGGCGCCTGTAGGATCAATAGCTTTTACGTGTATACCGCCTACATACACCACCTTTTTTCCGTCGCTGAGAATCGCCCCATCTTTGTCTCTGGTAAGCGCAATGATTTTAGGGCCTTTTTGGTGAAGCTGATGAAGAATTTCTAAAGGATCTGAAAGCCCTGTAATAAAAGCAGCCTCCTCTAATGTAGGGGCAATTACATCAGCACTTTCAATACCTTTATACAGCCGCTGTCTGGCATCCTCACTTTTCATAACCTCTTTTCTAATATTAGGATCAAAAGAGATCATAACGCCTGCTTCTTTTGCAATTCTTACACACTTCTCGCAGGCAGCTCTCATAGTTTCACTCAATTCTAAAAGCATACCGGAGTAATGAATAGCGCTGGCCTTTTTTATATATTCTTCGTCTATATCATCAGGGCCAAATTTACTTCCTATGGAATTACTTCTGTAATACTCAAAGTTCCGGCCCTCTTCCAGGTTTTCTAAAAAAGCCAGGCCTATTTGCCCTTCTTTATCTTTTACTACTCTGGAAATATCCACCCCTTCTCTGTCCATAATCTGATATACAAAGTCGCTTAACGGGTCGGGGCCTATTTTTCCTATAAAAGCGGCTCTGTCGCAGATTTTTGCATTGGCGCATGCAAAAATACCTGAGGAGCCGCTGGCAGTTTTTAAAATGCTGCCTTCTTCATTTAATCTAAGTGTTGGTTCCACTGGAATAAACTCTACCAGCAGTTCCCCTATGGAAATAATCTTTCCTCCCGGATTCTTTATTTTCAACATTACTTTACCTTCCTGCTATACTTCAGCCTCTTTTTTTGTTTTCATTTTTTTCATAATTACAGGTCCTGCCAGGGCTAATACAGTGCAAGCCAAAAGTACAATAGAAATAGGACTGGCTATAAAGATTTGGTAAGAGCCTGCAGATAAGGCTAAGGATCTTCTTAAATTAGATTCAGCCATAGGACCTAAAATCAATCCTAAAATTAAAGGCGGCAGAGGAAAATCATATTTTTTCAGGAAAAATCCTATAATACCGCAGATAAACATTACAACAACATCAAAAATAGAGTTATTCACCGCATAAGAACCTACAATAGATAACAGTATAATGGCTACCCACACATACTGCTCCTTCAGCTTTAATAAAGCTGCGGAAGCTTTAGACGTCATCAGGCCAAAAACTAAAAACATAATATTTGCAATTACCATCATAACCATAAGCTTGTATACAAAATCCTTACTTTCCACAAAAAGCATAGGCCCCGGCTGCATACCATACATCATTAATGAACCAATCAGCACTGCTGTTACAGCGTCCCCCGGTATTCCCAAAGTCAGCATAGTAGTCATTGCGCCGCCGATAATTCCGTTGTTGGCCGTACATGTAACGGCCAGCCCCTCCGCAGAGCCTTTTCCGTAATTTTCTTTATCCTTTGACACTTTTTTACACTGATCCCAGCAGATAATAGAGGCAATATCGCCGCCGGCTCCCGGAATGGCTCCCACAATTACTGAAACTAAGGCGCTGATTGTAGTTAACGGGAAGAAATCCTTTACCATTTTCCAGGTAGGAATAATTCGGCCTATTTTTTTCTTTTCCTGATCTCTTTCATCCTTTTTATTTTCATATACCTGACCTAACACTTCCGCAAAGCCAAACAAACCAATCATAACAGGCACATAGGAAATTCCCTGAAGAAGGTCCACCATTCCAAATGTATATCTTGGATAAGCATACATAGAGTCCAAGCCTACTGTAGCAATTAAAAATCCAAAGCAGCCCATCATCACTCCCTTTAATATAGACTTTTCTGAAACGCCTATAATCATGGAGAGCCCAAAAAGGGAAAGGGCAAAATATTCTGCAGGGCCAAATTTCAAAGCAAATTTAGCAATGGGAAATGCTGCTATCATTAAAATAACAGAGCTGATCAGTCCTCCTATTGCAGAATAAATTACATTGATTCCCAAGGCCAGTCCTGCTTCCCCTCTTTTTGTCATTGCATATCCGTCCAGGCTAGTCATAATAGAAGCAGGCGTACCCGGCGTATTTACTAAAATAGCTGAGATCCCTCCCGCCCACACTCCTGAGTTGTAAACTCCAATAAGCATTGCCAGCCCCTGAGCCGGCTTCAGCCCAAAAGTAATAGGCGTCAGAATAGAAATGGCCATTACTACAGAAAGTCCTGGCAAAGCGCCGATCAAAGCCCCTACGATCACTCCTATCAGCATAAACAGCATTACAGACGGGTCCATAATTGCTATAATCGCTTCTGTAACCATATAGTTTTCCTCCTTAATTATTCAGCATAACATTTAAAAATTCCTGGAATATGTAAAATACCAGAATTGAGCTGACAACAGCTCCAGGCGCAAAGGTTTTCATATTCTGCTTCAAAATCAGTCCAACTAAAATCAGGTAAACGCTGCAGATAATTACAAAATGCAGGCTCCCCCAAAGCACAATAAATCCCGCTGTACATAAAGCAATCAGCGCCAGCCGTCTAAAGCCTATTTTCTGCTCCTCTGTTTCCGGTTCTGTCTTCTTCTTATCTCTTACAGCGCGGAATATAAGAATCAGATTAATTAAAATAATAATGGCGCACAATGCCTGGGGAAATACTCCTGCCCCCGGCACGCCGTCAGACGTGCCTCCGGGGAAGGAAAATGCATTTATAAATGCCGCCGCACAGATGATCACTGCCGCTAAAGAAATTACGATTTCACCAACCACAATTTTTCCTCCTCTTTCTATTTCTTTAATCCGGCCTCTTCAATCAGCTGATCAAAGAACTCTGTCTGCTCTTTAATAAATTGGTCGTATTCCTCTCCCTGAAGAAATGCAGGCTCCATTCCTCTTTCTTTCATAAATTCTGCGTATTCATCAGACTCTACAGCTTCTTTTAAAGCATTTTGCAGAGCTGCTTTCACATCCTCAGGCAAGTCCTTAGGTCCTGCGAAGCCGCCCCAGTGCAGAAGCTCATAGTCAATTCCGCTTTCTTTTAAGGTAGGAGCATCCGGAAATGCCTGTGAGCGTTCCTCCCCCATGGTGGCCAGGATCTGTATTTCATTTCCCTTGGCCCCTGACATCAGCTCAATAGGAGCGCTGACAACTGCGTCTACATGTCCTCCCATTAAAGCTGCAATACTTTTGCTGGCTCCATCAAAAGGCACATGGTTAAATGTTACTCCGGCTGCTTTTTCCAGGCCAATAGCTCCTAAGTGCCAAATAGATCCTGTACCTGCATTTCCCACTGTCAGCTCACCTGGATGAGCTTTGGCATATTCTATAAATTCTTCAACTGTAGAAAATCTTTCATCTCCCGGTTTTACAGCTAATGCTCCCACTGTTGTGTACGCCCGACCAAGTAATGTTAAATCATCCGGCTGCAGATCTGCGTATCCTAAAGATTTTAACATTACCAGCTCTAAAGGCGTATGACCGATAGTATATCCGTCCGGCTTGCTGGCCTGTACATAAGACATTCCTACTGCTCCGCTGCCCCCTGGCTTGTACTGACAAATTACCGTCTGGCCTAAAACCTTTCCCATAAGGTCCCCTGTTTCTTTAGAAACCTGATCTGACAACCCTCCCGGGCTGGCCTGTACAATCATATTCAGCTGTGTATTGGGGAAATCAGATTTTTTTCCGCTGTCTCCCAAGCTGCTGCAGGCTGTAAGCATCAACGCGCCAAGTCCCAGAACCAATAATTTTTTCCAAGTTTTTTTCATAGTTTTTCTCCTTTTCCTTACCTTTTTAATAAAATGCTTTAGATAAACATTATCATAGTTCTTATTAATAATATTAATATTTTCTTTCAAAATTGATTAATATTTTTAACAACTTCATATTATCATTATTAATATTATTTGTCAACCTTTGTGATATTCACTATTTTAACAAAATATTTCCTGTGTTTTTAGTGATAATGACAGTCTTTACTCTTTTCTCATTGACGTTCCCTTCATTTCATCATATAATAATTTTATTAATAATTATTACCAATTCTTTTAGCAAGAATATTTTTAGTAAATAACAATGAGGTATTTTAAATGAAAAAAGTTACTTCTACAGATGTAGCCCGCTTAGCCGGCGTATCTCAATCTACTGTTTCCATGGTTTTAAACAATAAAATAGGTCCCTCCTTCAGCGAAGAGACCAAAAATAAAGTGTTGGACGCAGCCAGACAGCTGGGATATATGCTCCCGGCCCAAAGTATTTCTGTTCCTGACAAAAACATTATAGCTGTTTTTATTCCCACTCTTTCCAACCCGTATTACACTCAGCTTACCTCCTGCATTGAAAAATATGCTTTATCAAAGGGGTATAAAATTCTTCTCTGTAATACATCCAGAAATAAGGAGTATGAATCCTACTACTTAGACTATTTTTCTAAAACAAAGGTGGCGGGCATTATTTTTACCTTTGTGCCCAGCTATCCGCAGATGGCAGAACAGCTGGCTCTCTCTCTCCCCATTGTTCTCATAGGAGAGAAAACAGTTGATATGACTATTCCGTCCATAGAGCTGAATAATGTAAAGGCCGGCGTTATTATGGGAGAGCATCTTCTCTCTCTGGGCCATTTCCACTTTGCATTTCTTTCTACTCCTTTAGATAATTTAAGTCTGGCCCGGCGCCAAAGGCTGGAGGGACTTAAAATAGCTTTAAAGGAAAAAATGCCTCAGGGGTCTTTAGATATTTTTATCAGCGACCATATTGCAGAATCCGATACCACTACTTCTCCTTATGAATATGAGGTAGGCTATGGCCTGACAAAAAAAGTGCTAAGTTCCAAAAGCTCTGCCACTGCACTGATTGGCGTCAATGATATGACGGCTATCGGCATTATTGGCTGCCTTTATGACTCTGGATTTCACGTGCCTGACCACTACTCTGTATGTGGATTTGACAATATTTTTGTCAGCGGCGTATCCATTCCTTCTATTACTACCATTGAGCATCACCTGCCTCTTAGAGGGCAGTCTGCAGTGGACTTAATTCTCAGCAGGCAGTCTGCTTCCCAACTTGGACGGTCAGCCTCCCTTATTGCGCCTCAGGTAAATAAAATTGAGTATGATCCGGAGCTTCTCATCCGCCGCTCTACAGGTCCATGCCGCTGCAGACGAGATATACAATGAAATTGTTAAAGAGCACAAGAATATTAGCCGGGGAACTGTATACAGGAATCTTCAGCGTCTGTGCGAAATGGGTGAGATTAAGAAAAAGGAGATCCCCGGAGGACCTGACCGTTTCGACCATCTAACCAGCGATCATTATCACATCAGGTGTACAAAATGCGACCGCGTTTTTGATGTAGATATGAAATATATAGCTGACTTAGAGAAGTCTATTGAAAACGCCCATGGATTTACATTTACAGGACATGACATTGTCTTTAAAGGTCTTTGTCCAGAATGCAAAAACAATTCAAAGGAGTAACAGAAATAACTGTACATATCTCGGAGCATTTTGTTTTGCGCCTATGCGGGGGCACAAAATACCCGTAAATATTGCAAATAAGAGGAGAATAAAATATGAGAAGTATTACAACATTAGATCTGCAGTATGCACATAGATTTTTTGGTTTTAAGGGAGAAGCTCAGTATCTGCACGGCCATACCGGCGTTTTAACAATTGAGGTGGAAGATTCTATTGAGCCGGGAGTGAATATGGTATTCCCATGTAATGAGATTCAGAAAACTGCCTGGGAGGTTCTTAAAAACTTCGACCACGCTTTGATTCTCAGAGAAGACGATCCTCTGCTGCCTGCTATTTTAGATGTTTATGAAAAACAGGGCATCAAAGACGGCGCGCCTACAAACAAGATGAAGGGCCCTGCTTTTAAAACAGAACTGGCTACTGCATACCCGGACTGCCGTTTAGTGGTGACAAAAGAAACCCTTACTGTTGAGGGTATGATTAAGATTGTTTACGACTTGCTGAAAGATAAACTGAACATTGCAAAGCTTACATTTACCAGCGGCGTAAATGCTGCTTCTGCAGAATTTGAAACGAAAAACAAAATCGACCGCTGCCCATTATGCGGCATCGCCTTAAACGAAAACGGCGTTTGCCCTAAGTGCGGATACAAAAAATAGGTTAAAAACAATTTAGAGTTTCCCCAGTTGTTATAAAGTGAAACAAAAGGTTAGCCTTCTGATTATCATGTACACACAGATATCAGAAGGCTAACTGATTTTTTACCGCAAATTTTTATTTCTTTTTCTTCAATGCTGCAAAAATACTTTGAAGTACAATGAAGAAGCACAGCAGCGCTGCAATAGTGATTCTTACCCACCAGGAGGATAAGGTGCCCTGGAAAGTGATAAATGCTTCTATAGTAGCTTTAATTAAAACTCCAAATAAGCTTCCGATTACGTTTCCAACACCGCCTGTAAGCAAAGTTCCTCCGATTACGGCTGAAGCTATGGCGTCCATCTCAAAGCCCTTTGCCTGCTCCACGAATCCGCCTAAGGTATTCAGACAGAACAGGATTCCGCCAAGGCTGCAGAGGAAGCCGTCTAAAATATAAGCTTTCAGTTTTACTTTCTTAACATCCAGACCCATTAAAAGCGCAGACTGCTCATTTCCTCCAATTGCATAAATAGAACGGCCGAATTTAGTATATTTCAGCATAACAAATGCTAAAATCAGCACTACTAAGGCAATTACTACTGTAGGATAAATATAAGGATAAATCATAACTCCTTTTTTATTTACATATCCCCCAAAAGGCAGATAAATTTTAAATTTGGCCCATGACAGGAAAGTAGGGTTTTCAATACTAATCATATCACGGCTGATAATAGCAGTCATACCTCTGGCAAAGAACATTCCGGCCAGGGTTACAATAAAGGGCTGGATTTTTAAATACGCCACCAAATATCCCTGAACAAATCCAAATACAATGCCTACGCCTAAAGCAATCAGCACTGCCGGAACTGCCCCGATGCCTTTATTCTGCATCATCCAGGCCAGCAGCATACAAATCATAGCTACTACCGAACCTACGGAAATATCAATTCCTCCAGTAATCATAACAATAGTCATACCTGTTGCAATAACAATCAGTCCGGCATTAGAGATAAACAGGTTCAGGAAGTTTTGAGTTTTTGCAAATCCCTGATCCTTAAACAGGATAATACCTGTAATATACATAACAAAGAATAATCCGATTGTAAGCATCAGCAGGAAGGAATTTCCATCCAGCTTTCTGCCTGCTTTCATTCCCTTTTTACCCATTTATGCCACCTCTTTTCTTGCTCCGGATGCAGATTTTGCCATCAGACGTTTTCTCATCTTTGCAAATTCAGGAGACTGTAAAGCAACGATTATAACTACTACAATGGCTTTGTAAACCGGAATCTGATCTGCAGATACAGACATAGCGTAAAGAGTTGTGGTCAAAGCCTGGATTGTATATGCGCCGATAATACTGCCCATAAGGGAGAATTTTCCGCCTGCCAGGGAGTTTCCTCCAAGAGCTACAGCCAGGATGGCATCCAGCTCCATGTTCAAACCAATGTTGTTAGCGTCTGCAGAGTAAATGCGGGATGTAGCAACCATACCTGCAACTCCTGCGCAAAGACCGCAGAATGCATATGTAAGGAAAATAATCATTGTAGATTTTAAGCCAACCAGCCTGGAGGCTCTCGGGTTAATACCTACAGATTGTATATACAAGCCTAAAGCCGTATATTTTAAAAGAAGCATAGTGATAATTACTACAATGGCAGCTACAAATACAGGAGTAGGAAGAGGCACGCCTGGAAGGCTGGCTCCCAACAGCTTAAAGCTGTCTACACGAATATATGTAATCTGTCCTTTTGTTACTAACTGGGCAATACCGCGGCCGGCAGTAAACAAAATCAGAGTAGCAATCATAGGCTGAATTTTCAGCTTTGCAACTAAAAATCCGTTAAAGCAACCGCAGACAATGCCTACGATTAAAGCTGCAATAAATCCAACTGCGTAAGGAGCAGAGTAAGCAGTTACAGACTGTTCTCCTCCCGCTAAAATATTACAGCACACAGCTCCTGCAACTGCCATAATAGCGCCTACAGAAATATCAGTTCCTGCTGATGAGGAAATAACAAGCGTCATGCCTACCGCCAGAATCACCAGCTCGCTGGCTCTGTTAATAACGTCAATAATGTACCCGTACAGCACGCCGTTTCTAATACTGATCTGGAAAAATGTAGGCGTGGTAATCAGGTTGATCAAAAGCACAAGGGCCAAACTGGCCAAAGGCAAAAACAGGCGATATGAAGTTATTTTTTTCAATCTATCCATTATTTTCCACCTCCTGCGATTGTCTTCATAATAGATTCCTGATTCAGTTCATTGCCTGAAAGCTCTCCTACCTTAGAACCGTCTCTTAAAACTGCCATACGGCTGCAGGTACGAAGCATCTCTTCAATTTCAGAAGAAATAAACATAACGGCCATTCCTTTATCAGCCATCTCCAGCACCAGCTTCTGAATCTCTGTTTTCGTTCCAATATCAATACCTCTGGTAGGCTCATCCAAAATCAGGAAATCCGGATTTGTAAGAAGCCATCTTCCCAGAATCACCTTCTGCTGGTTGCCGCCTGACAGCTGTTTAATAGGAGTTTCTCTGCTGGCTGTTTTTATCTGCAGTACCTTAATATATTCATCAGTGAAATCTTCCTGCTCTTTTTTACTCATTAAATGAAACATTCCCCGTTTTGCCTGAAGGGCAATAATCAGATTTTCACGAACAGATAAATCTGCAATAATACCCTCCTCTTTTCTGTTTTCAGGCAAGTATGCCATACCGTGCATCATAGCGTCTAAAGGCGCGTTCACATGAAGCTTATTTCCATTCACGTAAAGCTCTCCGGAATCTGCCTTATCAGCCCCGTAAATACTTCTGGCCAATTCAGAACGTCCTGAACCCAAAAGTCCTGTAAGACCGATAACCTCGCCTTTGCGGATTGTAAGATCAAAGGGCTTAATGGTCCCCCTATGCCCAAGTCCCTCTGCCTTAATAACCACTTCGCCGCCAGTCTTAGCTTCCTCGCCTTCTTTTTTCAGCGCCGCCAGATCATCAAAATCCTTGCCCATCATCTTGGCAACTAACTGAACTCTAGGAAGAGCCTCTGTAGTAAACTCGCCTACCAGCTCCCCGTTTCTTAAAACTGTAATTCTGTCGCACACTGCGTACACCTGCTCCAGGAAGTGAGTGACAAAGACAATTCCTACTCCCTGTGATTTTAAGCGGTTCATCAGTACAAACAGCTTTTCTACCTCACTGTCATCCAAGGAGGACGTAGGCTCGTCTAAAATCAATACCTTAGCAGACATATCCACCGCACGTGCAATAGCAAGCATCTGCTGAATAGCAATAGAATAATTTTCAATGGCCATAGTAACATCCACATGAATGTCCAGACTTTCCAGCAGCTCCTTTGACCGTTTGTTCATAGTCTTCCAGTCGATCAGTCCCCCCTTTTTCGGCTCTCTGCCAATAAACAGATTTTCTGCCACAGATAGGTTGGGACAAAGGTTTACTTCCTGATACACTGTGCTGATACCGTTTTTCTGTGCTTCCTGAGGAGATTTATTAATGATGGCGTGCGAACTGCCGTCAATCATAATTTCTCCTGCTTCAAACTCCTCTACTCCAGTGAGAACCTTAATCAGCGTGGACTTTCCTGCACCGTTTTCCCCCATCAGCGCATGGATTTCTCCCTTGCGCAAAGTGAAATCCACATTCTGCAGGGCTTTTACACCTGGGAAATTTTTGCTGATATTCCTCATTGTAAGGACAACTCCCTGTTCCATAAAGCCCGCCTCTCTTTCTTAATTTTTTATGTTTTTTATTTTTTACCTTATAGGGAATTGCGGAATTTAACTCCCTATAGGGTAAAAAAAGAGGTGTGAGGGAGAACCTTTTAAAAGGTTCTCCGAATCTCAACACCTATGTTTTTATACTGCTTATATTCTTCAGAAAACCTGCTTATTAATAAGCACGTGTCTTAACGATTTCTTCCAGATCCATAGTTGTATCAAAGTATGCTTCGTCTACGTACTGGATCTTTTCAACTTCTTCGCCTGCTTCCAGCTTCTGAATGATTTCAGCTACACGTGGTCCGTGAAGTGGGTTGCACTCAAATGCTGCGTTTAAGTCGCCTGCGATCATAGCGTCAAATGCTGCTTTAACAGCGTCAAAGGAGAAGATAATGATGTCGCCGTCTGGTCCGCAAGTTTTTCCTGCTGCCTTAATAGCGTCAATAGCGCCAAATGCTTCATTGTCGTTCTCACAAACAACTACGTCAATATCATCATAGGATTTCAGGAAGGATTCCATAACTTCCTGGCCCTTTGCCTGTGTAAATTCACCAGACTGCATATCTAACATTTTCCAGTTGGAATGCTCAGCCAGTTTGTTTCCAAAACCTTCTGTACGTCCTACCTGTGCGGAAGCGCCGATGGTTCCCTGAATGGTAACAATGTTAATTTCCTCTTCGCCGCGTCCCTGAGCTTCCAGATAATCTGCCAGCCAGTCGCCTGCTGTTTCACCTTCTTTTACAAAGTTTCCGCCTACCCAGCACTCATACAGGGATTCATCAGAAACCTTCATCTGTCTGTCGGAAAGGATTACAGGAATGCCTGCTTCCTTAGCTTCTTCCAGAACTGTCTCCCATCCTGTCTCAACTACAGGAGCTACTACGATATAATCAACGTCCTGCTGAATAAAGCTTCTGATAGCTTTAATCTGGTTTTCCTGTTTCTGCTGTGCATCGTCAAAAATTAATTTGTATCCGTTCTCTTCTGTAAATGTGCTCTTGAAAGATTCTGTGTTAGCTGTTCTCCAATCAGATTCTGCGCCAACCTGTGCATATCCTACTACGATTAAATCATCAGAACCGCCTTCTGCACCAGCGTCCTCTGCTTCAGCCTCGGTTTCTGTGTCAGCTGCGTCTGCTGCTTCTGTGTCAGCAGGAGCCTCTGTTGCTGCAGGAGCTTCTGTTGCTTTCTCACCGCCGCCGCAGCCTGCTGTCATTGCAGCTGTTACAGCAATACCCATGCATAATGCTAAAGTTCTTTTTTTCATAATAAACCCTCCTTAAATTTGCGGCCCTTTACCGCTATGTTTATTGTAGCTTTATTGTAGACTTATTTTCTTACGGCCGCTACGGAACATCTTTAAATTTATGTAAAAAATCTTACTATTTTTTGTCATTATCCAGATTTTGGTACGATTTTTTACGAAGTTGGTGCAATATCTTTCGGAACGCAAATATAAACGATTGTGCCCTTCCCCTCTTTGCTGTCAATATGAAGTCCATATTCTTTGCCATAATTCAGTTTCAGCCGTTCCTCCACATTAACAAGCCCAAAGCCTCTGCCCTCTTCTCCTTCTCCAGTATAGTTGCGGATCTTCCACCGCAAATTCTTCAGCTTTTCCTCTGTCATTCCGATTCCATTGTCCTCCACCTCAAAAATCACCTTTCCGTCCTTTTCATATCCTCGTATCTGAATCATTCCTTTTCCCCGTTTATTTTTAATGCCATGATACAAAGCATTTTCTACAATAGGCTGAAGGGTCATTTTTAAAACTCTGCAGGGATACAGCTCCTGGTCAATATGAATCTTATATTCTAAAATGTCCTGATACCGGTACCGCTGGATTCTTAAATAGCTGTGCACATGCTTTTCTTCCTCTGCCACAGTAATAAAATCCCTGCCTCCGCTTAACGCTGTTCTGAAAAAATCTGACAAGGAGGTAGTCATAGAAATAACCTCTTTATTTTGCCCTCCTTCTGCCATCCACACAATAGCGTCCAAGGTATTGTACAGGAAATGAGGGTTAATCTGAACCTGGAGAAGCTTTAGCTCTGTAGCTCTTAAATTGCTCTGCTCTATTTTTACATCCTGAATTAAAGTCTTAATTTTCCCTCTCATCTGGTCAAAGCCCTTAGCCAGAATCTGAATTTCATCTCCTGACTCCACCTCAATTCTGGAATCAAAATCTCCTTCTCCCATTTCCTCTGCAGCCATACACAGCCCCTTAATAGGCCCTGTCACACTGTCCACAATTTTTCCCGATACCAGTCCTCCTGCCAGCAGGCTGGCAGCCAGCAAAATAGCGCTAAGCATAACCGCCTGCCCTACCTGCCTTTCCAGATCTATACGAATTGTTTCAAAGCTTTGAGTTTCATAATAAATATACTGCTGCACAAATTCCTGAATCATAGTAGTCGTGCTTCTTACGTCATTTTCCAGCAGATTCATATTCTCTGTATAAACAGACCGAAGATTTCCATTTTCCTGGCCTTCATACTTTTCCTGGCCATATTGATACTTTAAATTTTCTTCCAGCTTATTAATGGCGTGCTCCAAGCTGTCCAGGCTGGTTAAAATCCCCTGAATCTTTCCCGCGCTGTTTGGGTTTGTAATCACCAGCTCCAGGTTTTTAAAGTCTTCCCTGGCCTCCTCAATCATTAAATAAGGATTTTTAACTACGCTGGAATATATATCGTCAATTTTATCCCCCTTTTTCAGCTCGTCAAAGGAAACAGAGCCGATCACCACCCGGTACATGGCGTAATCCATTTCCTCCTTAAAATTCAGATTATAATTATTAATTGCCGTAACGTTTTTTACAATCTGATTGTAAGCCCCGGTAAAATCCTTCATAACCACTATTAAGTAAATTGCCAGAACCCCTAAAGGCACCATCACAATAGCGTTAAGCAAAAGAAGCCTTTGCTTCAAGGACCATCTTTTACGACTCATCTGCCATACCTCCGCCTCTGCGCTCCCTGTATTTTTTAGGAGAACAGCCCATGGTTTTCTTAAAAATATAGCTGAAATAATGAGAATCCTTATATCCGGCCATGTCTGCAATCTCAGTAGCCCTGTAGCTGGTGCACATTAACAGCTCGCAAGCCTTTTCTATTCTCAGCTTGGTCAAATAATCAATAAAGGTCTGGCCGCACTCCTGTCTGAAAATAGTGCTGAAATAGCTGGGACTGATGCCCACCTGGGAAGCAACCTTATTCAGGGAAATGTCGTCATCGCTAAAATTTTCCTTTATATATTTTCTGGCTCCCTCAATCACCTCTGAATACTTATCCAGGGAAACCGTGTCTCTCATGCTGACGGCCAATTTTAAAATCTGGCTGATATACTGTTTTGTAGTATCTACCCCCGCTACTACCTGGGTAATTTTATTGGCGTCCCCAAAGGTCTCCGGAAGCTTTGCCCCCTCCTTGCCTAAGCCTCTTAAAAACTGTACTACGCTAAAATAAATATCCATAGCTACATATTGGCGCAAAAGCAGAGAATTGTAATTCTGCCCTCCCACCATCTCAAAATATTCGTCTACAAACCCCTCTGCCTCTCCCTCAGAGCCTGTTTTCAAAAACTCTTCCACCAGCTTTTTGTTATTCACAGAAAAATCCACAATCTGCAGATTCTGTTCTCCCCCAGTTCCGCTTCTGCCGTTTACCTGGTTCCATGTAACCATCTGGTTTTGATCTATAAAGAACCTGCCGGCAAAAGCCTTGCTGGCCTTTGCATAAGAATTGCGCAGGTCTCCCAAACGCATAACTGTTTCCCCAATTCCCCCAAAATATTTGATGCCTGTCTCTTTCGCCGCAGCTTCCTCCACTGCCGCTCTAAATCTTTCCAGTAAATCTTCAATTTCCTTCTGGTCCTCGCCCTTCAGCACTAAAAACCATCCGTCTACTGGTCTTTCAAACAAAAGGATTCCCGGCTCTCTATTTATAAAGTTTCTGATTTCTTCATCTGTTCTTACCCTTTTCTCGGCATAGGCATGGTTGTCTCCTGTATAAAAAGTAGAGAAAACCACAACCATATAGCAGGCGGCGGAAAAATCCAGTCCCAGATTCTCCCCTCTTTCCACAGCCTCCGCTATAGTGACCGTCCTGTCTACCAGCTCCCCAAACAGCTTTACTCTTTCCAGGTTCAGGCTCTCCTCCATATCGCTTTGGTATTGCTCCAGCAGCTTTTTTTGCTCCTGCTCCTCTAAAATAATCCCGGCCACTTTTTTTACGGCTTCCAGCAGCTGGCTGGAGCTAATAGGTTTTAAAAGGTAATCTGTAACCCCGATTTCTATGGCCTGCCTGGCATATTCAAAATCATTGTAGCCGCTTAAAATCAGAATTTTTATAGACGGAAGCTTCTGCCTTACAAGACGGCTAAGCTCTAAACCGTCCATAAAAGGCATTCTAATATCTGTTATTAAAATATCCGGCTGTGTTTTCAGTATTAGAGGATAAGCCAGTTCTCCATCTCCGGCATCCCCCACAAATTCCAGTCCCTCTTTTTCCCAGGAAATCGTATTCTTAATTCCCTGTCTGATAATCACTTCATCCTCCGCCAAAAAGACCTTCAGCATTTTCCTCTTTCCTCCCATTAACACGTAAAGGGCATTGCAGAAAGCCGGCTAAGCGCCCTCTGCAACACCCTGAAAGCTTTGTCCAAAACCCTTGAAGGGCTTTTGATTTTATTTATTTTCCTGTCCGTAATAAGCTCTCGCTCCATGCTTTCTGTAATAATGCTTATCCTGAAGCACCTGAGGGGCAGGCTCTACCTGAGGATTAATTAACTGGCAGCGGGCGGCCATTTTCGCCACTTCCTCCAGCACTACTGCATTGTGAACTGCTTCATAAGCGTCCTTTCCCCATGTAAACGGGCCGTGGTTCTTGCACAGAACACAGGGAGCAGCTTTATAATCCTTATCTTTAAAGTAATCAGCGATTAAAACTCCTGTATTGGTCTCATATCCTTCGTCAATCTCTTCCTTTATCAGGTTTCTTACACAAGGAACAGGACCGTAAATATAATCTGCGTGCGTAGTTCCATAGCAGGGAATCTCCTTGCCTGCCTGGGCCCAGCTGGTTGCCCAGGGAGAATGAGTATGTACTACTCCGCCTATATCTTTAAATGAATTGTAAAGCACCACATGGGTTGGAGTATCTGAGGACGGTCTGTAGCTTCCTTCCACTACATTTCCCTTTAAGTCCACAACTACCATATCTTCAGGTTTCAGCTTATCGTAATCTACGCCGCTGGGCTTAATTACAAACAGCCCGCTTTCTCTGTCAATTCCGCTTACATTGCCCCATGTAAAAGTTACCAGATTATATTTTGGAAGCAGCATATTTGCTTCATAAACTTCTTTTTTTAATTGCTCTAACATATTTTATCCGCTCTCCTTACTTGTCTGCCTTTAAATAATCTACAGCGGCTCTCTCAATAGGAAGTCCTGCTTTATACCTTTTAATAAATGCGTCAAAGCCTTCTACATCCTCTTTCTCTGCCTCCAGCTTTGAACCTGTATCTCCTGCAAACACTTTTTCTGACAGATAATGGGCTAAGGTTTCGCCTTCTTCTTTATTTACCATGTAAGAGGCCAATAAGGCAATTCCCCAGGCTCCGCCTTCCCCTGCAGTTTCCATTACAGATACAGGAGCATCTACGGCTGCCGCCATAATTTTCTGCCCTACGCCCTTTGTCTTAAATAATCCGCCATGGCCTAAAAGCACGTCAATCTGCACTCCCTCTTCCTTCAGCAGAATATCAAGTCCTGTTTTCAAAGCGCCAAGGGCTGTGTACAGGTGCACTCTCATAAAGTTAGCCAGATTAAAACGGCTTTCAGGAGTTCTCACAAAAAGAGGACGGCCTTCCTCAAATCCTGTAATATGTTCTCCTGAGAAATAATTATATGCCAGAAGTCCTCCGCAGTCCTTATCTCCCTCTAAGGCCTTATTGTAAAGAGTTCCAAACAGCTTGTTCATGTCCACTTCCATGCCAAAGCTTTCTGCAAATTCTTTAAATATAGACACCCATGCATTTAAGTCGGAGGTACAGTTATTACAGTGAACCATTGCCACCGCGCTGCCGTCAGGAGTAGTAACCATGTCTATTTCCGGATGTACCTTTGCCAAAGCCTTCTCTAATACCACCATGGCAAATACTGAAGTTCCGGCAGATACATTTCCTGTTCTCTGAGCCACGCTGTTAGTAGCCGCCATTCCTGTGCCTGCGTCTCCCTCAGGAGGGCAAACCGGAATGCCTGGTTTTAATTTTCCTGTTACGTCTAAAAGCTTTGCGCCTTCTTCTGTTAAAACGCCGGCGTTCTGTCCTGCGTTCATTACAGCAGGAAGAATCTCCTCCAGTTTCCATGGATAATTTTTGTCAGCGATCAGCTGATTAAATTGAGCGATTTTCCTGGAATCAAATGTTCCTGTTTCAATGTCAATAGGGAACATACCAGAGGCCTCTCCTACTCCCATGGCCTTTTCTCCAGTAAGCATCCAGTGAACGTAGCCTGCCAATGTTGTCTGGAAGGAAATGTTTTTTACATGGTCTTCCCCGTTTAAAATTGCCTGGTAAAGATGAGCGATGCTCCATCTTTGAGGAATATTAAACTGGAATAACTCTGTCAGCTTTACAGAAGCTTCTTCTGTAATTGTGTTTCTCCATGTGCGGAAAGGAGCTAACAGATTCTTGTCTTTATCAAATACCATATAGCCGTGCATCATGGCGCTGAACCCTAAGGCTCCCACAGTTTCCAGCTCTAAACCATATTTTTCCTTTACATCAGCCGCCATATTGCCGTATGCGTCCTGAAGCCCTGTCCATATATCGTCTAAGCTGTAGGTCCAAACCCCGTTTTCATAACGGTTTTCCCAGTCGTGATTTCCCGCAGCAATGGGGGCGTTGTCCTCTCCTGCCAGAACTGCTTTAATTCTGGTAGATCCAAACTCAATACCCAGAGCTGTTTTTCCATTTATAATAGAATTTTTTATATCCTGAATACTCATTTGCCCCAACCCCCTGTTTATCTATAAAATACAGAATTCCATTTTAATTCGTTTTTAAAGCTGCGGATTGTAGTGTCCTTATCAATATAAACTGCCTCGATGCCCATTGCGGCAGCCCAATCTCCCATCTGCTCTGCTGTCAGATCATAAGAGAAGGCTGTATGATGAGCTCCGCCTGCTAAAATCCAGCTTTCTGCTCCAACCTGCAGATTTGGCTCTGGTGTCCAGAATGCAGTTGCAACCGGCAGCTTAGGCATAGATTTCTCTGTTTTCTTGCACTCTACATCATTAATAATCAAACGGAAGCGATTTCCTAAATCAATTAAGGATGTGGCGATGCCGTGTCCCTCTTTTGATGTAAATACAAGGCGGGCAGGATCTTCTCTGTCACCCATGGAAAGCGGGCACGCTTTAATGCCGATAGGTCCGTCTGCAACTGTGGGGCAAACCTCCAGCATATGAGCCTGCAGAATTCCCTCTTTGCCGGGAACCAGATTATATGTATAGTCCTCAAAGAATGAAGTTCCCTTTGCATCCTTAACTCCAGCGGCCATAATCTTCATCAGACGCACCATAGCAGCTGTTTTCCAGTCGCCCTCTGCTCCGAAACCATAGCCTTTTTCCATTAATCTCTGAATAGCCAGACCTGGAAGCTGTTTTAAGGAGCCAAGATCTCCAAAATGAGTTACAATGGCCTGATAATTTCTCTCTTCCAGGAATTTTTCAAAGCCGATTTCAATTCCTGCCTGCACGGCAACGTGTTTTTTAAACTCTTCCGGATCTCTTCCCTCCAGAATAATGTCATATTTATCATAGTACTCTTCCACTAAGGCGTTTACGTCGCCTTTAGGAACATCCTCTACGTACTGAGCAATCTCATTAATTGGATAAGCATCAATCTCCCAGCCAAATTTAATCTGAGCTTCAACCTTATCTCCCTCTGTTACAGCTACGTTTCTCATGTTGTCGGCAACGCGCATTACACGAATATGGCTGCTTTCCATAACGCCTACAGCTGTTCTCATCCAGGAGCCGATTCTTTCCTGAACATTCTTATCTGCCCAGTGGCCTACAATTACCTTCCTTTCAATACCCATTCTGGAAACAATATGTCCGTACTCTCTGTCTCCGTGAGCAGACTGATTTTCATTCATAAAGTCCATATCAATGGTGTCATACGGAATTTCTTCATTAAACTGAGTATGAAGATGCATTAAAGGTTTTCTGTACTCCTGAAGTCCCAGAATCCATGATTTAGCCGGTGAAAATGTGTGCATCCATGTAATTACTCCGGCGCACTCTTCATCTGCATTTGCCTCGTTAAAAGTTTTTCTGATTACCTCATTGGTAATCATAGTAGGTTTCCACACCACCTCATAAGGCAGAACACCTGACTGGTTTAAATTGTCTACAATAATTCTGGAATGCTCTGCTACTTTTCGCAGGCACTCGTCTCCATAAAGATCCTGAGATCCTGTACAAAACCAAAATTTATAATTCTTTCCTGTTACCATAATTAAACCCTTCTTTCTGAAAAAATTCATTCATCACTATCCGACATATCTTTCCTGCTTTGATATAGATACTTCCCGGAAACTCCTATTAAAACTACTGCCGCCACAGCAAAAAGCAGGGCAAAACCACCCATTACAAGAGGCGTGTCCGTGGCCCCGGCCATGACGTCTTTTATCAGGCCTGCGGCAAGATAAAGCAGATATACTCCGATTCCCAATCTGAGTATAGACGTACTTCTTTTTCTTCCCTTCTCTTCATCTGTCATATATCATGGCTCCTTTTCCAACCTGCCTCTATTCCAGTCTGCGGCAGGAATCCCTGATGCAAATCTCCGGTTCATATTCATATGTAGCGTCAAAGCTGTTGTCTTTTATTAATTCCAGCATATGTTTAGCCGCCCGCTCCCCCAGCGCACCCATAGGATGAACCACAGAGGTTACAGGCACCTCGCACAGCTTTGCCAGCTCTGAGTTGTCAATACTGGCAATAGACAAATCCTCCGGAATCCGAATATTATTTCTTAAACATATAGTTTCCACAGAATATGCAATTGTGTCGTTGTAAGGCACACAGGCTGTACAGCCCTTCAGCCTTCTTAACACCCGCTTGTCGTCCTTTACCAGTGTTTTCTCATCCTCTGTATCAATCCAGATAATATGCTCATCCTTCAGATGGATTCCTTTTTCCATCAGCGCATCCAGATATCCCTGATATCTTAGTCTGCCCTGTCCGTCATCAGACTTAAATATTCCGGCTATTTTTCTATGTCCCAGCTCCAGCAGATAATTAGTCGCCATATATCCTGCCTGTCTGTCGTCCAAACACACATGAGGCAGGTCTAAACCAGGGTAATAGCTGTTAAAAAACAGAACAGGTATTTTCTTTTTTACGATTTCATCGTATATTTCTAAATTAGGGTTGGGAAGCCCACTTTTTGTAGGCTCCACAATCACCCCGTCCACGTCCATTTCATCCAGGATTCTCCGCAGAACTTTTCTTTCATTTTCTACCTTGTTGTGGGTAAATGAAATTTGTATGCCGTAGCCTTCTTCACTGAGAACCCTTTCCATCCCCTCAATAATATTAGGGAAAATGTATTCGCCCAGGTATGTACTGACAATTACAATATTTCTGCTGCCTTTTTTCTTGTTCATCAGGAAATTGCTTACATAGCTTCCGCTTCCCTGACGGCTTTCAATCAGGCCCTCCTGCTCCAGTATGCTAATAGCATGGCGCACTGTCTGCCTGCTGATGCCAAACCTTTGGCTCAGCTCATTTTCAGACTCCAGCTTGTCTCCTGGCCCTAGCTCGCTGTTATATATTTTGTCTTTTATCCAGTTTACAACTATCTGATATTTAGGAATTACAGGCACCTTTTGTCGCTCCTCTTTCTATTTCTTAGATCTTGTTTCTTAATAAACTTTTATTTATGATTTCTTTCTCTGAGATACAATGTCAAATGTTACGGCTCCCAGCAGAACTGCGCCCTTTACTACCTTCTGAATATCTGTGGACCAGCCGATTAAAGACATACCGTTGTTCAGAATACCCATAACGAAAGCTCCTACTACTGCTCCGATAATTGTACCAACGCCGCCGGCTGCTGCTGCTCCGCCGATATAACAGGAAGCAATGGCATCCAACTCGAAACCGTCGCCTGCCTTTGGTGTTGCAGAACCGTTACGTGCAGAAAGTACAATACCTGCAACAGCAGACATAAGTCCCATGTTTGTATAAACCCAGAAGAATACTTTCTTTGTGTTAATACCAGAAAGTCTGGCTGCTTTTGCATTACCTCCCAAAGCATAAACCTGACGTCCGGCTACTGTGTTGCTTGTAATAAAGTGATAAACTCCAACCAGCACTGTCATTAATACTAAAACTAATGGAGTTCCGTTGTTTCTTGCCAGCTTGTATAAGAAGAACCAGAGAATGAATAAAATTACGGCTTCTTTTATAATAATCTGCCACATTGGATTTGTTGGGAAATTGTATTTCTGTTTTGTGCGGTAATTTTTCAGTTCACCTAAAAGGATTAAAACAGTTGCCACTACTGCAATGAGAATTGTCACCATATCAATAGGAGCTCCCATAAAATCCACTTTAATGTTAGGAATAAAGCCAACGCCGATCATATTGTAGCTGGCCGGTGTAGGGCCCTTTGTCTGAGCCTTTAACAGAGTATATGTAAGTCCTCGTCCCATAAGCATGGTAGCCAGGGTTACTACGAAAGGCGGAATATTTAAAATAGATATAAAGAATCCTGCAAACGCGCCGCTGGCAAGACCAATAGCCAATGCAGCCAAAAATGCAACTGGTACGGCAGCTCCCTTATCAACTACTAAAATAGCAGCAACAGCGCCGCAGAGAGCAACAATAGAACCAACTCCCAGGTCTACGTTACCTGTCAATACGCACAGCAGCATACCAACTGCCAGGATTACTACATAACCGTTCTGCATCACCAGGTTGTTAATATTTGTAGGGGAAGCGTTTTTTCCTCCTGACATAAAATAGAAGATTAAAAAGATGGCAATTAAAGCGATTACCATACCATATTGTTTTAAATCAATATTAACTGTTTTTTTCTTATCCATGATTATTCCCCTTTCCGATCATTGTGCTGCATGATGCACTTCATAATATTAATCTGGGACAGCTCGTTTTTGCCCAGCTCTCCGGCAATCATACCTTCATTAATAACATAAACTCGGTCGCAGGTACCGATAACCTCCGGCATCTCAGAAGAAATAACAATTACCGCCTTGCCTGCTCTGGCCAGGTCGTTAATGGCGCAGTAGATCTCGTACTTGGCTCCTACGTCAATACCTCTTGTAGGCTCGTCTAAAATCAGCACATCCGGCTGAGTTAAGATCCATTTTGCAAGAACTACCTTCTGTTGGTTTCCTCCTGACAGGGAACCTACGGACTGGTTAATGGAATTGGCTTTTACATTAATCAGCTTTTTATACTCCTCAGCAGCCACAATTTCGTCGTTGCTGTTTACAACGCCGTTTTTAGAAAAATACTCTCTTAAAGCGGCCATGGTCATGTTGTGTTTAATATCGTCCATAAGCACAAGACCGTATGTTTTTCTGTCCTCAGACGTATAAGCAATTTTATTTTTAATTGCCTCTCTTACATTTTTAATTTCTACCTTTTTCCCATGCATTTTAATTTCACCGGAAATCTTCTGCCCATAGGAATGTCCGAAAATACTCATGGCAAGCTCTGTTCTGCCTGCTCCCATAAGACCTGCAAAGCCTACTACCTCTCCGGCCCGCACCTTAAAGGAAATATCCTTTAACACTTGTCTGTCCGCTTCGTCTGGATGGAATACATTCCAGTTATTCACTTCCATAACTACGTCGCCGATTGGACAGTTATCTCTCACAGGATAACGGTTGGTCAGCTCACGTCCAACCATTCCTTTAATAATCCTGTCCTCTGTAAATTCATCTACTCCCTTTACAAGAGTTTCAATAGTTTTTCCGTCACGGATTACAGTAATTGCATCTGCTACATAGCTGATTTCATTCAGCTTATGGGATATAATAATACATGTGATTCCCTGTTTCTTCAAATCCAGCATGATTTCCAGCAGGTTTGCACTTTCTTCGTCATTTAACGCCGCTGTAGGTTCGTCCAGAATGAGAAGGTTAACTTTTTTCGCCAGGGCCTTTGCAATTTCAATCAGCTGCTGTTTTCCAACTCCCAAGCTGTTAATTGGAGCTGTCACGTCCTCATTTTCCAGCCCTACCTTTGCAAGCATCTCTTTTGCCCTGCTTCTTGTTTCCGTCCAGTTAATTACCCCTTTCATGGAAACCTGCTCGTTGCCCATGAACATATTCTCTGCTATGGACAGATATGGACTAAGCGCCAGCTCCTGATGGATAATAACAATGCCCTTTTCCTCACTCTGTCTAATGTTATGGAACTTGCACAGCTCTCCATTATAGTGAATCTCACCGCTGTAGGTTCCATAAGGATAAACGCCGGAAAGCACATTCATCAGCGTGGATTTTCCTGCTCCATTTTCACCACAGAGAGCATGGATCTGACCTTTTTCCACCTTCAAATTTACATCATCCAGCGCCTTGACCCCTGAGAACTCTTTTACAATGTGGTTCATTTCCAGTATGATATCTGCCATCTCTGTACCGACCTTCCTTCTTATAATAAATTGTCAGTTACAGGAGAAGCGGCGGCCTGCGCCGCCGCTTCTCCTGTTATTTGCTGCTCTTATTGGACTCCTAATTCTTCTTTTGTATAGTATCCGCCGTCAACAATCAGTTCCATGTAGTTGTCTGTGTCAACAGCTACAGGTGTACACAGGTAAGAAGGAACAACCAGTTTACCATTGTTGTACTGTTCTGTATCGTTGATCTCTGGCTCTGCGCCTTCCAGAACTGCCTGTACCATTGTTACACATTTTGCAGCCAGTTCTCTGGTGTCTTTGTAAATACTCATTGTCTGATGACCGGAAATAATGTTCTTAACTGCCATAAGCTCTGCGTCCTGTCCTGTTACTAACGGCCAGTCAACGCCTACCTGATATCCGGCTCCCTCCAGAGCGGAACGAACGCCGTATGCAAATCCGTCAAATGCTGTACAAGCAATATCCAGTTTTTCATCTGCATAGAATCCAGACAGGTAGTTCTCGCACCACTGCTGTGCTGTCTCCTGAGACCATCTCAGAATACATGTATCTTCAAAAGAAGTTCTTCCTGTTTTACAAACCAGTGTGCCGTCGTCTAAGTATGGCTGAAGCACTTCCATAATTCCCTGATACAGGAATAATGCGTTGTTGTCGTCAGGAGAGCCCATGAAGAACTCGATTGTATAAGATTCGCCGTTAGCCTGAGCTGTCTTTAAATCTTTTTTCTCTTCAATGTATTTAGCAATAGCAGTACCTACTCCCTTGTTATCAAAGGTTGCATAGTAGGAAACAGCGTCTGTGTCCATAAGCAGACGGTCATAAGCGATTACCGGAATACCTTTTTCCTTAGCGGAAGCCAGTGTATTTACAAGAGCTGTAGAGTCGATAGAAGCAACTACCAGACAGTCAACGCCGCTTGCAATCAGGTTCTCAATCTGGGATACCTGCATCTGAACGTCATCCTCTGCATACTGAAGCTCTACTTTATATCCTTTCGCTTCCAGCTGCTCTTTAATGTTAGCGCCATCGTTGATCCAACGCTCAGAAGACTGGGTAGGCATTGCTACACCTATTGTTTTGCCTTCGCCTGTAGCTGTTCCTGCATCTGCGCCTTCAGAAGCATCAGCTGCCGCTGTGGTGGTATCTCCACCTGCTGCTGTTGTGTTTGCTGTCTCTGTGGAACCTCCACATGCTGCCAATGACAATGTCATAGCTGCTGCAAGCAAAATACTTAACCCTTTTTTCATGTTACTGTTCCTCCTTTTAAAAAATTAACTTGTATTTACATATTGTGCCTTCTGCACAATGAATGTACAACTTCAAAAATTTCATTTTTATCAGGTGTTTCACAGGTTTTATAGTTATAACTATACACTTTTCTTCTATGCCTGTCAATCATATGTTGTACTTTTGTTTATATCTTCCATTTTCTCACATATTTTTATGCAAAGTGCACAAATTCGACTTTATTTTCCATTTTATCCCATCTTTCTAGCTTGTACATACATGTTGTCTTTTTATACTCAACTTGTTCATACCATTGTTCATATCACTATTCATACTACTATTGAACGATTTATTGAACTGCTATTGAAGTTCCTGTTTTTCCTTGATTTTCCTTAGTTCCTGTGTTAAAATTCATGTGTTGTAATTATATAAGTTCATAATATGGATGAACGTTTCTACCAACTACCGCAATAATAGTTGACTATAGCTGCAACGGAAAGGTTTTATACCTGTCCGCAGCCTTCAGCACAGGGAGTTGGTTCTTTTTATGTTCAGAGCAAAGAAGCAAATAATTTTTATATGATGTAAAAGGAGGAATTGTTTCATGCATTCCAGCAACCAATTTGACGTTATCATTATCGGAGCCGGCCCATCCGGCATTTTCTGCGCCTATACCTTGATTCAGGAAAGACCTGATATGAAAATCCTTATGATAGAAAAAGGCCGCCCCATTGAAAAGCGTACATGTCCAAAAAGAGTTACAAAAACCTGTGTAGGCTGTACGCCTTGTTCTATCACCACAGGTTTCGCAGGCGCAGGCGCGTTTTCAGACGGAAAATTATCCCTCTCCCCTGACGTTGGAGGCAATCTGCCGGAAATCCTGGGATATGATAAAACTGTAGAACTGCTGAAGGAATCTGATAATATTTATTTAAAATTCGGCGCTGACAAAAACGTATACGGCGTAGATAAGCAAAAAGAGATTCAGGAAATCAGAAGAAAAGCTATTACAGCTAACTTAAAGCTGATTGAATGCCCTATCCGTCATTTAGGAACAGAAGAAGGTTATAAAATTTATACAAGACTTCAGGAACATCTTCTGGCTCAGGGAGTATCTATGAAATTTAACACTATGGTTCAGGATATTCTTATTGAGGACGGACAGGCTCAGGGCGTTGTCACAGATTCTCACGAAACCTACTATGCCCCTCAGATTATTGCCGCTATCGGAAGAGAGGGCTCCGACTGGTTCAGCCATATATGCGGCCGCCACAATATTGAAACAGAGGTTGGGACTGTAGATATCGGCGTCCGCGTGGAGGTTCGGGACGAGGTTATGGAGTTCCTGAATAAAAATCTTTATGAGGCAAAGCTGGTTTACCACACTCCTACCTTTGACGACAAGGTAAGAACCTTCTGCTCTAATCCTTCCGGGGAAGTGGCAACTGAATATTATGAAAATGGTTTAGCTGTTGTGAACGGCCACGCTTATAAATCACAGGAATTTAAAACTCACAATACAAACTTTGCCTTACTTGTCTCTAAGAATTTTACAAAACCATTTAAAACTCCTATTGAGTACGGCAAACACATTGCCCAGTTAAGCAACATGCTTTGCGACGGCAAAATCTTAGTTCAGACCTTTGGCGACTTCCAGAGAGGACGCCGCACTACAGAGGAGCGTCTGTGCCGCAACAATTTAATTCCTACTTTAAAGGACGCAGTGCCTGGAGATTTATCTCTGGTATTTCCTCACAGAATTATGGTAGATATTAAAGAAATGCTTTTAGCTTTAGATAAGGTTACGCCTGGAATTGCCAGCGATGAAACTCTTCTTTACGGGGTGGAGGTTAAGTTTTATTCTAATAAGGTAGTGGTAAATACAGACTTTGAAACCAGCGTAAAGGGACTGAGGGCCATTGGAGACGGCGCCTCTGTTACAAGAGGACTTCAGCAGGCTTCAGCCAACGGAATAAGTGTTGCCAGAAGTATTTTGTCTCAGCAATAACTTTCCGATAATTTTTTCTCAGCACTTGAATTTTTATAATTTTTTTACGATTTAATGTATTGAACTGTCAATTTTTCCGTGCTATACTAACTTTATAATAATTTAGCTTTTAGGTAACTTTTGAACTGGTTTTACCGAGGAGGTGTGTTGTATGTCATCTGCAGAACTTGATATTACATCCCCGTACCGTACACTGCCTATCTCTTATCTGGTTCAGACTGCCCGTGACTTTGACTGCAGTATTTTCGTTTTCAGTGTTGCATCCTGGATTAATGTCAAGGACTATGAAGCCATGAAAAAGGGATTTGAGCCCAGCGAAAAAGGGCTCCTCTTTTACTTTAATGGAAATAACGTAAAAGAAGCGGAACGGCGGATTCAGTGTATTTTTACACCGTGATCTGTCCAGAATCCTATAGGGCTGGTACATATACCGCACTAACAAAAGATTATTATTTTGGTTTCCCCACAAAAAAGAAAATGCTACAAAAGAAAAGATCCGGTTTAAAATCAATCGTCAATCGCTTTGTGATGATTTTAGCCGGATCTGTCTTATTTTCCTTACAGCGCCTCTTTTATTTCTGTTATTATTTAGTTTTCTTGTACTGTTATTTCATTTACAAGATTTGTATTAAACCACATTCTAAGCTCTCTCTGGTTCAGATTTTTCTCCAACAGCCACATAAGCTTTGTCACTGCCGCCTCTGTAGTCATATCGTACATTTGAATGGCTCCGTTTTCCAAAGCCAGCTTTCCGGTCTCATACACCGACAGACTGCTGCCGTCGTACCGGCACTGACTTCCGATTACCACAGCCATTCCCTGATCCGACAGTTCTTTTACTATATCGCACAAGTTATCCTGCCCTTTAAATGGCATCCCCCCTAACCCAAAAGCTTCTATCACCACACCTTTTATTCCCATTTTAGGAAGATGTCTGAGAATTTCAGGGGACATTCCGGGAAATAGCTTAATCAGCATAACATTTTCCGAGCAGCCTGAGTCCACGCCAAAATCAAGCCTTGGTTTTGGCAGCACCTCCCTATTCATTGTCATGCCGTATGCATTAATAGTGGCTGCATATGGGAAATTAATACTTTCAAAAGCGTCAAAGCTTTTTGTGCTTACTTTAGAGGCCCTTGTTCCCAGAATAATTTTTCTGTTAAAGGCTACAAAAACTCCTGTCTGACCGCTGGCCGCCATATAAATCGCGGCTCTTAAATTTTCTAAAGCATCTGCCACCGGGTTAGAAATAGACAGCTGGCTTCCTGTAATAACTACAGGAATCGGTATTCCCCGCAGCATAAAAGACAGCATGGAAGCCGTATATGCCATAGTGTCTGTGCCGTGGATTACTACGATTCCCTCATACTGCCTGTAAACCTGTCCGATCCGCTCAGCCATACCCTTCCAGTGAGCCGGCGTAATATTGGCGCTGTCCAGAGAATACAATTCTTCATACTCCAGGGTAAAGCCTTTTGCCACTACCACCAGATCTTCCAATATATCTTCTCTTCCCAGCCCTGGCTTCAGCCCTTTTCCTCCTTCTACAGAAGATAAAGTACCTCCTGTATTCAGCAAAAGTATTCGCCTTTCTTTCATTCCTTTTCTTCCTCTTCTGCCTGCTTAGATTTTTCAGTTCCCTCCAGAATCTGCCGCCGTTCTTCTTTTATCTCCTCATAAAGCTGATAAAACGTCCATCCTGCATTACTGTCTGTGACAACTGCCTTTAAATCAATTCTGGACAGGCCGGCCTTTCTCACTGCCATTAAAAGCTCATCAATTCTGCGGCTGGTAAAGCCCTTCATCACCAGCATCTCGTCCTCTATTTTCAAAGGTTCCTCACTTCCGGCATCATCTGGCAAAAATCCCGGCATCCCAAAAAGATATCCCACCTTCTCTCCCGCCTGATCAGGGCCTACATTTTTTATTCTGATCCCCAGCCTTACAAAGATCCCCTTTAACCTGGCTGTTCTCTCTGTAACCTCAGGCGTATAATACAGCACAGTTTCCCTCATAGTTTTCATTATTCATCACCTGTTTCCAAATTAAAATGTTTTTCCATCATCTTTCTTAATTGATCTACAGTTTCCCCTGGAGTCATACCTTTTTCATCAATGGTAATATCCGCATATTTCTCATAATAAGGCACTCTTTCATTGTAAAGGTCCTGCAGAGTCATGCCCTTTTTTAAGGCTACCCCTCTGTCTACCACATTGCCGATTCTTTTTTCCACTTCCTCAAAGCTTAATTTCAAATATACAACCAAACCGATCTCTTTTAAATGCGCCATGGCTTTATGGCCATATATAACGCTGCCGCCGGGAGCAATTACAGAATGCTCTGTTTCCAGCTCTGCATTAATATCCTCCTCCACCTTGAGAAAGCCTTCCATGCCCTTTTCCCTTATAATTTCTTTTAAAAGCTTACCTGTTTTTTCCTGTATTACAATATCTACGTCCACAAAAGAATATCCTAATCTTTTGGCCAGCAGCACTCCGATTGTACTTTTTCCGGAGGCAGGCATACCGATTAAAATTATATTATTTTTTTCCATGCTTTTTTCCTGTTATTCCTTTCTTTTTCTTTTGTACAGAATATCCGAATTTCCCCAGCTTTTTTCCCAGCTCAAAATACTCTCCATGAGAATAAGCTACCAGCCCGCTGCTGTTTAAATGGAATTTTCCCTTTTCATCCATATATTTGTCATCTACTGTAACATTCACTATTTCCGCCAAAAACATATGGTGGGTTCCTAAGGGCAAAATCTTTTTCACCTTACACTCCAGATTTACCGGGCTTTCTTCAATTCCGGGAGCGCTGATTTTCTGGGAAGGCAGGGGAGTCAGCTTCATCTCATCAAACTTATCTACATCTCTTCCAGACCTTACCCCGCAGAAATCTGCTGCAAATACAAGATCCTTATTCACCAGGTTAATAACATATTCCCCGGTTTCTTTTATAATATCATAAGAATACCGCTCTGGTCTTACAGATACATAAACCATAGCGGGATCTGACACTGTTGTCCCGCACCAGGCCGCCGTAATAATATTAGGCTTTTCTCCTTTTCGCTGACAGCTTACCATTACTGCCGGAACAGGATAAAGCATATTTCCCGGTCTCCAATGCTGTTTGCCCATTTTTCTTTCTCCTTTGTAACTTTAATTCTGCAGCGCCATCATAATCACTGGTATTAACTGCTTTTTCCTGGACACCACTGACTGCAGCATAACGCTTCCGCTGTTTTCCTTTATTCCTTCCATGTGAAACGCCGCTGCAATCATCTGCTCAGAGCCCTGACCGGCGCAAAGCAGATCTGTAGATTCTGTTAAAATATTTGTCAACATAAAAAATAGCATATCCAGCCCCTGCTCTTTTTGTTTTTCCTGGATAAACGGCAGCAGCCTTTCCTTTAAGGCCTCCAGTTCCTCTTCATTGACAGAGCTGATCTGCCCCACCCCAAAAGAAACCTTTTCCGAGGTGAATCGTTTATAATCCTGATAAAAAATCTCTTCTACTGATTTTCCCCTTAAATTGCTTCCTGCTGCAAACATTTCTCCTGCATACTTTTCTATCTGAATACCTGCCAGCTCCGCCAGCTCTAAAGCCGCATTTTTGTCCACCTGAGTACATGTAGGGGAGCGGAACAGCAAGGTGTCGGAAATAATAGCGCTGCAAAGCAAACCTGCTATTTTCTTTTCAATTTCCACTCCAGATTCCTTATACATTTGATATACAATAGTAGCCGTACACCCTAAAGGCTGATTTCTGAAAAATACAGGGGCGATGGTCTCCACAGTTCCCAGCTTGTGATGGTCAATAATCTCCTGAATTTCAGCTCCCTCAATTCCGTCTACTGCCTGGGTTCTCTCGTTGTGATCCACTAAAATCACCTGCTTTCCCCTGGCTCCAAGCAGATTTCTTCTGGATATCATTCCGTAGTACTTTCCGTCTTTGTCTAAAATA
Source organism: Lachnoclostridium edouardi (assembly GCF_900240245.1). Lineage (GTDB taxonomy): Bacteria > Bacillota > Clostridia > Lachnospirales > Lachnospiraceae > Lachnoclostridium_A > Lachnoclostridium_A edouardi. The sequence goes on from NZ_OESQ01000001.1 coordinate 1,661,566, forward strand.
GGAAAGTCCCGGTGGCGTTTGCTGGCCATTACTTCCCGGATATCTTCTATATAATCATCTCTTTCAAAGGTAATCAGATTTTCTGTTTTCATAAAATAACTGATAGGTATACTTTGGTTAATCAATCTGGCCGCTGTAAATGCGTCGTAAGGGGTTGTCATTACAGTACATCCTCTCTCCTGGGCCAGCTTCTTAATAGTCATGGAAACAGCAGCTCCCTCGCACACAATAATGCAGTCAGCCTCCATCTCAATGGCGCACAGCTGAGATTCATATCTATTGCCCAGTATTACCAGGTCGTGAGGCTGGATATAATATTCCATCATATCCGGATTTGCGGCTGCTATCAGCACCTTGCCCTGGTCAAAATATCCGTTCTCATCTCCAATCAGAATCAGGCCTTCCAAAGTTTCTAAAATATTGGAGTACTGGGTATTTGCCTTGGACAAAATACTGCTGTCATATACGTTCATATAAGACTTGGCAATGTCTCCTACGGTAATCAGGCCTTCCAAAGTCCCGTCCCCGGCCACTACAGGAAGGGTGACTGCATTTACTCCCTGCATCAGCTTCCAGGCCTTTTTCAGAGAAATATTTCTGGCCACGCCCTCAGTTTCCTTAATATCTATATCTTTTACCTGAGTCTTTACGTTTTCCACCAAATTAGGCTCTGCAGCCTCAAAATAATTCAGAACAAATCTGGTTTCTTCATTAATATGTCCGGCTCTCCCCGGCTGATATACCTGCCCTGTCAGCCGGCTTTTTAAATTTGCATAACAAATCGCTGAACAGATAGAGTCTGTATCCGGATTTTTATGACCGATAACAATTGTTTTTCTCATCCTTTTTTCTGCCATTGTCTTTCCTTTCCACAATCCTTCATAATCTATTTACATAGAGTTCATATTTTATTCACATTTATTTTTTATACTATTTGTATAGTAATTGAGAGTTTTAGTTCTCTAAAATAGACAAATTGCACATAGATTTTTCATAATTGCCCCGGTTGTACGCAGCCGGGGTCTCCTCATTTCTGCAACAGTTTACCCAGTCTTGTATGGGATTATAACCCTAGATTTTAAAAATTACAACAAGGGCTGCTGCAAAAAGTAAATTATTCTTTTTGCAGCAACCCCTTTTTTAATCCAGTATTAATCTGGCTGCCCCGTATATACCAGCATCATTCCCCAGAAGGGCTAATCCTATGCTGGCTTTATTTTTAGAAATAGGAGTATAAAAGTCATAATACTTCCATATTCTTTCTATTAAAAAGTCTCCTGCCTTTGAAACTCCTCCTCCAATTACAAATCTTTCAGGGTCCACAGTCATAGACACCTGAGCCAATACTAATCCTAAGTACCTGGAAGCAGTCTCCACCACTGCATCCGCCAATCTGTCTCCCGCCTTTGCAGCATCCAGCACGTCCTTTGCTGTCACTTGATCCCCTTTTTCTCTTAATAAAGACGGTTCTTCGCTGGTAGCCATCATCCTTCTGGCCTCCCTGGCGATTCCTGTAGCTGAGGCCACCTGCTCCAGACAGCCTATGCCGCCGCAGTTGCACTTTTCAGTTTCACCGTCCCTCACATGAATATGTCCGATCTCTCCCCCCACGCCGTGTGAGCCGGATACAATTTTCTCATTTAAAATCACGCCTCCGCCTACTCCTGTTCCCAATGTGACAGTTACCAGATCTTTAACTCCTTTTCCTCCTCCCTGCCACATTTCTCCAAGAGCCGCTACATTGGCATCATTGCCGCTTTTCACCGGTACTCCCTCTAACAGCTGACTTAATTCTCTTTCCGGATATCTGTCCCGCCAGCCTAAATTCACGCACACCTCTACATAGCCGTCCGGACTCACCGGCCCCGGCAGACCCATACCCGCTCCTGCTATGTCAGATAAAATCAAGGCCTTCTCCTTCAGCTTTGCCTTTATAGATACAGCAATATCTTTTAAAATGCTTTCCCCGTTATTTTCCTTGCTGGTAGGAACCTCCCATTTATCCATTAAGGTCCCGTCCAGTTCAAATAAGCCGATCTTTACGCTTGTTCCTCCAATATCAATTCCTATACATTTTTTGCTCATCTCAGACAATCCCCTTTACTGTAACTTAATTTCCTTCATCATTTGTGAACCTGATATAATAAATGTTCCCGGATACTTTCCGCTGACAATGGCCCCAGGAGGGGTGTCGATTTCTCCGTCGTATATTAAAACTCCCTGCATATTATAGATTCTGCAGGCTGTTTCATTAAACAAAATTACATAATCCCCGGATATTCCAGCTTCCCTGTACTGGAAATCAAACTCTCTGCTAAAAACCAGATCCCCGCTTAGCTTATACACATCCATGCGGTAAGGATTTTCACCGGATGTATTCTGCACGATCATCCCTGCATATTGGTCAGAATAGAAAATGCTTTCAATAGACTCTTCTACCTTTACCTGCTTTGTCAAGCTGATTTGGGTCAGGTTTTTCATGGAGAAAAATGACAAACCAGTATCGGCAAAGGCACATGCCTCCTCAGACGTAGGATAAATCACCTTTGCCACCATACTGCCGGCAAATTCCTCATCCATACCGCCTACTACATAATTTTCATTCTTTCCGATTTCAGAGAAATCGTAAATCACCACTCTCTGCAAAAGCTCCCCCTTTTCCAGGTGGATAATGGAAGCAATCATTCTGGTGCCGTCCGGAGACAATGCAATATCTAAAGGATATCCGTCCCCGCTTAGCACTGACTTTACTGTCAGCTGCATGTCTGTGCCGTCTTTTTTATAGTATTGAATGTAAGAGGCTCTGGAGTCCTCCAAAATAGCGGCTACAATCCCATTTTGGGAAACTGCAGCTTTTATAACAGGCAAGGCCGTGGTGGCAGTGCCCTGATATCCGCTTTCGCTGCAGATTGCAATTTGATTGCCCTGAACATCGGCAATCACCGCATATCCGCCATTTACGGAAATAACAGGGTTTTTCATCTCATAGCTTTGCATCCAAACTGTTTTTCCCTGTCCGTCAATATAGGAAACGCCATCCTTTGTATATTTAATTACATTGCTGCCAAAGGGGGCATACCCGGACGCCCCGCCTTCGCTCACCGGCTTTTCCCAAGCCGTCTTATATGATGTATATTGATGGTATGTAAAATACTGCCTTACGCCAAATACTGCTGCAGCTGCCAAACCGATAATGATTATAAACGTTAAAAATCTTCGGCGCAGCACTCTGTTATGGGCTTTACTGATAATTTTTTCGCTGCTTTCCTCCTGCTTGATCTTTTTATCCTTAGGCCCGGAGGAAATCATCTGGCGTCTCAGCTGATTCTTTTTTTCTTTTCTGCTCATAGAGCTCATATCACTCATGTCTGCATTCTCCTGCGCTGTATATGAACCAGTATACAACATTTCCTCAGGAAACGCATTATCTTTTTCTAGGGGAGAATTAATTTCTGCCCTGCTATGATTTTGTTTTCATCCTCCAGCCCATTTAATTCACAAATTTCCTCCAGCTTGCTTAAACTGTGATATTTTTTCAAGCAAATATCATAAAGTGTCTCCCCGTCCTCCACTTCATATAAGCTTTGCTTGGCAATAGACTCCCCAATAGCCGCCGCCTGTTCCTCAGCCTGGTCAATGGTTGGTATTTCTGTTGTCTCAGCCTTCGCTTCTCCTGCCGGAGCAGTCTCCTGGGCGCTTGTTTCCTGCCCCTCCTCTGTCTGAGTCTGGCCTTCCTCTGTCATTGGAGCCAGAGTTTCCTTCACTACGTCCTCCCCCTGCTTCACAATAATCTGAGGCTCGTCCGACTCTATAGAATAATCCTGCCACTGATTAATTCCCTTTGGATACACAGAGGCAATCACGCTTTCCATTTCCCTCATTTTACTGTAATTATTAAACATCACAATACCGCCGGCCATCACTGTGACAGCCAAAATACTGCACAGGGTCCCCAGCGCTCCTACCAGATTTTTTTCAGTTTGAATTTTGTCCTTTCTTTCTCCCAGCTTAATTCTAAAGTCCCGCACAATTTTATTATCCACATCTGCGTCTACTCTTCGTATATCCCGGCGGGAAATCATATAGTCCTGCATCATCTGATTCCGCTCATAATATATGTTGTAACCTCTTAATTTATAAAAACCGTCCTCAGAGGCTATGTACAAAGCTTCCTCGCCTTCCAGTCCGGAATTCAAATACATCAGCTTATTCTTTCCCGGAAAATACTGACTGTGCTGTCTCCAATAATTTAACGGGCTTAATTGACAGCCTGGAGTGCCGCAGAGAAACCATCCCTGAACTGTTCTTTTGGGAAACATCTGCTCCAGATTTTCATATGCTTTTTTCCACGCATGTTCGTGAAAATCCACCTTTTCTCCGTCCTCTGTCACTCCGTCCATTTCCATGGCGCCGTCAATAAAAACATAGGATACTCCGTCATATTCTTCAGTGCTTCCCAGCAGAAGTCCAATCCTTAGGTCTTGTCCTCCTGTGGGATACAATCTTCTCAGGTAGGTATTTACATAATCTTCCACATATAGCTTTACAATCTGATCTCTTTCTCCAATCTGCCTGATATTTTTCGGCAGCTTTGGATAAGGATTATATAATTCTCCCATAGATTCACCCCGCTGTTATTTCTAATATCCACACAATCATAACACGGGGCTTTTGAAAAACTTGTCAAACTGAGGCCTTCTTCTCCCATAACTTTTCGACAAAAAATATACTGTCGCTGATGCAGTCGGCCAAATGCATCACCACAGACAGCCGGATACTTTGAAGCATAATAGGATCATGGTTTCTGCAGCTTCCCACAATACCTGTTATAAATATATCTCCAACTGCTCTTAATTCCTTGCTGACTCCCAGCCCTGGCTTTAACGGCCCTTTTCCCAAGGTTACATAGCCAATATGCTCCATATTGCCTACTGAGGCGTCCACCGCCACAATTAAATGCTCCGGAAAGCTTGCTTTCACCATTTTCATATATTGTTCCAGATTCATGGCGTGAACCGGCTTTTCCAACGTTCCGATTACCTGTGCTTTTTTCATCCTCCGCCCTTTCAGCTTATATCCAATTAAGGGCCCCAGGCTGTCACCAGTAGAACGGTCAGTCCCAATACACAGGAAAAGAATATTTTTTTTCTGTGCCTCTTCCATCATTTCTTTGATTAAACTGTAAAGGCGAAGAGCAAAGGATTCTATTTCCCACTCATTTTTTGCGTCAAAATAATATATTTCCCGGTCTCCCCGAATTTTAATCCGTTCCCAAAGTCTCATATAATACCGCCTGTACATTTTTCTTAATTCTATTATAGGCACGCACTTTTCCTTTTATGCACAGAACTGGTGAAATTATATAGGACGGCAAAAAGCTGCAGCCGTCGGTTAAAACCCCAAAGCTGCAGCTTTTATTTTTCAGATTCTATTTATCATTTTCTTTTAAGCTTTTATATAATTCCATTGCTTCGCTTAAATTTGAAGCTTTTCCGTTTTTAATAAATTCCGATAATTCCCCGATTTTTAAAGGATCTAAAAACTCTTTTCCCAAATAAGTTCCATAGTGGTCTGTAATATAAATACTTTTATCCTTTAGCTGACTTTCTACTTCTTTTATATCCTGCTCAGCTTTGCTGTACTCTTCCCTGAGTTTTTCCAGGCGCGGCTTTGCATTATTATAAATCTCGTCAGAAATAATAGTTTTTGTAACCTGCTCAAAGGTCCCCAGGGCTTCTTTCTTCTTAGCGGCGATTTCCTGAAGCTCCTGTTCTGCCTGAGCAATTTCATCATCATACTTTTCCAGATTATAAACCGCTTCGTCCTTATCCCTCTTAATAGACCTTGTTATTACTTTGATTTTCTTTTTATTGGAATGCAGCTGATCCCGCATCCTCCGCCCTTCCTTCAAAGCTTCCATGTGAAGCAGCTTTGTTTTATTGCTGATAATAATATACAGCCCTCCGAAAATTAAGGTGCTGAAAAAGAATATCAGCACCAGCATCCATATTTTCTTTCCCGGAATGAGAAAATTATAGATACTGTAGGGCACTCCCAAAAAGCATATAAGCACTGCTATAAACAACCTTAGAAACTCTCCTGCAAACCTGGGCATAAATAGAGTATAATACCACCCTGAATTACAAAAGGAGGGAACTCTTTTCTGCTGAAATAAGGTTCTGGTTCTCAGACGAATTTCTCTGTTTTCATCTCTAAGATCAGCCGTCTCCTCGGCGATCCTGTCCTGCATCCCCTGGTTTCTCGCTTTTTCTCTTTTCACTCTGGCCTTCTTCAGCTTATCCTGTCCTTTTGCGATTTCCTTATCATAGCTTCCGCTAATATCTTCACGTCTTTTCTTAATAGTAGCGCTGACTGTATCATTTAATGTCTTTTTTTCAGTCTCAAGCGCTTTTTCCAGCCGGGCCGCCTCTGCTTTTAACTGGGCCTCTCTGTCTGAAAGAAGCGTTTGTTCTTCCAAAGCCGTTCTGGCCTCAGAAAGAAATGCCACGCTGTCGGTAATTGGAGTCATACTCAGCTCCTCCTTGGTATAAATTATGGCTGTCTTTAGCTTACTACAAATGATGTCTGTAGACAAGGGCTCAATCCAGAAAAAACATCTTCAAAAATGAAAAAAATCATGTTATACTGCAACCAACACTTTTCATTTCAGAAAGGAGAATATTTATGTTTCGCATGTGGGGTAAAATTTTAAAGGACAACCGCCTTCTTAAAGATACTGTAATCTGCCAGCCCGACTATTCTTTAAGCCGCACTCAAATGGTTTTCCAATCTCTCACCGCTATTTGTTATGAATTTGATTTAGGAGAGCCTATCTGGCTGGATGCCAATGTAAGCGACTTCCAAAGACATGCCAAAACCCGTTTTACCCAGGACAATTTTATTGAACATCTGGATTTTGATTACCTGGAAATACAGGTTATTGAAGAATAATTAAACAGCCTACCATCCCAACAGCTGTCTGAGAATTTTAGTTTTTTCTCTTCCAATAGGCAGTATATTCTTTTCATAATTTTCCATTTTCAGGGCAAAGCTGTTGTTTCCCCATGGAAACACTTCTCTGATTTTGTCCAGATTAATTAAATAGCTTTTATGAATACGGAAAAACCTGGCCGCTTCCAGCCGTTTTTCATATTCTCCTATAGTCTTTCCTTCATAATATTCATTTTCCAGGGTGTGAATCAGACAGCCCCTGTTATATGTCTCAATGTATACAATATTTTCTATATCCTCAAATACTGTTCTTCCGTTGCTGGTAATAGCAATTCTTCTGCAAAGCTGCTTTTCTTTCAGCTCATTCTGCTCCGGACAGCATTTTTTCAATACTTTTTCTAAACGCTTTTTGTCATAGGGCTTCATCACATAGTCTTCTACTTCCAGCTCAAAGGCTTTTACAGCGTATTCTGAATATGCTGTGACAAATACAATTTTCATGTCCGGCTGCATATTTTTAAGGGCATGTATTAAAACAGTGCCGTTAATATCCCCCAGGTTAATATCTAAAAAGAAAATATCAAACTTTTTTTCCCCAGCCATCTGAAGGGCGGCAGCTCCTGAATCACCTTCCTCAATTATTGCATCTGGCAGAAGTTCACTTAGTTGATATTTCAGCTCACTGCGGGCCGGCCTTTCATCATCAATTATTGCGATTTTCATCTTCTCCCTCCTTGGGCATTTCTTTTAAAAAATGTAATTCCACAGTAGATCCCTTTTCTGAGCTTACAATTACAAGTCCATTATCCTCTCCGTAAATGCTTTTCATCCTTCTGTGCACATTGGTCAGTCCAATGCTTTTTCCCGTAGGTTCTCCGTTCTTTAACTTTTCCAGAATCTCCGCCGGAAAGCCCTTCCCAGCGTCGCAGATGCGCACAATTACCTCTTTTTCCCTGTCCCTGATCTGGATAGCCACGCGGCGGCGGCCGGTCTGATCTGCTCCGTAGCGAACTGCGTTTTCCACAATAGGCTGAAAAATCAAGGTAGGAATACGCATATCCATCTGTGTAGGCACGTCGTATGTGACTGTCAGCTTGTCCTCAAATCTGGCTTTTTCCAGCTCCAGATAATCCTTTACATGGTCTAACTCCTCCCTCATTGAAACCATATAATTCTCAGAATTCAGATTATAGCGAAAATAATTAGCTAAAATCACAAGAAGCTCCCTGGCCCTGTCCGGATTTTCCCGGCACACATAAGCAATGGTGTTTAATGCGTTAAAAAGAAAATGAGGGTTTACCTGAAACTGAAGAGCTTTAAACTCTGCCTTTTGCCGCATTCGCTTCTGGTGGTCCAGCTCAGCCATTGCAATTTGAGTAGAGCCGATTGTCACTAGGTTCTGCAATAGCTCTGTCTCGCTTTGTCTGATCACCCACTGCTTTTTAATCCACACAATCATACAGCCAATAGACTGATCCCTGATTACAAAGGGAGCTGCTATAAGAGAATATTCTTTCATCCTCTCATAGTCTTTATTATTTTTAGAGATCTGATGTACAGTCACCAGCTCTCTTGTGTCCATAGCCTTTTCCCCTATTTCTGGAATTTCTGTCATCCTGCCTAAAATGTCGCTTAAATCTTCAGGCAGACTTTCTGGATTATGGGTCTGATTTAAGCTTCCAAGCAGTCCTTTTCTTCCCTCAGGAACCTGGCAGTTTCTAATATCAGGCCCCCCTCTTTTAGGCTCCCCGTATGGCTCTGGCTTTTTAAACCTCCACTCCAGAATCTCGCTTCTGTTGGTGATCATAACTCCGCTCCAGTCTGTTTCCCGCAGGATTACAGAGGCCAGCTGGTTAATCCTCTCTCCTTTATGAAGTCCCTTATACAGCAGGGGAAGACATTTTCTGGACAGCTCAGAAGCCCTCTGAAGCTGTCTGCTGCTTTCTAAGTCCTGCTGGATAAATACATTGTTAAATGTGGAAATAAATAAGAGAATTCCACAAGAGTTTAAAACTATCATAGGAAAGGAGATCTGTAAAATAGTCTCAAAGGCCTTCCACATTTCCGGCGACAAGCGAAGGAGAGAAACCATATCGCAGATTTCCGCAAAGCAGGCCAGCAAAAATAAATCTCTGTATTTCCATTTTCCTCTTTGGAAATATGGATAAAAGCTTCCTCCTAAAAGGCCGAATAAAACGGTGGAAAATGCAGCCGCTGAAGCAAATATTTTAGGAGTGGAAAATATATATACGTAAATCGCCCCTAAAAAGGAAGCGTACATTCCTACTAAAGGCCCGCCTAAAAGCCCTGCCGCCATGGCGCCGATTACTCTGGTGTTCAGATTATAACCGCCAAAATCTATACTTGTAAAGGTAGAAAGAATAATCGTAGCCGCAAACAGCAGAGAAAGAATCAGCTGGTGCCTCCAGGTTCTTCTTTCCTGCACCAGCATACTTTGAACCATTTTTAATTTAGAAAGCAGCTGCGCTACAATTACCAATAAACCAATATTTAATATCAAATCAAAAACTAATCTGTCTCCGTCTGTATGTATATTCATATCTTTTATCCCAACTGTCAAAATAGTTATTGAATAGTTATTTACTTAATTTTAACATAATTATAGGTTTCGCACAAGAAAAGACACAGCTAAAAACCCTGGCATATGGGGGTATGCCAGGGTTCTTAAAGAGGTTTTTATGTATGATTTAATTAAAATACGGGGAATTAAAATTAATCTTCGTTAGCTAATGTAAGCATTGTACGGTACAATACTTCTGCTCCTGCCGCACAGTCCTCTGGTGAGCTGTACTCTGCTTTGTTGTGGCTCAGTCCGTCTTTAGATCTTACAAAGATCATTCCCATTGGGCAGAAGTCTGCAAATGTGGATGAGTCGTGGCCTGCTCCACTTGGCATCTTAAATACTGGTAAGCCGCTGTCTTCACATGCCTTTACTACTATATCCTGTACATGGTCTGCACATGGCTTTCCTTCATCATCCTTCATCAGCACATTTACTTCTATTCCCACTCCGCGCTTCTCACATACTGCCTTCATTCTCTCTACACATTTATCAAACATGGCGTCTCTTAATGCCGCCTTCTGATTTCTCATGTCTATACTGAATTTTACTTCGCCTGGCACTACGTTTACTCCGCCTGGGAATGCTGTGATCTTTCCTACTGTTGCCACTGCCTGTGGATATTTCTTTGCTTCATCCTCTATCTCCAACATACACTCTGCCGCTGCTGCAAGTGCATCCTTTCTTAAATCCATTGGAGTTGTTCCTGCATGGGACGCTGTTCCGCTGATTGTTACCTCGCCTCTGATCTGGCAGCAGATTCCTGTTACTACTCCTACTGCTAAATCCTTGCTCTCCAGCACTGCTCCCTGCTCTATGTGAAGCTCTAAGTGGGCCTTTGCATACCCCTCCGGCAGTCTTGCGTCGTCTACGTGATCTGGGTCTATTCCGCACTCCTTCAGACACTCTGTCACTGTCTTTCCGTCCTTATCTGCATGGGTCATAATTCCATGATCATAGCCGCCTGTTAAATGGCCTGCTCCTGAATAGCTTCCCACAAAACGGGTTCCTTCCTCGTCACGGTAGCCGATTACTTCGATTGGGTGTTTTGTCACAATCCCTTCCTCTGTCATGGCCTGAACTGCTTCGATTCCTCCGATTACTCCAAGTCTTCCGTCAAACATTCCTCCGCCATATACAGTGTCAATATGGGAGCCTGTCATTACTACAGATGCGTTTGGATCTGTTCCCTCTTTTCTTCCTACAAGGTTTCCTGCTGCATCCATATGTACTGTCATTCCTGCTTCCCTCATGTACTGAGCTACCAGAGCGTGAGCCTCATTCTCTTCTTTTGAAAGAGCCATACAGTATACGCCGTCCTCTGTGTTTCCGATCTGTCCCAGTTCCATTAAACGATTAAAAAGCCTGTCCTTATTGATCATTAGTATTCAACCACCTTTTTCTCATTATATACATCACGGTCTAACTCACCCAGCTTGCTTGCTACTAACATAGCAACCATAACGTCTACGTCTACGTTCATAAGAGTTCTGAACATACCTGCAAACCAGTCAATACCAATTAATACTGCAATGCTTTCCAGAGGAAGTCCTAAAGAGGAAGCCAGGAAAGTATAAACGATTACAGAACCGCCTGGCACGCTGATAGTTCCAAGACACATCAGACAGGATAACAGGATTGCCATACCCATCTGGTATGTTGTCATTTCAATACCAGTAGACTGTGCCATAAAGAAAATAGCTACTACGTAACACTGAGCAGCGCCGCAGCTGTTCATAGACATTGTAATAGGACCTGTAAAGTCAGCTACCTTACGGCTTACACCAAACTTTGTTACAGAGTCTTCCATCTTTGTAGGAAGGCAGATAGCTCCAGAAGTTGTTGTTAAAGCCATCATGGACATTTTAGCAAACTTCTTAGGGAATTTAGCAATATTAACTCTGCAGAGAACTGCTGTAAGCGGTCCGTAAAGCAAGAACTGAATTGCATCCCCAATTAAGAGTACGCCCAGGAACTTTGCCATAGGAACCAGTACCTTAAATCCTGTGGAACCAGCTACGTTAGCCAGCAGACAGAAAATACCGATTGGAGCAATGTTCATAACTGTTTTAATAATGTTTGTGATAATTGTGTTAAAGCCTGTAACCCACTCTACCATGTTTCTGTTGCCGCTCTGACGTGTATAAGAACCCATAGCAGCGCCAAAGAATAAAGCAAACACGATACATGGAACCATAGCGCTGTCAGCCATAGAGCTAACAATATTTGTAGAGAAGAATCCTAAAACTGTATCCTGCAGAGAAGCTGAAGGAGCTGTGGCATTAGCGATTTCTTCCGCACTGGCAACTTCAATACCTAAACCTGGCTGTACAATTACAGAAAGTGCAACGCCAAGACCTGCTGAAACAATAGTAAATAAAATAATCCATTTAAATGTATGGAAGCCCATCTTTCCTACATCTTGGTTATCACCGCCGCCTACGGCTCCTGCAACTGCTGTCATAACCAAAAGAACTACTGACATCTGAATTAAGCGAAGGAAGATATCTCCAATAAATTTCAAGTTAGATGCCCACGGTCCAACGAGAGATCCGAATACGATACCGCCTATTGTCGCAACGAGAATCTGCGTTGTAAGAGATATCGAAAATCCTTTTTTCTTTTCCATTTTCTTTCCCCTTTTCCTATTTTCTTCGTTCATTGTTTTGAATTGGCCAATCCATAACATATTTAATATTTTACCGTTTTTTTACCGTAAATCAACAGTTTTTGTCTAAAATGTAATCCTTCATGCTTAAACTGTAATTTATGATGTATAAACTGCACAGCAAAATTGTACTGGATTTTCGTACACTCTCTGCAATTTGTTTATTAATCTTTTGCTTAATGAGATTTCATTAAGCAATATTCAAAAAAAGAATCCCGCCAAGGCGATTATTCCTTGACGGGACCTTTATATATTTAATCAAAAGTATTTCCAAAAAGTATTATACCACTCTATATGTGGTTATGTCAACAAAATTAGTCTTCATTCGCTAATGTAAGCATTGTGCGGTACAATACTTCTGCTCCTGCCGCACAGTCCTCTGGTGAGCTGTACTCTGCTTTGTTGTGGCTCAGTCCGTCTTTGGATCTTACAAAGATCATTCCCATTGGGCAGAAGTCTGCAAATGTGGATGAGTCGTGGCCTGCTCCACTTGGCATCTTAAATACTGGTAATCCACTGTCTTCACATGCCTTTACTACTATATCCTGTACATGGTCTGCACATGGCTTTCCTTCATCATCCTTCATCAGCACATTTACTTCTATTCCCACTCCGCGCTTCTCACATACTGCCTTCATTCTCTCTACACATTTATCAAACATGGCGTCTCTTAATGCCGCCTTCTGATTTCTCATGTCTATACTGAATTTTACTTCGCCTGGCACTACGTTTACTCCGCCTGGGAACGCTGTGATCTTTCCTACTGTTGCCACTGCCTGTGGATATTTCTTTGCTTCATCCTCTATCTCCAACATACACTCTGCCGCTGCTGCAAGTGCATCCTTTCTTAAATCCATTGGAGTTGTTCCTGCATGGGACGCTGTTCCGCTGATTGTTACCTCGCCTCTGATCTGGCAGCAGATTCCTGTTACTACTCCTACTGCTAAATCCTTGCTCTCCAGCACTGCTCCCTGCTCTATGTGAAGCTCTAAGTGGGCCTTTGCATACCCCTCCGGCAGTCTTGCGTCGTCTACGTGATCTGGGTCTATTCCGCACTCCTTCAGACACTCTGTCACTGTCTTTCCGTCCTTATCTGCATGAGTCATAATTCCATGATCATAGCCGCCTGTTAAATGGCCTGCTCCTGAATAGCTTCCCACAAAACGGGTTCCTTCCTCGTCACGGTAGCCGATTACTTCGATTGGGTGTTTTGTTACAATCCCTTCCTCTGTCATGGCCTGAACTGCTTCGATTCCTCCGATTACTCCAAGTCTTCCGTCAAACATTCCTCCGCCATATACAGTGTCAATATGGGAGCCTGTCATTACTACAGATGCGTTTGGATCTGTTCCCTCTTTTCTTCCTACAAGGTTTCCTGCTGCATCCATATGTACTGTCATTCCTGCTTCCCTCATGTACTGAGCTACCAGAGCGTGAGCCTCATTCTCTTCTTTTGAAAGAGCCATACAGTATACGCCATCCTCTGTNATTACTCCAAGTCTTCCGTCAAACATTCCTCCGCCATATACAGTGTCAATATGGGAGCCTGTCATTACTACAGATGCGTTTGGATCTGTTCCCTCTTTTCTTCCTACAAGGTTTCCTGCTGCATCCATATGTACTGTCATTCCTGCTTCCCTCATGTACTGAGCTACCAGAGCGTGAGCCTCATTCTCTTCTTTTGAAAGAGCCATACAGTATACGCCATCCTCTGTATTTCCGATCTGCCCCAGTTCCATTAAACGGTTAAAAAGCCTGTCCTTATTGATCATTGCAAATACCCTCCCTGTAAAATTTTTATAATTTTTCTCTTTTTATAGCCCCATTATACTACATATTTTATAGTTTGTAAAGTGGTCGACCGCAAAACCATCTTTTATTTTTGTAAAAATTTCCTATACGCAAAAAGCAGAATGAGAAAAGCCCTTCTCCCATCCTGCCCTTGTCTTTTTTATATTTATAAATAATTATAATCTTTTCAGCAGCTCTTCTCTTTCTGCCTCATATCCTGGTTTGCCTAATAAAGCAAACATATTTTTCTTATAACTTTCCACGCCTGGCTGGTTAAACGGATTTACTCCCAACAGATATCCGCTGACGCCGCAGGCAAATTCAAAGAAATAGAACAGTTCGCCCAGATAGAACGCATTCTGCTCCGGAATCTTTACCATTAAATTAGGCACGTTTCCATCTGTATGAGCTAAAATAGTTCCATTCATAGCGCTTTTATTAACAAAGTCCACACTCTTTCCGGCCAGATAATTCATACCGTCAGTGTCCACTTCCTCTTCCTGAAGCAAAATCTCCTCAGGAGAATCTTCTATATTAAGAACGGTCTCAAATAAGGTTCTGGCGCCGTCCTGAATAAATTGTCCCATAGAGTGAAGGTCTGTAGTTAAGTCTACAGCTGCAGGGAAAATACCCTTCTGGTCTTTTCCTTCACTTTCCCCATAAAGCTGCTTCCACCATTCAGAAACATAGTGAAGGCTTGGCTCATAATTTGCTACAATCTCAATACCTTTTCCCTTTCTTAAAAGGATGTTGCGCACTGCTGCATACAAAAGAGCTGAGTTGGATTCAAACTGATTTTCCAAAGCCTTCTTTCTTCCAGAGGCAGCTCCCTCCATAAGCTGATCAATGTCAGCTCCGCTGACAGCAATGGGTAAAAGACCTACTGCAGTGAGAACTGAAAAACGTCCGCCAACATCATCCGGAACTACAAAGGACTCATATCCTTCCTCATTGGCAAGGCTCTTTAAAGCTCCCCTTGCCTTGTCTGTAGTGGCGTAAATTCTCTTATTTGCTTCCTCCCTGCCATATTTTTCAATAAGCATCTCTTTAAATACACGGAATGCAATAGCCGGCTCCGTAGTAGTGCCTGACTTGGAAATAATATTAATAGAAAAATCCTTTCCTGCTAATACATCCTTCAGATCGTGTATGTATTTACTGCTGATGCTATTTCCTACAAAATAAATCTCCGGCGTTTTCCGCGCGCCCTTATCCAATACATTATAGAAGCTGTGAGACAAAAACTCAATTGCAGCTCTCGCTCCTAAATAGGAGCCGCCAATACCGATTACAAGAAGAACATCAGAATCATTTTTAATCTTTTCAGCCGCTTTCTTAATGCGGTCAAACTCCTCTTTATCATAATCTACAGGCAGATCAATCCACCCCAGGAAATCATTGCCAGCTCCTGTCTTATTTACCAATACGTCCTTGGCGCTTAACACAGCTCCCTTTATGTTTTCCAGTTCCTCAGCGCTGATAAATTCTGCTGCTTTGGAATAATCAAAAGAAACTTCTCTTCCCATTGCTATCTTCTCCTTTTCTTCTGTTGGGATAGTTTTTATCATGCTTTTATAATAACACAATTGTCCGATAATTGCGATACATTCTTTCCATTTTCAGGCAAGATATTCCTTAATAATCTCACCTATTAGTCTTACTTCATCAGGGTTTAAATCCTTCAGCCAATTCTGGTCCAGCTTCCCCTTATCCCGGCTGGCGGCAATCTGTTCCAGGCTGTGTTTTAAAGAATCTCCTTCCATTTCTCTGCCTAATCCCGGCTCGCCGGACATTTCCCTGGAGCCGTCTCTGCCCCCCTCTTTTCCTGCTGCCCTCACCGCCTCTCTTCTGCGGCTGCTTCTGCGGGCTGCTGCCGTTCTGGCCTTCATAGCCTCTCTGCCTTCTTTTCCTGCAAACTCCTCCTGATTGTCCTCCTCATTCGGCTCTGTACCTGCATAAACTCTTTCTCTAAGAGTTTCCCTGCTTCCGCTGCGGGCAGTTTCCGAAGCCTCCTCCTGATAAACCATTCTGCCTTTTCCAGGGCGGAAAAATAAAGAGTTATCCATATAATCTTCCAGGGCGATTAAAAGCTGCCCTCTTTTTTCATTTAAATTCACTCCGCTGTCCACAAACATAGTAAACAGGCCTCCCAGAATTCCCATGCTTCCATATAATATGATGTAATAGGAATCACTTCTGTACCAATAGGATAAAAATGAAGCCGCCCCGCCTGCTATAAAGCAGAGAAGGGTCATCTGATTAGAAAAGTTGCCCCAGCCTGTCAGCGTTACGCCTAAAAATTTAAAATCTGTCATCTGATGTTCCAAATATGTAGACATATTATGTATTCCTGAGTTTGTCCGGTATGTACTTTCTACCCGCTGCTTCAGCATTTTCAGGTTTTTATTTTTTGTCATAGCCACATTCTTTGATTCTTTAATTAATCTTTTGTAGAGGATTCTGGTCACCCATTTGCAGAACACTCCCAGGCCGCAGATTCCAGCCAGCACATAAAGAGCTTGTCCTGTTGTTAAAAATTCTTGCATATATTTGCTCCCCTTTCTTCCCGGATTTCTTTCCGTTACGCATATTATAGCGTGGCCTTTCTCCTTTGGGAAGTTGAGAAGCCCTAGAATCGTTCGCCAAATTCTTCTAAAAAACGATTCTCAGGTTGTAGTTTAACCTGCCAGACGAGCCGCCATTTCTACAACCAGATTTACAGAATGCTCAATAGCCTTAGCCTCAAATACAGGATAGTCAACAGAGGCGCTATCGTCCGCCTTGTCGGAAATTGCCCTGATTACCAGGTAGGGAATTTTATTTAAATATGCAGTCTGAGCTATAGCCGCTCCCTCCATCTCTGTGCAGGCCCCTTTAAAATTCTCTGAAAGCCAGTTTTTCTTCTGCTTATCTGATATAAATTGATCCCCGCTGACCACCCGGCCGCGGAAAACCTGAATATCAGGATTTACTTTTTTACAGCATTCCTCAGCCAAATCCTCCAGCCTTTTATCTGCAGGAAAGGCCAAAGTATCCATTCTTGGAATCTGTCCTAAAGCATATCCAAATCCTGAAGCGTCCATATCGTGCTGAAGGGAATCTGTAGATAAGACAATATCCCCAATGTTAATCTCATTTTCCAGAGAGCCGGCAATGCCAGTGTTAATCACTGCGTCCACCTGGTACTGATCTGCCAGAATCTGTGTACATATAGCTGCGTTTACCTTCCCAATTCCGGATCTTACTACAACTGTGTCCAGACCTTTTAGCTTTCCGCAGAAAAACTCCATTCCTGCCGCTGTTTTTATCTCCACCTGCTCCATAGCTTCTTTTATTTTTAATACTTCCTCATCCATTGCTCCAATAATTCCTAACATAGCTTTCCTCCTGTTTTATCTTCTTATTTTCTTATTATAATAGAATATGGGAGTTTTTCAAGGAAAGTATACCCAGAACTTGACAAGTGTTTTCTTCCAAAGCTATAATTCTAGGGTAAAAAAAGAATTTTAATTCCTACAGGAGGTTTTGATGATGAAATATAAGACACAGGGCGTCTGTTCCCGCGAGATTAATTTAGAAGTAAAAGATAATAAGATTGTGGCTGTTTCCTTTTTAGGCGGCTGCTCAGGAAATACTCAGGGTGTTGCCCGCCTGGTAGAAGGCATGGATGTAGACGAGGCAATCCGCAGACTGGAAGGAATCCACTGCGGCCCCCGCCCAACTTCCTGCCCGGACCAGCTGGCCCAGGCCTTAAAACAATATAAAGCGCAGTAAATATTACCAGGACGGCAATATAAAAAAGACTTTTTGCACAAGCGCAAAAAATATGAGTATAGTAACCAGAGACAAAATAGTGCTTAAACAAACTGCTTTTATGGCTAATATGTAATCTCCTTTGTATTGCTGAGCAAATATTGCAATATTGCCTCCTACAGATGTGGAGGCCGCTATAAGCACAGATATTATAATAGCCGTATTTTGTACAGGAAGAATCTTAAATAGGGCCAATGTCAGAAGTGGAATCACTGTCAGGCGAAGCAGAACGCACATATAAATGTTTTTACTGAAAAATATGGATTTTATATCTGTTTTCACCAGATAGCTGCCCAAAACAATCATTGCCAGAGGCGTATTCATATCCGCCATATAACCTATGGTTTTTGTGATAATTCCCGGTATTTTTACAGGAAGCAGGAAAAAGACAAGGCCGGCGCAAAGCCCCAGAAATACCGGGTTCTTTAAAACTGCCTTCAGGTGTATCACCTCTTTTTCTCCTGTTATAAGATACAGACCATATGTCCACTGAAATAAATTTAAAAGGGCTACATAAGGCTTCCTATGAATAAAAAAGAACTCTAGTTTTTTCCCTGAGCAAGGGCTAAAACACAGAGTTCTTATTTATTTTCAATGAAAATCTGACTGGCAAAATACAATATTGCCGCTTTTTATTGTCATTTGGGGGACAATTACCTTTGCACCGTTAACAGAGTTTCCTGCGTAATCGTAGAAGCTTACTGGCTGCTCTTTTATTTTCAGGATTAATATATCCGCCGCTGTTCCAGACTCCAGGCTTCCTAACTCTTTCTCCATGCCCAGCTGTCTGGCCGGCGCAATAGTGGCGCAGTCTATTACCTGCTTAAAAGACATGCCCATAGCCATATATTTAGACAACAGTCTAGGCATATTTACTACTGGATGCCGGTAAAAGGTCATGGGGCTAATGTCTGTGCTGATAATGTCCGGCCAGAAGCCTTCCTCTGCCGCCGGAGCTGCCACCTGAAAAGCAAAGTTATTTTTTCCATTACAGCCGTCAAATAATACGCCTCTTTCTCTGGCCTTTAAAATTTCTTTCTTCACATGGCCTTCTTCATCTATAATTGTGTCTCCTTTTCCATAATACATATGGCAGAAAACATCTCCAGGGCGCATGATAGAGGCAGCTTCCTCAGGGGAAATCACAGGATCAGTCATATGTACTACTACAGGGCAACCTATTTCTTCAGCAATTTCAATTGTTTTCTCCAAAGGCTCTCTTGTTAATCCTAAAGGCCCTGCAATATTTTTAGATAGACGAAGCTTTAAAGCAGTCAGCTTATCTGGATATTTACCAAATAAGTATTTGATTTTTTCCTTCTCATAATATACAGGATCTATATTTTCCGGATAAAGGCCTGAGGCCAAACCTCCCGAGGAAATATTTAAGTATCCCTTTACCTCTGTAAGGGCCCTTTCTATATCTGATTTAACAAACATTTCAAAGCTGCTGGCTCCGCAGGTTCCTCCGTCCACTGCTGTTGTAACGCCGGAGGGAAGGCAGATTGGGTCTGCGCTTACTCCTCCGTCACAGCCAGTATACAGATGAATGTGATAGTCAATCAGCCCTGGAACAATTACACAATCGCCGGCATCTATTATCTCTGCTTCTGTCTCCTGTATATCCTCTTTATACTCTAATAATATTCTGCCGTCTTTAATGCCCAAGTCCTGCTTCTCATATTTTTTCTTAAAGGGATCATATACCATGCCGCCTTTTATTATTAATGCGCTCATTCCTGCTCCTTTAACAACTATTACTTTCTAACATTTCAAGCAGTTACTCTGCTTTATTGGCTTCAATAGACCCAAGCATAGTGTCAACCAGCTCATCTCCAATATCAGCCCTGATTTTATCATAAACATCTGAAGCCATGTCCTTCATTTTCTCCCGCTCTTCCACCGGCAGCTCTATAATCTCAGTGCCGCTGTCTACAATAATCTTTTTATCAGAGGCAATGCTTTCATCTGCCAGACCTCTGGTATAAAGTACAGCTTCATAAGCGCACTGGTCTACCAGCTCCTGCATATCCTCAGGTAAACTTTCGTACAGCTGATTATTCATAAGAAATACAATTACATGAGCTAAATGATTTGTCTCAATCACATAATCCTGAGTTTCATAAAATTTATTGGCTACAATATTCATATATGGATTTTCCTGAGCGTCAATGGTTTTCTGCTGAAGTCCCACATAAACCTCGCTGAAATCCATGGCTAAAGCATTAGCTCCCAGGTCCTGCCAATATGCAATGTGATAAGGATTCTGAATTACTCTGATTTTAATGCCCTTAAAACCATCTGCCGTAGTTACAGGCACATTTGATGTAGTTTCCCGAAAACCTGCATCCGTCATGCCCATTAATTTTATATTAGCCGTTTCTGAATATTGATTCAATAGTTCTACAAATTTTTCATCATCTAATACAGCTCTTAAAGTATCTAAATCCGGAAATGCATTGGGGCAGTCAAAAACACCGTATGCCGGCACAAAGGAGGTAAGACCGCTGGTAATAGTGGTGGAAAAATCATAGCTTCCCTCAATTAATCCCTGCATCTGCTCCGTATCATTTCCCAGAAGGCCGTTAGCATAAAGGTTTACCTGAACTTGACCATTACTTCTTTCTTCAATCAGCTCCTTAAATTTCTCCATCATTTTATAATTCAGTGTGCTTTCTGAAACATTCATAGCCACATTCCAGGTATAAGCGCTGCTGTCCTCTGCAGTTGTATTTCCCTTGCAGCCAGTAAGAGCTAACGCCGCCACACACATTGCCGCTATACTTTTTATTATTCTTTTCATTTTTTTACCCCCAATCAACTAAGTCCTGTCAGAAGCAAACTGATCTGTGGAATGTATGAGATTAACATTAAAGCAATTAAAAACGCTACTAAAAACGGAATACAAGCTTTTGCAATTTTTAATACAGGTATATCTGTCATACTGCTGGCTACATATAAGTTAATGCCCATAGGCGGAGTTACCATACCAATTGCCAGGTTTGCAGTCATCATAATACCAAAGTGAACCGGGTCCATACCAATAGAAGTTGCTACAGGCAGGAATATAGGCGTAAGAATCATAATGTTAGGAATATTATCCATAATCATGCCAAATACCAGCAGAATCAGATTCATTACCAAAATAATCATAAACTTATTGGAAATATTATTTAATATACCGCCGCTAATCATCTGAGGATACTGAAGCAACGTTAAGGCCCGGCCAAAAGCTGTGGCTGCAGAAATAATAAACAAAATGGTTACGTATGTTTTGCAGCCTTCCACAATCATTTCTCCCAGCTGGCTAACCTTTAATGTTCTGTACACAAATATACTGATAATTAAAGCATAAATAACTGATATAGCCGCAGCCTCTGTTGGGGATGCGATTCCTCCGTAAATACTTCCTAAAATAATAACCGGAGTCAGCAAAGCCGCCAGACTTTCTTTAAATAAAGGCCAAAATCCTTTATCATGGATCTTTTTATAATTTTCCTGAAGCTTCTCTTTATCTTCACCGCTTTTTCTGCATTTAATATATGCGCAGATCATTAATGCCACTCCGATTAAAATTCCAGGCAGAATTCCGCCTATAAATAAGGCTGAAGGGGAGGCTCCTGAAGCAGATGAATATACAATGTAGGAAATACTTGGAGGAATAATAACTCCCAAACCTCCTGCTACTGTAACAATAGAGGTGCTAAAGACTTTGTCATATCCCAGGGACACTAAAAAAGGAATTGTCATAGCGCCTACAGCAGATACTGTTGCAGGTGAAGAACCGGAAATAGCTCCGTAAAACATACAGGTACAAATAACTGCACATGGCATACCTGCTGTTTTATTTCCAATAAAGTAAGCAAAAAAGTTAAACAGCTTCTCAGAGATACCGCCTCTTGCCATAATAATACCTGAAAGCATAAACAAAGGAACTGCCAGTAAGGTAAAGCTGTCCAGCCCGCTTACCATGCTTCGTATAGCCGCTTCCATAGTATAAGGAAATCCGGCGTCCATAATCCCCGGTAAAACTGCCATGCCTCCAAATACCACAGCTACCGGCACTCCAATAGCAATGGCTGCAAATAAAATAAGAAAGAAACTTACTATTGTCATATGCCTGCTCCCCCTTTTTCTTTAGAAAAAATAGTAAGATAAAGAACCTGAATCGTTCTGATTACAGCCAGTCCAAAACCAATTACAGGGGCAGTGTAAATATATACCATAGAAATCTGCAGGGTTCCGCTGACCTGTCCGCTTCTTTTAATTCCTTCCAGCACATGAAAAGAGCTTTTAAACATTGCCAGGAAAAATGCCAGTACAATGAACTGAACTATAATGCCCAGCACCTTTCTCACCGGCTCTGAAAAGGTCTGAACTAATGCGTCAACACAAATACCGCTGTTTCTGCGGACCCAGTATCCAATGCTTATAAATCCGGAAAATATCAGACAATATTTACAGACTTCATCGCTCCAGGTAAGGCCGCTGTTAAATATGTACCTTAAAACAACATTTACAGATGTAAGTGTGATTAGAATAATTAAGAAAATAGACAGCAGCACTTCTTCTAAATGCCGATCTAACCATCTTATAATTCCCATAACATTTTCTCCTTCATAGTCTCTTAGATTTTTAGATAGTTTCTTCAAAAAACAGCTGTTTTTACTACTATTTTTATTATATCTATGGTAAAATCATAAGTAAAGTTACTAATAACTCTGTCTGTTCTTACAAAAACTTATTATTAAGGAGATACCACTTGTATGGATGTAAAATTATTAGAATATATGATCGCTATTGCTGACTGCGGAAATATAACAAAAGCGGCAGAATCCCTTTTTATTACTCAATCCGGGTTAAACCAACAGCTGATTCGTCTGGAAAACGAGCTGAATACTCAGTTATTTTACCGCACAAAAAGACATCTTCATCTTACTCAGGCCGGTAAAATTTATATTGATAATGCCAGGGAAATTTTGAAGATCAAGAAAAATACATATACCACCATCCAGGATCTTACTGACGGCACTGTCGGGGAAATCTCCTTTGGCATTCCTTTTGAACACGGAGTAGATATGTTTATTTATATTTCCCCTGAATTTAATAAAAAGTATCCTGACGTCACTGTCCATTTGGCTGAGCGCACTGTTCATCATCAGCAGCTTATGGTTACGTCAGGACAGCTGGATATGGCTTTTATTATGTTAAATGAAAAAGATAAAATAGATAATGAATATATAAGATTGTGTAAAGAACGATTAATACTTGGGGTTCCAATGACCCACCCCTTAGCCAAATACGCCTCCCCGCCCGGGCAGCTTCCCCCTACTCTCAGCCTTTCCCAGCTAAAAGGAGAAAAGTTTGCTCTCATGTTCCCTGGCTCCACCATGCGAGGCGTAATTGATCCTCTATTTGAGGCCGCCGGCTTCCGCCCTGACATTCTTTTTGAAACCACTATGAATCAGGCCTTATGCCGGCTTGTAAGCCAGGGCCTATGCTGTACTATTCTTCCTCAGTCCTATGCCAGAGACAGAGAAAAGGTCGCCTGGTTCTACTTATCCGGCGACCCTTTCTGGGAATGGAACATTACCTACTCTAAAACCTCTGTTCTCAGCAAAGCGGCCAGGTATATAATACAGCTTGCCGGCAGATATGCCAAGGAATTGGAACGCCACTGGGAGAGCCACGGCACCGGCCTTCCTGAGCATATGATTTAAAGTTAAAATTTATATTCTACATTTTTTCCACTGTTTTCCTTAGAACAGGCCCTGCAGCTACAGCTATAATAATTTTTCCTATATCTGCCGGAATATACGGCAAAACTCCGATTCCCAGTCCTGCCGTAAAAGATATATTCAGCTGCCGGGCCAGCCATAAGGTGCCGAATATATAGCAAACTGCTGTGCCGGCCAGCATACCTGCAGCGTACATTCCTTTATTTCCCGGAAACTTTTCAATGCACCAGCCTGCTATTAAGGATAAGAATATAAAGCCCAGCAAATAGCCTCCCGTAGGTCCAACCGCCTTTCCAAGACCTCCGCCAAAGCCTGAAAATACAGGCAGCCCTGCGATTCCCAGAAATAAATAGATTAAATAACTGACAGTTCCGTATTTGGAGCCTAGTACAAAAACCGTAAAATAAACTGCCAGGTTTGTAAAAGATATAGGAACTGGGCTAAAAGGTAAAGGCAAAGCCAGGGGGCCTAAAATGCACATTATTGCCGTCATCATGCCTATTAATGTCATTTGCTTCGTTGTAAAATGTTTTTTTTCTATTGCTGCGGTTTTCATAATTTCTGCTTCCTCCTTTATGGCTCTTAAAGAATAAATCCCATGGCGGCCAGCTCCTGTCTGTCCTGGTCTATTTTATTTCCGCCTGTAGTCAGCATATCTCCTGTAATAGCCCCGTTTGCTCCGGCACAAAATACCTTCATCCCGCCAGAGGACATAGAGTTCCTTCCTGCTGCCAGGCGGATCTCCTTATCAGGATTTATATATCGGAAAATCCCCACTGTGCGCAGTATATCCTCCTCCTTTAAAACAGGAAGGTATCCAAAAGGCGTTCCCTTAATAGGCCTTAACACATTTAAAGGAATGGACTCTACCTGAAAGCTGCTTAAAGTCAGGGCCATATCAATGCGGTCCTCCCAGGTTTCCCCCATTCCTATAATTCCTCCGGAACAGACCTTTAACCCTGCCCTTTTTGCCCGTCTAATTACTTCCAGCTTTTGTTCAAAAGTATGGGTTGTACAAATATTAGGAAAATTTCTTCGAGATGTTTCAATATTAGCGTGGTATCTGGTAACTCCCGCCTCCCTCAGCCTGACAAAATCATTTTCCTCCAGCAGGCCAAAAGAAGCGCACAATCCAATTCCGGGGCAGCTTTTGGCCATAGCTCTATATGCTTCCAGGGCCTTTTCCATTTCTTCTCCCCCTAATTTTCTCCCTGCTGTTACAATAGAGTACCGCCCCACATTTTTCTCTTCATGGCGTTTACAGTCCTCTAGTATTTTTTCAGGCTCTAAAAAAGGGTATTCCTTAATTTTTGTAGAATAGTGGGACGACTGAGCGCAAAATTTGCAGTCCTCGCTGCATCGACCGCTTCTGCCGTTAATAATAGAACACAACTCTGCCTTATTTCCTAAAAAATGCTTTCTCAGCCTGTCCGCCCCTTTACAAATCTGGGAAAGATCCTCATGTAAAAGAAGCTGAAAGTCATCCTCCTTATTTAGACGGCGGCCCTCTATAATTTCTTCTGTCAGTTTTTCTATCATAAAAATAAAACCATCCCTTCCTGGAATGGTTTTATTATAAACATCATTATTTCGATTGTCAACCTAATTTTATTTTACGGTTAACAATTCTATTTTCATTATCTTTACTTCTCACCGCGGCTGTACTTGCCCAGCTCCTCGTATGCACTTGAGAAGCCCTTCTCCCCTTCTGGAATCAATACTGCAGGCCCTCTCTTGAAAACAGGTTTTAAAAGAATAGGCGTAACAATGGTGGTGATTACAACTACAATAACAACGGGACCCAGGAAATTGCTGCCCAAAAGCCCCAGCTGAGTTCCCTTACTTGCCACTATTAAGGCTACCTCTCCACGGGATATCATGCCTACTCCAATACGCAGGCTTTGATAATTCTGATAACCGCACAGCTTAGCTCCCAAACCACAGCCTATTACCTTTGTAAGAATAGCCGCCACAACAAGAAGCACGGCAAACTCAATAATCGCCTCTGTCATTTTAGGCAGCTCTACTTTTAGACCAATGCTGGCGAAAAATACCGGGGATAAAAATAAGTATGATAAAACCTCAAATTTTGAAGCCAAAAATTGAGTTCTCTGAGTCTTGGAAACAATTAATCCTGCTAAAAAAGCTCCTGTAATATCAGCTACTCCAAATCCTACCTCTGCTACATATGACAAAAGAAGGCAAAAGGAAAAGGCCACAATCGCGTGTCTGTGAAGACCTCTCTCTGCTGATTCACTCCATTTTTTATAAAGCTTGTGAAAAATAATGCCCACAATTCCGGCCATCACAAAGAAGGCGGCTACCTTCAGCAGCACAATGGCCACATTTACATCTGAATCAGCCATACTGGTAATAATTGTAAGGGCAATAATTCCCAAAATATCATCAATAATAGCTGCTCCTAAAATAGCGTTTCCAGATCTGGTTTTTAATTTTCCCAGTTCTTTTAACGTCTCTACTGTAATACTAACAGAGGTGGCAGTTAAAATTACCCCAATAAATATATTCTGTAAAAAAATACTGCAGTTAGCGTCTGAGTCAATAACTCCTGGGCGGTTGAAGAAATAAGCCACTGCAAATCCGCCTGCCAAAGGCACTAAAACACCGATTAAGGCAATGATAAAGGCCTTTTTTCCGCTTTTTTTCAGCTCGTCTATATCTGTCTCCAAACCTGCGCAGAACATCAGAACAATCACGCCTACTTCTGCAAGGTTATGTATAAAATCTGTTTCTGTTAAAATCCCAAGCATCGCCGGGCCTAAAAGCAAACCTGCCAGCAAAGCGCCAACTACCTGCGGCATTCTGATCTTCTGTGTAGCCAGCCCCAGCAGCTTTGTACTAAGTAAAATAACTGCAAGATTAAATAAAAACTTGTATCCTTCCATCTCATATGTCCCCCATTTATGTACTTTTAAAAAACCGTGAAATAACCCACCCATATTATACGCCTCTATAATAAGAATGCAAGTTAATTTTCACAGTTTATCATCTTTTTAACAGTTATCAGAGGCCTGTCTCTCAGGTTTTCCTGACGAAAAAAATCCCGGGAACCAGATGTTCCCGGGATCTTCTTTCATATTAATCGCATGTATATGGCATTAAAGCGATATGGCGAGCTCTCTTAATAGCTACTGTTAAAGCTCTCTGATGCTTTGCACAGTTTCCTGTGATTCTTCTTGGAAGAATTTTTCCTCTTTCAGATACGTATCTCTTTAATTTGTTAACATCCTTGTAATCAATATCGCCGTTTTTCTCACCACAGAAAACGCAAACTTTTTTTCTTCTGCGCATTCCGCCTCTTCTCATCTTGGAACCGTCAGCCTTATCATTTTTATTGAAAGCCATTGCTGTTACCTCCTTAAAATATTAGTTAAACGGAAGACCCTCGTCCTCTACTCCATCAGGAATGTTCATAAAACCATCGCCGATTGCGCTGGTTGGCGCAGGCCTCTGCGCTGGCGCTGACTGCTGGTAACCGCCCATGTCTGATGCAGCTCCCTTGCTGTCTGCAAACTCCTGATCATCTACAATTACTTCTGTTGTATAAACCTTCTGTCCGTCTCGGTTGGTGTAGCTTCCAGTCTGAATTCTTCCTGAAACCAGAACCCGCATTCCCTGGCGGAAATACTTCTCTGCGAACTCACCTGCTCTGTCAAATGCAACGCACGGAATAAAATCCGCGGACTGTTCGGAACCGTCCTGGCCTCTGCGTCCTCTTCTGTCTACTGCAAGAGTATATCTTGTAATAGCCATAGAGCGCTCGCCCTGGGAATATCTTACTTCCGGGTCCCTTGTTAATCTACCCATCAGGATCACTCTGTTCATATATTCACTCTTTCTTTAATTATGCTTCCTGTCTTACGCATAAATATCTGATGACTGGCTCCATAATACGAACGTGTGCCTCAACTTCGTTAGGGCATACGGAGTCGCCGTCAAACTGGATGAAATAGTAGAATGCTTCTCTCATTTTCTGAATTTCGTAAGCTAATTTTTTCTTACCCCATTCGTCAACGTTAGTAACAGTGCCGCCGAAACGTGTAATGTAACCTTTCACCTTCTCGATTGCTGCTGCTCTCTCTTCATCCTCAAGTTTTGCGCTCAGAACAACTGCTAACTCATATTTGTTCATGTTTCTTTACCTCCTTGTGGTCTCTGGCCCCCGCTTTCAGTACAGGAGCAAGGATTTCTTTGTGTCACAGTTGGTTATTGTACCAGAAAACCCCTGCAAATGCAAGGGTTTTCCACGATTATCTGCAAATTTAATTGAATTACATTTCCGGTTTTCTCAGACCTCTTGTATTTTTTTCTACCATCCTTCTGGCCACCATAACCTGATGGCCGCAGCCTAAACATTTCAGACGAAAATCCGCTCCAATCCTAAGTACTTCCCACTCCTGACTGCCGCAGGGATGGGGCTTTTTCAGCTTCACAATATCTCCCACCTGATAATTCAGTTTTTCTCCCATACTCACCACCTATATTATAAACTGCACGCCTCTCCTAACACTTCCCCGATTTTTCCGTTTATCACCAAATCCGCCTGGCCATCTAAAGGCGTTGCATCTTTATTGATTAGCGCTAACCTACCTCTGCAGTAATCTACCAGCCCTGCCGCCGGATAAACAGTAAGGGAAGTGCCTCCTACAATCAGAAGGTCTGCATGGCTGATATAATAAACAGATTTCTCCAGAATCTGACTATCCAGCCCTTCCTCATAAAGCACTACGTCCGGCTTTACAATTCCTCCGCATGAACATTTAGGGACCCTTTGACTTTCTGCCACCATCTGTAAATCATATGATTTTCCGCATCGGGTGCAGAAATTTCTTTTTACGCATCCATGAAGCTCCAGCACATTTTGACTTCCCGCCTCCTGGTGAAGTCCGTCAATATTTTGAGTAATCACAGCCTGCAGCTTCCCTTCCTGCTCCAGCTTAACTAAGGCCAAATGAGCCTTGTTAGGTTTTGCCCCTGCTGCAATCATCTTATTCCGGTAAAATTTGTAAAATTCTTCTGGGTTCTTAATAAAAAAGCTATGACTTAAAATAGTCTCCGGCGGATATTGATACTGCTGATTATATAAGCCGTCTGTGCTTCTGAAGTCCGGAATCCCACTTTCCGTAGAAACTCCTGCGCCTCCAAAGAAAACAATACGGCTGCTTTCCTTAATCCACTGCTTTAACTGTGCTATTTTGTCCATATCCTTATCCTCTTTTTCATTCCCTTTTCTCACACAACTTCATCCAGAAATACTCCTGACAAGGTTTGTATCCATTTTTTCCACTCAGGCAGTAAAGAGCCTTCCTGGTCTCCCGTATATCCAAATATCCATTGGCAAAAAGCGCCTATATCCACTGTATCGCAGCTAGAATCAGTTTCTATTGTGCCGCTTAATTTTTTCATAGAGGAACCTTTTTTGTGAAGAGACCAAATCCATGTTCCATGATTCTGAGGCAAAAACTGATCTTTTATTCCAATTTTTACTTCCAGCTGGTCATACGGGCACTCCTTGCTGAGACAAATATGACCTGCCAGCTTGGGAAGATCAATGATTCTGGCCATAATAGCAGGCTTTCCCGCCCCTGCAGGCTTTGAAAATCCCTCTTCTCCATACAGGAGACGCTGTTCCTTTTTCTTCAGCCCCCACAGACACTGGACCGCCTCCAGACTGAAGGCTCCCTTTTCTTCCGTCAAGTACAGCTTCCAGCTTCCCTTTTCACTGGCCAGCTCCTGATCTAAACGTTTTACATATTCTTTTGTGCGTCTGGTATAAATAGACCATCTCTTTCGGAGCCATTTCTCCATCCACTCACTTATTTCCTCAGCCTGTCTGTCTCCCATGTTTCCGGCAGGAAACTCTATCCCTTGTCCCGCCCTCTCATCCAGGGTAAATTCAGGCTGTCTGTATATATATCTAAAATCAAAGGGGTAATATATGGCTTCCGCAGCAGGCATAAGAAATGTAAAAGGCATCCCTTCCTGGTACATGTCCTCCATCATACGTGTAAGAAGCCTTTTCATATATCCCTTCCGGCGATAATCAGAATCTGTGGCCACTCCTACAATATAATCTATGGCGTACTCTCTGTCTTTTAAAACAACCTTATAAGGGTTCCTTTGGATCATAGAAACAATTTTCCCCTGATCCTCCTCCGCCAAAATCTTATTATCTATTACTTTATACTGGTAATAATAATCGGCAAATTCCTTAGAATCCTCAGGAAATGCATGTTCCCACAGCTGTCTGCTTTTCTGTTTTTCATCCCCCTGCAAGTACCTCATACCCTTTTCCTTTCTAAAGACTTAAAACTGTATGGCTTTAAGCTGTTGCTGCTT
This sequence comes from Lachnoclostridium edouardi, assembly GCF_900240245.1. Taxonomy (GTDB): domain Bacteria; phylum Bacillota; class Clostridia; order Lachnospirales; family Lachnospiraceae; genus Lachnoclostridium_A; species Lachnoclostridium_A edouardi. The sequence continues at coordinate 1,691,468 of NZ_OESQ01000001.1, forward strand.
CTATAATTTTACATGATCTGCTGTACTAAATACTTTCTTTCAAATCCAACGGGATTATATGACATTTTTGCTTTTCTAAGGCCCTCTATTCCCAAATCATCTTCTCTGTTTACAAGAGCGGCCTGGGGAAATGCATGAATCAAAAATTCTCTGTTAATATACTGGTACAGGCCCCGGATCTCAGGGTTTGCCTTTTCAATGTGAATCACCGCCATATTTTCTCCCGGGTTAAAGCTTCCTACGCTAAAAGCCTCCAGGCTGTCGTCAATATAAACGCCTCCCATTTCCACTGGCAAAGAAGAACAGTTTTTCAGAATTTCGTGTATCCCCCGAACCTCATAGTCCAGATGCTCCTCTACCTCTTCTCCTTTATTTTCCCTCCATCTGTCCAGGAATTTCCAAACATCGTCTCTATCTGAACAGCAAAGTCTTCTGTACTCAAATCTTCCCTCATAGGCCTTCATAAACGCGTTCAGATTATTTTTCTTTTTATGAAGCTTTTTTCCAGCCAAAGTGCGCAGGGCCTCTCCGTCATAAAGGTAATCCTTTAAATCCTCCTGCTCAGTAATTTGAAACTCTGCAGGATTCAGCTTTAAATACTCCACTGCTTCCTCATCTGCCAAATTAATCCTTAATGGCTTTCCAAACACCTGGTTAAAATATTCCTTAATCTCATTAAAATAGTACGGCAAATCCTCCTCTGAGCACAGAGGCATGGCGCTAAACGGCTCCCCGTCGCTTTCCATCAGCCATTGTACTGCCTTTCCGCCGCTGATAGCAAACCGTACATGATACATTTCTCTCCAGATAAAGCTGTCCAAAAATACGCTGTCGCAACTTTTATTAGGTCTTTTCCCAACAAATGGGGTAATAATGGAAATATCCTGTGCTTCTACTGTTTTAAACTCTAAACTCATTATTTTTCCTCTGTTATTTTCTCTGTGCTGTCAAGTCAGAAAATCTCCCGCAATCCATAACGCACACCTTTCCGCGTTCCGGATTACAGGAGATTTTTAGATCTTTTCTAGCCTCTGTAGCCGTCAGGGTTCTGAGACTGCCATCTCCACCCGTCGGCGCACATCTGATCAATACCTCGCTCAGCCACCCATCCAAGCTCGTTCTTTGCCTTTGTGGCATCTGCATAGCATGTTGCAATGTCCCCTAATCTTCTGGGCTTAATCACGTAGGGAATTTCCTTTCCCACAGCCTTGGAAAATGCGTGAATCATATCTAATACACTGTACCCGCAGCCTGTTCCCAGATTATAAATATAAACATCCGGCTGATCCTCAAACTTCTTTAAGGCCTTCACATGTCCTACAGCTAAATCTACTACATGAATATAGTCTCTGACTCCAGTTCCGTCCGGCGTGTCATAATCGTTTCCAAAAACTCCTACCTCTTTCAGCTTTCCTACTGCCACCTGAGTAATGTACGGAGTAAGATTGTTTGGAATCCCCTTAGGATCTTCCCCAATCATACCGCTTTCATGGGCTCCTACAGGATTAAAATATCTGAGAAGAATTACATTCCACTGAGGGTCCGCTACGTGGAAATCTGTGAGAATCTGCTCCAGCATTCCCTTTGTCTGCCCGTATGGATTTGTAATCTTTCCTTTTGGACAATCTTCTGTAATAGGCACAAATGCCGGATCTCCATAAACAGTTGCGGAAGAACTGAAAATAATATTTTTCACTCCATGCTTTCTCATTACATCACACAGAATCAGAGTTCCGGTAATATTATTGTAGTAATACTCTAAAGGTTTTACTACAGACTCTCCCACAGCTTTTAACCCTGCAAAATGAATGACTGCGTCTATTTTCTCCTTAGAAAAAATTTCCTCCATAGCTTCTCTGTCCAACATATCTGCTTTGTAGAAGGTCAATGGTTTTCCAGCCAGCTTCTGAACTCTTTCTAACGCCACTTCAGAAGAATTGCTTAGGTTGTCAAACACAACAACTTCGTGTCCCTGGTTTAAAAGCTCCAGGCAGGTATGGCTTCCAATGTACCCGGCACCGCCGGTAACTAATATTCTCATAGTGATTGCCTCCTCTTATATTCTGTGTTCGTACCTATCATACCATACAATATTTAAAAAAAAAGTATTTCTTTAAAAAACTTTTCTTTCAAAGCTTCCCTTAATCTTCATTTCTTCTCTATATTTAGCCACTGCTCTTCTGGAAATCTTAATATCTCTTTGCTCCAGCTTTTTAGCTATTTCCTGATCGCTAAAAGGCTTCTGTTTATTTTCGCCTTCAATCATCTCTTTAATATACTGCTTAATACACATGGTAGTAACGCCGTCTTCACTGTTCTCCCTGCCTGCAGAAGCTGTAAATAGAGATTTCATAAAAATACTTCCGCTGGGGTACTGGACATACTTTCCCCGAATCGCCCGGCTGACTGTAGACGGGTGGATTCCCAATTCTCTGGCTGCATCGCTCATGGTCATAGGCTTTAACGGCCCTTTTCCGTCTAAAAAATTAGTCTGTTTGTCTATAATTAAATTAACTATAGACATCATAGTCTGGCGCCTTTGTTCAATGCTGTTCATAATAAATCTGACCCGCTCCAGCTTTGTCCTGAAATAATTAACCAGCTCTTCCTCCTGGGCGTCTTTCATCATCTGAAGATAATAGTCGTTTACTTTATAATCCTGCACCCAGGAATCATTCAGCTCTCCAATCCACTTGCCGTTTTCTCTGCGGAATATAATGTCCGGAACAATATAAGATGTTTTTTCAGTATTAAATCCTGTCAGCGGTCTTGGATTTAATTCTCCTATTTGTTCAATACATTTTCTGACCTTGGCCGTAGTCATTTTCAGGTCCCTGGAAATGCTGCTGATTTTTCCCTCTGCCACCTGCTCTAAATAGCCGTCCACAATTTTCCACAAATCAGAGCCTTCCTGCTCCATCACCTGAATTTGCTTTAAAAGGCAATGTTTTAAATCCTCTGCAAAAATTCCATAGGGCTCCAGCTGCCTTAAATCTTCCAAACATTTTTGAACAGACTCTAAAGGCAAACGGCACTCATTTGCCACTTCCTCAGGCTTCATAGTAAAGAAGCCGCTGTCCTCCAGACAATCTGTCATAAATTCAATTGCCTTCCACTCTTCCTCTGTATACTTGCCTCGGTCCAGCTGCCACAGTAAATACTGCTTCACTGTATCCTTCTCTTCCGCCGGAATGATTCCGTCGTTTTTATCTCTATCATCATTAATATCTTCACCATGCTGATAAAAGGGAACACTTGCGTACTCTGTCCCTAATTCCTGTGTCTTTACTGGACCGGAACTGCTTCCGTTATAATCCAGAATTGGATTTTCCAGATACTCATCGTGAAGAAACTGGTTTAGCTCCATACTATCCATAGCCAGAATCTCCAGGGACTGGATCTGGGACTGGGATAAAATTTGTTTCTGCTCTAAGGACATCCCAAAACCGACTTCCATAGCATTCTCTCCTTTTGTATAAATTAATATATCTTTCATTGTTTAATCCATCTTTTAAGAATACCATAAAATACAGATTCTTACAATGTATTTGCCCATGGTAATTTTCAGGATAATTTTCAGCCGCCTACAATTCCAGGCTGTCTCCGCATTGATAATAAGTGCATATAATGCCGGAGGACTGCTGCAGGGCCTTGGCGCACAGCCTTCCAGTACAGTGTCCCAGCCACATTTTTTTCACTCCTATTCTGGCCAGCTCCCGTCCAGTCTCCATGATCCTCATTTGATCTGCTTCCTTTAAGTGGGTGCCGCCTATAATCCTATAAACCGGCTTTTTAAAAATTTGATGAACCTTTGACGCCATATTCAAAATTCCCGGATGGCTGCAGCCTGTAATTACTGTCAAACCCTCTTCTAAATCTATAACAAGGCAAATTTCATCCTCAAATTCATCCTGAATCTGTTCTTTTCCCTTTATTTTTATAAAACGTTTTGGCACTGTCTCCATTCCCCATACTCTAGGAAAATTTCCAACTGCAAAGCAGCCTGGCTCCACCTCCAGCACATCCCTGCAGACCTTCCAGTCAACTCCCTGCCGTTTTAAATCCTGTTCCTTTAAAGCGCCTCCTGAAAAAGCAGGGGGCTCCGGCCCCTTTAGACTATATCTTTCACAAAAAAAATTTTCACCTGTAATCAAAGGGCAAACTCCCCCCTGATTTAAAAATGCCGGATATCCTCCGGCATGATCATAATGATTATGGCTGCACACAGCCGCGTCTGCGGCAATAGATAAGTTTAACGCCCCTGCGTTAGATATAAAATCTCCATTTTGACCGAAATCAAATAAGATCACTTTCCCGTGATAACCAATGTGAAAGGAAAGTCCGTGGCTGCACATCAAATTACTTCCATTCCGGCAGCAATCATCCATAAGCGCTGTAATTTTTATCATCTGCCCCTGCTTTCTAAAACATTTTCACCCAGTCCTGCTTTACGCTGAACCTATATTTTCTTATACATAATATTTCTGTCCAGACCGCCATATTTTTTATCCCTGGCAATGGCTTTATAACCCAGCTTTAGAAATGTTCTCATGCTTCCCAGATTATCTGGATGCACTGTAGCCATTAAATGTCTAATACCCGGCCGTTCCCTTTTTATAAGCTCCTCAGCCTCCATAAGAAGCCAGCGCTGAATGCGGTTTCCCCTAAACTCAGGGCATACTGCCACAGACTCCATATGAGCTGTTTCCATTTTAGCTGTTTTCATTCTAGCCCCTCCTTCAATATATGAAGCTAAATTGTCCTTCTCCTCCCCCGGAAAACGCACCACCAAGTACCCGGCCGCTTTTTTCTTTCCCTTTTCCTTCTCGCCAAAGGCCAAAAGAACAAAGCCTAATCCTGCCTTTAGGCCACCTGTATGCTTTTTGACAAATTCCTCATCGTCAGCTACAAACCAGCTGCCGTTTTCCATACACTCAGCCGCTTCCTGAATAATATTTGCAATCAGCTGGCTTTCAGAAATATCAGCCTCTCTGATTTCTATTTTTAATTTTTGTTTCAGCTCTTCCATTTCTGCCTTTCCATGCTTTACCCTAACGCTACGTCTAAAATCATCATAATTACAAATCCCACAGCAAATCCAATGGTGCCAATATTAGAGTGATCCCCCTCCGCCGACTCTGGAATCAGCTCTTCCACAACCACATAAATCATAGCTCCAGCCGCAAAGGCCAAAAGATATGGCAAAACAGGCTCTATAAAACTTGCCAGCAAAATTGTAACTCCCGCCCCTATAGGCTCTACAATGCCTGAAGCCGCTCCATATAAAAAAGCCTTCTGCCTGCTCATCCCCTCACTTTTTAGAGGAAGAGAGATAATTGCTCCCTCCGGAAAATTTTGAATAGCAATTCCCAGAGAAAGAGCCATAGCTCCCGCAGCCGTAATCCCTCCATTTCCGCTAAGCATCCCTGCAAAAACAACGCCTACAGCCATGCCCTCAGGAATATTATGAAGAGTCACCGCCAAAACCAGCATAGTGCTTTTCTTCCAGTTGCTTGCTCTTCCCTCCGGCTTATCACTTCCCAGGTGAAGGTGAGGAATCAGCTTATCCATTGCCAGCAAAAAAACAATTCCCAACAAAAATCCTACTGCCGCCGGAATAAATGCCAGCTTCTCCATACCCTGAGACATATCCATAGCCGGAATCAAAAGCGACCACACAGACGCCGCCACCATCACTCCAGAGGCAAACCCCAACAGCATTTTTTGTATAAAAGGATTTAAATTCCCCCGCAAAAAGAACACGCAGCCAGCTCCTGCTGCAGTGCCTATAAATGGAATCATAATTCCTGCAAATATATCCATATTTTCTCCTTTAAAATATAATTTAGAATTATATTTTACCCTTTCACAGCTTTTAATTCAATCCCTTGTTTTTATTAATTCTGCAGGCGGCTTTTACAAACTCTCTGAAAAGACAATGGGCCCGGTTAGGGCGGGATTTAAACTCCGGGTGGTACTGCACTCCAATATAAAAAGGATGATCCTTTAATTCTACAGCCTCCACCAAACGCTGATCCGGAGATAATCCTGACAAAACAAGCCCAGCCTTTTCCAACCTTTCTCTGTATATATTATTAAATTCATAACGATGACGGTGGCGTTCAAATATTTCCTTCTCACCATATATTTCCTGTATCTTAGAGCCATCTTTTAAAACACAGGGATACGCCCCCAGTCTCATTGTGCCGCCTTTGGGAACGTTGCCCTGTTGATCCGGCATAAGGTCAATAGCAAGATATTTTGCCTCCGGCTTAAACTCTCCTGAGGTGGCTTTATCCATTCCCGCCATGTTTCTAGCATATTCCATAACAGCTACCTGCATTCCAAGACAAATACCTAAATAAGGCTTTTTATTTTCTCTGGCATATTGAGCAGCTAAAATCATACCTTCAACTCCTCTGCTGCCAAATCCTCCAGGTACTAAAATCCCCTGCACAGGGCCTAGAATTTCATCTACATTATTTTCATTTAGACTTTGAGAATCAATCCACATAAAACGTATTTTAGCGCCATTTTCATAGCCTCCATGGTTCAGCGCTTCCACAACAGAAAGATATGCATCGTGGAGCTCCACATATTTACCTACAATCCCAATCCTTACCTCCCCCTTCAAGCTGTGGATTCTGCCGCACAAAGCTGTCCAGTCTGAAAGCTCCGGCTCCTTACATAATAATCCCAGCTTTCTGACGGCAATCTCATCCAGCCTTGCGCCTCTAAGCATCATAGGCACATCATATAAGCTTTCTAGTGTTCTGTTTTCAATTACACAATCTGGCTCTACATTGCAAAATAAAGCGATTTTTTGCACAATTCCTTCCTCCAAAGGCTCGTCGCACCTGGCTATAATTACATCCGGCATAATCCCCATCCCCTGAAGCTCTCTTACAGAATGCTGAGCCGGCTTAGATTTATGTTCCCCAGAGCACTTTAGGTAGGGCACAAGAACCACATGAATAAACATACAATCCTCTTTCCCCAGCTCTCTGGATACCTGTCTGATAGCCTCTAAAAAAGGCTGGCTTTCAATATCCCCAATAGTCCCTCCAATTTCTGTAATAATAATGTCAGCCTTTGTGTAGTCCTCCAGCCCATAAATTGCTTTTTTAATCTCCTCTGTAATATGAGGGATAACCTGAACTGTACTACCTAAATATTCGCCCTTCCGCTCTTTATTCAGCACATTCCAGTAAACCTTTCCAGATGTAAGATTAGACATCTTATTTAAATTTTCATCTATAAAACGCTCATAATGTCCCAAGTCTAAATCTGTCTCCGCTCCATCCTCCGTGACAAATACCTCTCCATGCTGAATCGGACTCATAGTCCCAGGATCTACATTAACATAAGGGTCCAGCTTTTGAGCCGCTACCTTTAAACCTCTGGCTTTTAACAGTCTTCCTAAAGATGCCGCTGTAATCCCTTTCCCCAGCCCTGATACTACGCCGCCTGTTACAAAAATATGCTTTGCGCCCATTACTTTTCCTCCTTAATCCCCAGAAAAAAAGGGAGCTCTTACCTGAAAAACGCTTTTGTAAATCATAACGTTTTCCAGAGAAGAACTCCTTTGTCCTGTAATTTTATTTTTATGTATTCTTTAAAAAAAGGATTATATATCCAAGTAACAGGTTTGTCAATAATTTGCTTAATCCTTTTCAATATTGTCAGGATAAAGTATAACCTTCCCTGTCATACCCTTTTCAGCCAGTTCAAAAGCAGTTTCATATTGACTAAATGGAAATCTGTGAGTTAAAAGATGGTCAATATTTACTGCTCCAGAACCAATCAGCCCTTTAGAAATCTCCCAGCTTTTTAATATTTCTCTTCCATGAATTCCATAAATTTTAGCCGCCTTCCACACAATATCGTTTCCTGCATCCTCAAAAGAAAGCGTCTTAGACGGAAGCCCGATCATTACCATATTTCCACATTTCCTTAAAATCTTAAATCCCTGTTTTATAGCATCTACATTTCCCGATGTATCAAAAACAGTTCCGCATCCCAGACTAGCTGTTAATTTTTTCACACATTCTACTACATCGCATTCTATCGGATTAAATACCTGGTTTGCTCCACTGTCCAAAGCCAGCTTTCTTCTGTAATCACTAATATCAGAAGCATAAATATAGGATGCTCCCATTGCCCTGGCAATTTTAATTATGAACAATCCAATAGGACCACATCCCATTACCATTACAGTATCGCCTACCATACTTACCATGCTGGCTCCATGTGTTGCCACACTGAAAGGCTCCATTACTGCTGCCTGATCATATGTCATAGTATCTGGTAAAAGCACCAGATTCTTAGCAGGGACAACTGCATACTCCCCATAAATTCCATCCCGAAATCTTCTTATATTCTGACAATTATATGTATCTCCTGTTCTGCACTGATAACAATGCCCACATGGAATATGCGTTTCACAGGCCACTCTCTGCCCAATTTCAATGCTCTCTGCCAAAACACCCTTTTTTACAACTTCTCCGCTGAATTCATGCCCCATAATCCGCGGTACTGGGCTGAAGGAACGCTCAAAATTCTCCTGAGCCCATTTATTCCACTGATATATATGTATATCAGTTCCACATATAGCTGCAGCATGAACCTTTATTAAAACCTCATCTGGATTTGGTTCTGGAACCGGAACATCTTTATATTCTGCTCCTGACTCTCTTTTAGTTTTTACAATCGCCTTCATCATTTTTTTTATTTCCATTTTTGTCCTCTTTTCATATATTAACTCTTATTTTTTATTTCACTCGTTCCTCGTTCCATAAAAACGGATGGGAACCCCAAATTTCGCTAACGCGAACTTTGGGTAGCAAATAGTTTCGCGCATAGCGCTCAGCTATTTTTTAATTAATATCTCTTTATCTTATTTCATTCCAAGCAAGTTTGGCAAAAACAGAGAAATGCCAGGAACATACGTTAATATCAACACTGCTATCATACCCATTACTATAAATGGAAGTACTTTTTTACATATATCTGTCATAGACAGTTTAGCAATATTGCAAGCTACATATAAATTGGCTCCCACCGGAGGCGTTACCATTCCCACAGCAAAACTTGTTACCATAAAAATAGCAAAGACATATCTGCTATATCCTATTGAATCTATAATAGGAAGCAGTATTGGAAGAAATAAACAGAATGCTGAGTTTGCCTCTACAAAACAACCTGCAATAACAAATAAAATATTAAGCAGCAGTAGTATCATGTATTTATTAGATGACAAGGACATAAGAGCAACTGACATATCAGAAGCCACTCCTGAAGTTGTAAGCAGCCATGAAAGAATGCCTGCGGTTGATAAAATATACATAACCACTGCTGACGTTTTTGCTGAGTCTACAAAAATATGAATTAAATCTTTTATTTTTATTTCCTTATAAATAAAAATTCCTACAAACAGAGAATACACTACTGCTACTCCTGCTGCCTCTGTAGCTGTAAATACTCCTGTATAAATGCCTCCTAAAATAATAAAGGGAGTAAGCAGACCCCAAAAGGCTTCCCTTAACGCATGTAATTTTTCTTTATTCCCTGCTTTTTTACTTTTTACAATATTCTTATCTTTTCTTATGGACCATGCAGCTGCTATCGCATACATTCCGCCTAAAAATAGCCCTGGAACAATTCCGCAGATAAAAAGTTTTCCCACGCTTAATTCTGCATACATTGCAAAAATTACAAATGCAATACTTGGAGGTATAATAACTCCAATGCCACCTGAGGCTGCAACTAAAGCTGCAGACATATTTTTATCATATCCGTTTTTTTCCATGGCCGGTATCAAAATTCCTCCCAAAGCCGCTACTGTAGCTGGTCCTGAACCTGAAATAGCTGCAAAAAAACATGCCACAATAATCACTACATAAGCCAGTCCGCCTTTTATATGACCTACGCATACCTCTGCTAATTTGATCAGCCTTCTGCTGATTCCTGCATATTCCATAAGAACTCCTGTCAAAATAAAATACGGAATTGCCAACAGTACATTTTTAGATATGGAGGCATACATCAAATTAGCAATGGAGGAAAGAGAATATCCTCCTGCCACAGCTCCTAAAATAGTTGCCAATCCCATAGATGCCGCTACAGGAACATTGCATAAAAGAAGGAAGAAAAAGCTGCTGAATAATATTACTGCAATCATATAATTTTCTCATCTCCTGTCTCTTTATTTTTTTTAGCTGATCTTACAGTAAGTACCGCTGCGTAAATAGAACTGAAAGAGATTAGCACTGCTCCTACCGGCATAGCAATACTGCCATATACTCTGGAAATTTTCAGTCCTGGAAATTTGGTATTAAATTTCAGTTGATTCATTACTGTCCCCATTCCCGACTGTATTACTATAACCATCAGCGCGATACTGCAAAAAGCTGCAAAAATGGCAAAAACAATTTGTATGTTTTTAGGAAGCTGATCTGTAATCATGGAAAGTCCTGTGTGAGAATATGTTCTGTATCCCAGAGAAATCCCTAACATAGTAATCCATATAAAAATCAGATTTGTCAATTCTTCTGTATAAGAAAACGGAGTTTGGGGAAGAAAAAAACGACATATTACATTTAAAAAATTCATTACAACCATTACTGTCAGCCCTGCAACAATTCCTGCTTTTTCAATATAATCTATATATTTAAATATTTTTTCCATATAATGCCCTCTCCTAAATAATTCTTATTTATTGAACTCCAAATGCCTGATATAATTCATCCCCCATAATTTCCCTATACTCTTCGTATAATGGTTGCACCGCCTCCTTAAATGTAGTAATTTCCTTGTCATCCGGATAATAAATCTGAATATCATAATCATCTATAAGCTGCTGCATAAATTCCGGATCTTTTTCTTCTGCTGCTTTTCTTTGAGCTGCACATGCCGCTTTTGCTGCCTCTTCAAAAACTACCCGATCTTCTTCTGAAAGAGAATCCCAGCATTTTGCGCTTACAGAAAGAATAATAGGCTCGCAAGAATAATTCCATACTGTCATATAATCCACAACTTCTGCAAATTTTTGAGTAATTGTCATATCAGCCGGATTTTCCTGTCCATCTACTGAACCAGTCTGAAGAGCGCTATAAAGCTCAGATGCATTCATTGTAACCGGATCTGCGCCAAAATCCATAAAACAGTCTACATACATGGAATTACCTGGTACTCTCATTTTTACTCCTCTTAGATCCTCTACCGTCTTCACTTCACGTACATTATTAAACAGCTGTCGAAAGCCAGAAATCCCAAATCCTAAAGCATAAGCCCCGTTTTCTTCCACTAAAACTTTCAACTGTTCTCCTCCAGTCCCATCCAGCGCCTTATTCACATCATCCCATCCTTGAAATAAAAAGGGCATCGCCGGCATGGAAAGCCTTGTATCCGCCCCGGCCCAAGTCAGCACTCCATGAACAGTAATATCAATATCACCTGACTGGAACATTTCTAATGCTGTGGACTGGTTACCACCGGCAAGTTCTGAATTTGGATGAATTTTAATCTGATACCGTCCTTGTGTCTTTTCATTAACTTGATCTGCAAAGGTTTGAGCCGCCACATTCCAAGTACTGCTTTCCGGCACAGGCATGTCCAATTTCAGTTCGATAGTTTCAATGCTGTTTTTATCATTAGCTACCTCTCCATTTTGTTCTCCTGTACCCTTACACCCATAAAGGGCTGTAACCACAAATAACATTAAAAATCCCTTAGCCAATTTCTTTCTACTTACAGCTTTCATATATTCTTTTTTTATATTTGTATTTCTCATATAAATTCCTCCCAAATAACAACTATTTCCCTATCCACCGAGGCTCTCTGTTTTCTTTTTTCGCATGTTCAGACTCTGTCACATCTTCCATTGCCAACAAACCTAATAATGCAGCTTTCGCATGAACCATCGCTAATGACAAAGGCATATCTACCATGTCATAGTAAGTCTGTCGTCCTACTTTAATCGCCACTTTACTTTTTGTTCCTATAATTTCAGCCAATTTTAATGCCTCTTCCATAACCCTTTCCTTAGACACAACTTTATTTATCATATTCCACTGTTCTGCTGTTTTTGCGTCAATAGGTTTAGAAAGATAAATCATTTCAAACAGTCGTTTTTTAGGAATCCATTTTCCATTTACAGCTAAAGCAATCATTGGAAAATTTCCGTGGCTTAATTCTGATAGGCCAAATTCAGCCTCCTCTGAAGCTACAGCTAAATCACATCCCTCCACTACCGTCAATCCTCCTGCAAAAGCCTTTCCATTTACAGCTGCAATAATAGGTTTTCCCGACTGATACAAAGCTTTCTGAAATTCTACAGTTCCGTCGCAATAATCCCTTTGGTCCATAACAAATCCGTCAGGAAAACCGTCAATTTTACCTCCGGCGCAAAAATATTCTCCTGTTCCTGTCAATATAATGGCTCCCACCTGGTCATCCTCATTGGCTGTCTTTATAGCTTCCTGTATTTCTGTTACAGCCTGCAGCCCAATTCGATTCCCTATATCCGGCATGTTAAGCCGAATAATAGCTGCCGTTTTTTCTTTTGTATAAACAATACACTGATACATTGTCCCCTCTCCTTTCCTGCTTTTACTGTTCCCACTACACTTTTAAATTACCTGCTTTTATTATCTGTGTAAACAAAAAAAGGGCTATATGAAAGGCTTTTCCATGCTTGCCTTTCATTTTCTGAAAACCCTTTCATAATACGGTTATTCTGTTCAAAACTTGTTTACTATGAATCTTTAATTTTATATAATTCTTTCATCTATTTTTATATTTTTCTGTATATTTACCATTTTATTCCAAATAGCCAAAAAGGAGTGTATTTATATTGGATATTAAAAACCATTTTTCTCTTTCAAAATCTGAATCTAATCTTGAAAATGACCATGAAAATATTTATGTAGACTATCTTTGCAAGGTGAATCAAAAATACTCTTATTTAAGTAAATCTCAAAGAAAAATTGCCAATTACTTAAATGAGCATCCAGATGAAATAAGCAGGTGTTCTATTAGCACTTTATGTCAAAAAATAGGAACGAGTCCCAGCTCTATGTCTCGTTTTTGTCAGCTTTTAAATTATAAGGGATTTGCTGATATGAAATTTTGTGCAGAAAAGGAATTACTCTTTCCTAACGAGACAGTTGAATTTAATGATGACGATAACATACGAATTACTAAGAAAAAATATTTAAATCTTTATACTACTGTGCTGACCGATACTCTCCTGAATATTAAAGATCAATATATTCTAATAGCAGCAAAGGCTTTAACAAGAGCAGAGCATGTATATATTTACAGCAGCGGAAGTTCAGGAGCTACTGCAAATTATGTATATCAGCTTTTTCTTCAAATAGGCATTCCATGCAATTATTTTATTGACCGTCAGCTTGGCATGATGAGCCTGGAACATTTAAAACCTTTTGATGTGGCAATCGGCATAAACTTCAGCGGAAACTCAGCTACTGTCACAGAGCTTATTACCTTAGCAAGACAGAAACGAGCAACTACTATTGCTATTACCTCCGGAACTCAAAGTCCTTTAAGCAAACTAGCCGATATCCCCTTGTGTTACAGCACAAAAATAAACGACGACCTTCGTTACATACATGCTGCCCGCATTTGCGAACTGGCTATTATCGGTCAGCTTCAAACTGCCTACGTCCATATTTCTTCTAAAGAGAAAAATCAATCTTTACAGCGCTCAAAGCTTGCTATTAAAAAATCCAGAAATCCCCAATAGGAGGTTCAAAATGACTTATCAAATTCATAATTATAATCTTGGAATTAGTTCCTACACTTATCCATTTTCCTGTGGTACAAATAAAAGAATCATTCCGCTTAATCCTTTTACTCCCTGGGATATTATTGATAAAGCTGTTGCTCTTCAAGTTCCCATTGTACAAATTGCAGATAATCTTCCGTTGGAAGCTCTTTCTCTTCCTGAGTTGAAACAGCTAAAGGACTACGCTTATAAAAACCACATTACTTTAGAAACAGGATTCCGCGGTCTTGACCCTGATCATCTTTTTAAGGGCCTTGAAATAACCAAAGCTCTTGATTCTCACCTTATACGTTTTGTTATTGATAAGCCTGGTTTTCAGCCTTCACCTGAAACAGTCGCTGCAATTCTGAAATCTGCTCTTCCTTATTTAGAGACAAATAAAATCACTTTAGGTATTGAAAACCATGACCGTTTTTACAGTCACCAGTTTGCCCAAATAATGACATCTGTTCGTCATCCACATGTGGGAATTATTCTTGATACTGCCAACTCTCTTTCTAAGGAAGAATCTGTAGATTTGGTGTTGGACCATCTAGCTCCTTTTATTGTGGGTTTTCATGCCAAAGACTATGTAATTCACCGACGCTTAGGTGAAATGGGGTTTGTTATTACCGGCGCTCCTGCCGGAAAAGGGAACTTAAATATTCCTTCTATCCTTCGCCGCATCAGCCAGAATTTTTCAAATTCATTTTCTATTATTTTAGAATCATGGATGGAAAGCCTTCCTACATTGGAAGATACTCTTATTCAGGAAGACCTATGGGCAAAAGAAGGAATTACATACTTAAAATCTTTAACCATCCCATAAAAATATCCTGTTTACAGGAAACAGAATACAAATTAAAAACGTTTTCTATAAGCAGGATATTATTATTTTTATTAGATATCTGGCAATATTCTAATCCTCTTCCATCACCTGAATCTCCGGCGGATGTTTTCTGCGCCATGCACTGCGCAACATAGGCCAGAACAGGAGGAAAATTGCCAGCAGCAGTAACGCGCAGGACACCGGCCTTACAAAAAAGGAAAACAAACCATACTCCGGCGAATAACTAACGCCATTTCTCAGATACTTTTCTACATTATTTCCAAGGATAAATGCCAGCAAAAATGGTGTAGTAGGAATATTAGCATAGGCCATCCAGACCCCAAATAATGTACAAATAACAGCCAGGAAAATTGCAAATGTATTACCTACACTTACATATGCTCCTACAAAACACAACACTAAAATCGCTGGGTAAAGCAGGTGGTAAGGAGCTTTTAAAAGCATTGGAAAAGCTCTCATACCCAAAACTTCAATTAACAAAATAGCTACTGCGCAGAAAATTAAAGAGGCATAAATCATATATACAATAGAAGGATTATTTCTTATGAGCAAAGGTCCCGCCTCCACTCCCTGAATCACAAAACCACTAAGCAAGAGAGCTGTTTGAGCATCCCCGGGAATGCCAAGTGCTATCATAGGAATAATAGCTCCTCCCACAGAAGCATTATTGGCTACCTCAGGCGCCCATACACCGGCTGTACAGCCAGTGCCGAATTTCTCCGGATGCTTATCTCCATTTTTTGCCATTGTGTAAGCCACCACATTGGAAAGTCCGCTGCCCAGGCCTGGCAGAAAACCAATAAATAAACCGATAATAAAGGAACGGATAATATTTACCTTTTCTCTAATATACTCTCCCTTAGGAAGTTTAAAACCGCCCACCTTAATTTGTGGACCGCTGTCTCCCATACGTTCCGCTTTGGCATATTCTAACAATATAGTGCGGCCTGCAAAAACTCCCATACAAACACATACCAGAGGAAGCCCTGCTGACAGATGATAGCTGCCAAAAGTAAAGCGGACAGTACCGCTTACAGGAGCACGTCCTATAGTAGTAAATGCCAGGCCCAGGCCTACTCCCATCAGGCCTTTCATCATATTCCCCTCTGACAGGGAAGATACCATAACCATAGCGCACATACTAAGACTAAATAATTCCCACGGTCCCATATTCACTGCAAATGAAGCAACCCAAGAAGCGCAGAACATTGCAATTATAACGCTGGGAAGAGTACCAATAAAATTCGCCACTGTGCCTACGCTTAATGCTGTAACCGGATCTCCTCTTTTTGTAAATTCATAGCCGTCAAAAACAGTTGCTACAGAGCCATTAGTTCCTGGAATTCCTACTAAAATAGAGCCAATGAACCCGCCGGATACACCGCCTACATAGATGCTGCACAGCAAAGCCACAGCTGTAACTGGGTCCATAGCATATGTCATCGGGAGTACCAGCATCATTCCGATTCCCCCGGAAAGACCGGGAACTACGCCCAGGACAATACCAATAATGCCGCCTACAATACACAACATTAATACTTCAAAGCTGCATAAAGTCATAAATGCTTCACCTAAATATGTCCACATACCTTACCCCTCCTTAAAATTCCATATTAAAGAACTCGCCCTGCGGCATTTTCAGCCCCAACCCTTTATAAAAACAAAGGTACACTAAAAGTGTAAGAATTACAGCATATATAACTGTGTGCCATATTGGAACTTTTTTTCCCATAGAAAACATTCTGCTGATAATAAAGGTAATTATTGGAGTGGCAATCAAAAATCCAACTGCATATAACAGCAGTGCATACACTGTAAACACCAGAACTAAAACCCAGAACCTTTTCCATTCCTGTTTATTTAAAAATGGGGTTTCCTGACCTGGATTTTTCTTTAGTGCAATAAATAGGCCGGGAATTATAATCATAACAGCAGCAATAATTGGAAATACTGCCGGACCTATATCATCTGGCACACTGGACGGAGGCAGACTTAATGATCCTACAATAAGGAGACTTCCCAGCACAACGCCTATAACCCCGTTTACTTTATCTCTTTTCATATATTTCTCCTCTCTCCTGATTTGAAAGCGTTGAGAAAGGCTATACGCCTAATCCAAGATCGTCACAGAATATCTGCATATCCTTTACAGTTTGAATTCCTTCCTCCCGCTCTTCATATTCCCAGGAACCGCCCTTAAAGGTAGTATTTAATAATGTTTTCCACATACTGTCATCTTTTAGTCCTGGTAGTGTAGAGGAGATCGCTTCAGCCATTTCTTCACTAAGGCCTGGATTTGCACACAAAATATATCCTGTTGGAACTTGGTAACTTAGTGGATATCCTAATTCTTCAAAGCAGGGAATATCCGGATAATTTACAGAGCGCTGGTTATCTGCATACGCCAGAATACGTATATCCCCTGTCTGCACATACTGATCCGCTACCTGAGGAGTTAAATATGCCCAGTCATTAAAACCGCCCAGCAAATTTGTAATTCGCTCGTTATTGTCAGCTCCGTCTACTTTTCTAAAGGTACATCCCAGAGCATTCTCTATATTTACAGTCCCTGCATATACAATATTGCCTGAACCTGTACCTACAGAAATAGAGTTAGGATTTTCTTTTGCCGCCTCCACAAGATCATCCAGAGTTTCATATGGAGAATCTGCTTTTACACAAACAGCCGCCATATCAGACTCTAGTTTTATACAGTTTATAATCTGGAACTCTTCTGGATCTGTTACCAGATGATCATATACGCCAAAGTAATATGTAATCAGCATAGACGGTGTTCCTACTAATATTGTGCTTCCATCTGTATCACTGTTTCTTCCTTTTTCATAAGCCACAGTATATCCGCCGGATGCATCGTTTATAACTGTAAAGTTATGGTCTGGAAACATTTTCCCCCAGTGAGAAGCTAAGGCGCGGCATACACCATCCGTACCAGAACCTGCATTTGCCGGACATATAATTTCTATATTTTTAGTTGCCGGCCACTCTACAGACTCCGC
The DNA here is from genome assembly GCF_900240245.1 of Lachnoclostridium edouardi. GTDB lineage: Bacteria > Bacillota > Clostridia > Lachnospirales > Lachnospiraceae > Lachnoclostridium_A > Lachnoclostridium_A edouardi. The sequence goes on from NZ_OESQ01000001.1 coordinate 1,709,121, forward strand.
TTCCCCGCCAGAGTCTGCCCCTTCTGCCGAAGAATTACTACAGCCTGCTAAAGTAAATGTTAAAGCTGCTGCCGCCAATAAGGTCGTTAACTTTTTCATGGTTTTTTTCATAGTCTTTTCCTCCTTATATGTCCCTTCTATATATAGTTTTTATTATGTACCAGGCTTTTATCTACATTTTCATCCAGACAGCTGCAAACTCGTCCAATCGGTCTAAGACAAATTTTATAGTTACTGTCCCATTGTCATTTCTTGTTTCTTTAAACACCACCGGCGACTCTGCCTTTAGAATGCGCAGCTCTTTTGGGGAATGGCGCACTTTTATATCCACCTCAATTTGATGAACCGATACTAACTGGTGTACTGGTCTGTACATGGTTCCTGTATGATTTACAAGACTCATCATCACACCATTTTGTTCTTCCCCTGTACTAATAACCTGAATATGTACACTTGCCGGCGCATTTGTTTTAATCATAAAATCTTCTTCCAAAGTCATGTCTAATGCATTTTCAAATAATTGGACAAAATCATCATGGGCATAATTATACAGTGCCCGTCCAATAGGAAATGCAAAGTAAACGACTGTTCCTTTTCCAAATGTATTGGTTAAAGATACTGGATAAACTGTATCCATTCTCCGAATCCACGCTTTCTCCGGCGGCTGATTCCGTATAACAGGAATATATGTTGTAACAGCCTTGGCTCCAGGAAGAGCATTTACTAATAAAGTATGTTCAGCGTTTGCTAAAAGCTGTGTATCTTTGATTCCTTTTAATAAAGCGCTTTCTGTATCTTTAATCAGCTGATAACAGTCCACTGTTGTATCTTCCACTGTTCCTGTACTGGTGACTCCTAATACCTCACTAAGGCCAAAATCATTTCTTTTATTTCCATTTTCATCGTACAAACTAGTTTCAAAGCTGGCAATGATTCTCCCGCCCTCTTTTACATATTCTTTAAATATTTCTATTTCATTCGCAGACATACATTTTACATTTGGTAAAATGATTACCCTATAGGGCTTTAATTCTTCCAAGCTTATATTGATATGGCCTGGTATATGGACAAATTGAATATGCTTTTCTACCAGGATTTTCTCTATGCCCTTCATATTAAAACAGAACTGATCCTTTGAAAAATTCAGGGAGTTTCCAAAAATATCTCTGGTAGGCTTAGAAACATATATAGCGGCTTCTGCTATGGGCAGGTTATATTCCAAAATATTTTCATTTTCATGGAGAAAATCATACATTGGTTTAGAAATATATGCCGCTCTATTATCATGGGTTGCTGCTGGATGCTGGCCGTTAAACAGGCAATTCCAAAAACCTCCGCCTGCTGAAACTGCCTCCCACAACCAGATTTTATTTTCAACAACAGGATCTTTTACATATCTAAGTGTGCCTCCATTATTTCCAAATAACAGCACTGACTGCTTATTTTTACTGATCATTTTCATATGTTTCACTATGGAGCCTGGATAAACAAGCCCTGAAGCGTATGAGGCTGGCACTGCTTCTTGAGAAACCATAGCCGGTGTAACTAAATAATCAAAACTGTCTCTGGCCATATCCAGATCAAGTACATTAATGGCCTCTCTCTCAGCTGTGCGAAGGAATCCGAAAATTTCTGCAGCGTACGCTTTATCATTTCCAAACTCTTTTACTGTATTTTTAATTCTGTCAATATGCTGGAGAGCGCACTGATATTTCCACTTTCTATATTCCTCATAAACCAAAGGATTCTTTATCTGCTGTGCAGTAGGCAGTTCTTTATTCATATCTTTCCTATACTTCTCCCTACATCGGGAACAATAGCACACACCTTGCGGCATTCCTAAAGCATTTTCCCATATTCCATCAATATCATATTGGCGGAAAACAGAGCGGGTAAATTCCATAGCCTGCTCATTCATATAGCGGCTGTTGTAACATGGAAGATAAATATCTACTTCTGATTTAATCAGCGAGCTCATCATTTTAGGGCTTCCATCCTCCTCACAAGAAAACCAGTCTGGATGCGCCCGAAAGAAATCTTTCTCCGCCCCTCTAAAATCAATACGGCAGATAACCTTAATCTCCTTAGCATGAGCCTCTCTCACTAAATCCCCCAGAATATCCTCATTAGTCATAAATGGATTTAAATTCGCTCCGTCTAAACCCGAATGAAAAAAATCTACAATCCCTCCTGCGTTTATAATAATACAGTTAGCATTAGATTTTTCCATATATTCAACAACTGCTTTAGCATTATAATTTACAATATCTGTCTCTCTTAAAACTGTCTGAACCATGCGAAGCTGTTTTTGATACCAATACTTTCCCATAAGTTCCCCTCTCCTTCTTATTTTGTGCTTTTCATAAATGCAGGAGCATATTTAGCTCCTATTAATATAGCTTCTTCCATGCTGACACTGCTTACCACTCCCTTTCCGGCTACGTCAAATGCTGTTCCATGATCTACCGATGTGCGCAGAATAGGCATCCCTCCTGTAATAGAAATAGTTCTGTAAAAATCTAATGTTTTTGTTGCAATATGGCCTTGGTCGTGGTATAGAGAAAGCACGCTGTTGTAACGCCCCTGTAAAGCCAGGTGAAATACTGAATCCGCCCCAATAGGTCCTTCCACCTTATAACCTATTTTCTTCAGCTCCTCCACTGCTGGGAATACTTCATTTACCTCCTCATACCCAAATAGTCCATGCTCTCCGCTATGTGGATTCAATCCTGCAATAGCCATAATTCCGTCCGCCACCCCTAATTGCCTTAGCACAATATTACTTCTCTTTACATAGTCAATAATCTTATCTTTTGTAATAGCGTCACATGCATTTCTCAGGCTCATATGCCTGGTAAGGAAAAATACTCTCATATTTCTCACTTCAAAAATTGTAAGAGGATCTTCTGTATTAGTAAGAAATCCAAAAATCTCTGTATGTCCTATAAATGGAATCTCCCCAGCTTTTAAAGATTCTTTGTTAATAGGAGTAGTACTGACTGCGTCTGCTTCCCCTGACATTGCCATATTAATAGCCTTTTCTATGTACTTATAGGAAGCTTTACCACATTTTGCATTTACTTTTCCCATCTCATATTGATCTGGGGCAATATAATTTAAATCTATAACATTCACCACGCCTAACCCATAATCACCTTCCCTTGGATTAGTAATTACATTTATCTTCACCTTTGGCATATTAGGAAAGGTCATAGCCCGGTCCAATACAGCTTTATCCCCTACTATTACACAGCGGGCTTTATCAATGATATTTTGATTCATCATAGATTTAATAACAATTTCAGGCCCCACGCCTGCCGGATCTCCCATTGGAATTACAATAACAGGTTTTGTCATAACACTTTTCTCCTTTTAATTTCTTTTACCGTAAGCTTTTTAATAAGTACTCTACACATTTACAGATAGCGTCTTCATCTCCAATCATTCCTCCTTTGGTAGCTAAGCTAATCCATCTTCCATCCTCCAGTTGAATCTCTCCCCCTACAGCTAAGGGAAAAATTTCTTTTTTTATTTTAATGCCTCCTGTATTTAGAGCTGTACAAACTGCTACTGTAATATCGCCTCCTGTAGTAAATACTCCGCCATACCCACCTTCTAAAATAGCTTCTGCAGCTACTTGTGCTATAGAATTATTTATTTTCTCGCAAAGAGCATGAATACTCATTTTATCTCTTTCTTCAAACTTTTTCAGGGAAATTAGCTTCTTTTCTATAGAACTGGATAAGAGTAATATTGAGACTATATTCTCCTCTTTAACATTCCTTAGTTTTTCTGAAGCTTTTTTCATTTCCCTCTTACGGCGAATATCACTTTCTAATAATTCTTCCACATCCAAAATCACGTAATCTGCGCCTGTTTCCTCCAGTAATCTGGTGGTTTGCCTTTTTGCTATCTGGTTTACACTTCCAATTACCGCCAAAATCTTTTCCCCTGTCTGGATTTCATTTTCTTTTCCCTTCCCCAGCTTTGCAGAGGTAAATGCTGCTGTAAAGCTTCCAGGATCTACAGCTATAAATGGAAAACTACATTCTGTTAAAACGCTTGCTATTCCATCTATGTCTTGTTGGGTTACAGCTTCAAAAAGGATATTCCGCGCCCCCTCTTTCAAAACATTTTCTACATAACTCCTTAATGCCTCCCCATCACTTCTCACCATTTCCAAATCAATTAATACTGACTTTCTTTTAGATTGTTTCCGGAAACATTCTAATGCCGAGGAAGTCATAACCGGGCGCTTAGGATCTTTTGCTGCCGGCGTATATTCCAAAGGTATTCCATTTACATAAAGAATGTCTCCTTTATATGTTCTTCCAGCTTGGGGAAAAGCCGGTACAATCATGGCCGCCCAATCTTTTGTACCCTCATCTGAAAGCTTATCTAAAAGAGCATCACATTCAGACCCTAAATTTCCTCTTAAAGTAGAATCAATTCTTTTAGAATACAGCTTAATTTCCGGCCCCGCAAATCTTTCAGCTGCTTCCCAGACCGTTTCATAAGCCTTCCTCTCATCTAAACTTCTACTATCCAAATTCACACTTATACACTCATACTGCTCAAGTTCTTGGGGATTTACCTTATAGTTGACTGCCGAGCAAGTACTCCAGCCTAATTTACTAATAGCCGCTCCTGTATCGTTAGCACCTGTTAAATCATCCGCTAATATTAGTATTTTGTTCATTTTGTTCTCTTTCTTTTTTAAATTTGTTTATTTAATTTTATTTTGTTTGATTCTGTTGTTTTCATAATAGTTCAGTTTTGTTCATATGTCAATATATTTTTGTTTGATTCAATCATATTTGTTTACTTTGCTGTTTAATCTATATATTTTTTGTGCATTATGTTATTTTTATTTATTCTAATGTGATTTCTGTTTATTTCGATTGACTTAAATTACTATTTCCATTATTATGAAATTACAAATACCTAAAGGAGAGGGGAATTTTATGATTGCCGATCAACGATTAAATGAAATTCTTCAAATCATGTCACAAAAAGAGTTTGTAGAAGTAGAAGATTTAGCTGCACGTATGAAAGTAAGTTCTATGACCATTCGCCGTGATTTGCAAAAGCTTAGCGATATGGGGATGGTTCGCCGCCAATATGGAGGTGCCTCTCTTGTAACCGATGCACAGCTGGAAAATGATTATTCATCAAAAAAAGTCAAGAATCAGACAAATAAGCAAAAATTAGCTCAAATCGCTTTAAAACAAATTCATAAAAATGATATCATCTATTTAGATGCAGGCACAACTATCTTTGAATTAGCCTCTATTCTAAACTCCAGGCAAAACTTAACAGTAATTACAAACGATATTTTAATAGCCACAGATCTTTGTAAAAGGGACATAAATACCATCTTATTAGGCGGTACGATTCAAAAAGCTACATTAGTCACTATAGGCTCCTCAACCTTAGATTCCCTTCAAGACTTTCGCGTCACTTCATCTTTTCTTGGAGCTTCAGCTATATCCACCGCCTTTGATGTTCTCAGTCCAACTGTAGATAAAGCACATCTAAAAAAAATAGCAATACAAATTGCCCAGAAAACTTACTTGATGGTTGACAGCAGCAAATTTAATAATTATGCCCTTCAAAAATTTGCTAACCTATCTGATTTCACCGGGGTTATTACAGATCGGAAATTCTCCCAGGCAGAGCGTTCTAAACTTGACAGCTTATACATTAATATCTTAGATACCGTTTAATAAATATTATTGCAATAAAAAAACCAGAGAATTTGATTTAAAAAATCATTTTCTCTGGTTTATATATTTCTCCTAAAAAACATCTATTTCTGCAATAAAAAAGTCCCTGAATATCAAGGACTTTTCAGAGGCGACAACCAGATTTGAACTGGTGATAAGGGTGTTGCAGACCCGTGCCTTACCACTTGGCTATGTCGCCATACTTTATTATATGCAAATAATTGAAAATTAATGACCCCAACGAGATTCGAACTCGTGTTACCGCCGTGAAAGGGCGATGTCTTAACCGCTTGACCATGGGGCCTTCTCTTCGAGCACTTACCGCCTTCTCTCTCTTTGCCTCATGCTCTTAACTCCCCCTGTTGGACTCGAACCAACGACACTGCGGTTAACAGCCGCATGCTCTACCGACTGAGCTAAGGAGGATCATTCAGATATGCCCAGTATTTCTCACATACCCTCAAAACCACATATTGATTACTTCATCCGTTTCTACCTTAACCTTCTGGTTAAGCCCTCGACCTATTAGTAACGGTCAGCTACATACATTACTGTACTTCCACCTCCGCCCTATCTACCTCGTCGTCTTCAAGGGGTCTTACTCTTGCGATGGGATATCTCATCTTGAGGGGGGCTTCACGCTTAGATGCCTTCAGCGTTTATCCCGTCCCGGCTTGGCTACTCTGCCATAGGCCTGATACCTAACAGATCCACCAGCGGCCAGTCCATCCCGGTCCTCTCGTACTAAGGACAGCTCCTCTCAAATATCCTACGCCCGCGCCGGATAGGGACCGAACTGTCTCACGACGTTCTGAACCCAGCTCGCGTACCGCTTTAATGGGCGAACAGCCCAACCCTTGGGACCTACTTCAGCCCCAGGATGCGATGAGCCGACATCGAGGTGCCAAACCACTCCGTCGATGTGAACTCTTGGGAGTGATAAGCCTGTTATCCCCAGGGTAGCTTTTATCCGTTGAGCGATGGCAATCCCACTTTATACCACCGGATCACTAAGTCCTACTTTCGTACCTGCTCGAGCCGTCACTCTCGCAGTCAAGCTCCCTTATGCCTTTGCACTCTTTGGATGGTTTCCAACCATCCTGAGGGAACCTTTGAGCGCCTCCGATACCCTTTCGGAGGCGACCGCCCCAGTCAAACTCCCCACCTGACATTGTCCCACCACCGGCTTACGGTGGCTGGTTAGAAACCCAATAACGCAAGGGTGGTATCCCAACAGCGGCTCCAGAAAGACTGGCGTCCTTCTCTCTTTGCCTCCCACCTATCCTGTACATGCATTACCGAATCCCAGTATCAAGCTGGAGTAAAGCTCCATGGGGTCTTTCCGTCCTGGCGCAGGTAACCAGCATCTTCACTGGTATTTCAATTTCACCGGGGGCATTGTCGAGACAGCGCTCAAATCATTACGCCTTTCGTGCGGGTCGGAACTTACCCGACAAGGAATTTCGCTACCTTAGGACCGTTATAGTTACGGCCGCCGTTTACTGGGGCTTAGATTCAAAGCTTTGGTTTCCCTAACCTCTCCTCGTAACCTTCCAGCACCGGGCAGGCGTCAGCCCATATACTTCACCTTTCGGTTTTGCATAGACCTGTGTTTTTGCTAAACAGTTGCTTGAGCCTATTCTCTGCGGCCACTTCTCAGTGGCACCCTTTCTCCCGAAGTTACAGGGTCATTTTGCCGAGTTCCTTAACAATGCTTCTCCCGCCGGCCTTAGGATTCTCTCCTCATCCACCTGTGTCGGTTTACGGTACGGGTACAATATATGCTATAGCGGCTTTTCTTGGCAGCTGGAATCACATACTTCACTACTCTTGTTCGCTACGCGTCACGTATTCGGATTGTATGGCGGATTTGCCTTCCATACTCCTACCTCGCTTGCCCCGGTCTTCTCATTCCCGGGTTATCTTATCCTTCTGCGTCCCCACAGTTCTGATATATTGCAGTACAGGAATCTCTACCTGTTGTCCATCGACTACGTCTTTCGACCTCGCCTTAGGCCCCGACTTACCCAGAGCAGATCAGCTTTACTCTGGAAACCTTAGATATTCGGCCTGGAGGATTCTCACCTCCATCTCGCTACTCATTCCGGCATTCTCTCTTCTTATACGTCCACAGCTCCTTTCGGTACTGCTTCTCCCATATAAGAATGCTCCTCTACCAATGTACCTTAGTACATTCCTAAGCTTCGGTGGTGTGTTTCAGCCCCGGACATTTTCGGCGCAGGACCTCTCGACTAGTGAGCTATTACGCACTCTTTGAATGTGTGGCTGCTTCTGAGCCAACATCCTAGTTGTCTTTGAAATCCCACATCCTTTTCCACTTAACACACACTTGGGGACCTTAGCTGTAGGTCTGGGCTCTTTCCCTTTTGACTACCCAACTTATCTCGTGCAGTCTGACTCCCGTACATCATCTTCTCGGCATTCGGAGTTTGATATCTCTTGGTAAGCTTTGACGCCCCCTTAAGAATTCAGTGCTCTACCTCCGATAGACTAATACGAGGCTAGCCCTAAAGCTATTTCGAGGAGAACCAGCTATCTCCGGGTTCGATTGGAATTTCTCCCCTATCCACACCTCATCGCCACCCTTTTCAACGGATGTGCGTTCGGTCCTCCATCTCCTTTTACGGAGACTTCAACCTGGACATGGATAGGTCACCCGGTTTCGGGTCTATTCTCACTGACTCTTCGCCCTTTTAAGACTTGGTTTCCCTTCGGCTCCGCACCTTCAGTGCTTAACCTTGCCAGTAAAAATAACTCGCCGGACCGTTCTACAAAAAGTACGCGGTCGCACTTTAACGTGCTTCCACAGCTTGTAAACACAGGGTTTCAGGTTCTCTTTCACTCCCCTCCCGGGGTCCTTTTCACCTTTCCTTCACAGTACTATGCGCTATCGGTCACTAAGGAGTATTTAGCCTTGGGGGGTGGTCCCCCCGACTTCCTGCAAGGTTCCACGTGTCTCGCAGTACTTTGGATCCCGCTCGCTGCCTATCATTTTCACGTACGGGGCTTTCACCCTCTCTGGCTGGCCTTCCCAGGCCATTCTGTTAATGAATTGGCTCACTTATTGCGGTCCTTAACCCGGCCATGCTCGCACGGCCGTTTAGGCTCCTTCCATTTCGCTCGCCGCTACTTTGGAAATCGAGTTTTCTTTCTTTTCCTCGCCCTACTTAGATGTTTCAGTTCAGGCGGTTCCCGACGTATGGCTATGGATTTACCATACGACGACTGAGGTCTTCTCAGCCAGGTTTCCCCATTCAGATATCTCCGGATCTTTGGATATTTGCTCCTCCCCGAAGCTTTTCGCAGCTTATCACGTCTTTCATCGGCTCTTAGTGCCAAGGCATCCACCCTGTGCTCTTATTAGCTTAACCAGTTGACTTTCGCCTGCGGGTGCTGGCTACTCATCGGAAACATATAGCGTTATGTTCCTGGTTCTTGGTTGTTTCTTGGTTCCGTATCTTTCGATACGGCCTCGGATGTCTTGATATTTGTCTTCTTCTCTTCCTTCCTTTTCTTTCCGGAAGAGTCGACTCTATCTTTTCTTCAATATGTGGTTTTCAAGGTACGTGCGGTATCTTACAATTTACAGCTAACTTACAGTCTGCCGCTTCTCTGTTTGATACCTAGTGGAGATGGAGAGATTCGAACTCTTGACCCCCTGCTTGCAAGGCAGGTGCTCTCCCAACTGAGCTACACCCCCAGAATAATCTGGCAACCACCTACTCTCCCATATCGTCTCCAATATAGTACCATCGGCCGCTTTGGTCTTAACCTTCGTGTTCGGGATGGGTACGGGTGTTTCCCCTAAGCGCATCGCCACCGGAATCTTTTTCGTGTCCTTGACTTGAACACTAAACAGTATATAAAACCCTTACTTACCTTTTCCGTTTTAGTTGGATTGCTCCAAACGAAATCAGTTCTTCTTCCTTAGAAAGGAGGTGATCCAGCCGCACCTTCCGATACGGCTACCTTGTTACGACTTCACCCCAGTTATCGGTCCCGCCTTCGGCAGCTCCCTCCTTTCGGTTGGGTCACTGACTTCGGGCGTTACTGACTCCCATGGTGTGACGGGCGGTGTGTACAAGACCCGGGAACGTATTCACCGCGACATTCTGATTCGCGATTACTAGCGATTCCAGCTTCATGTAGTCGAGTTGCAGACTACAATCCGAACTGAGACGTTATTTATGAGATTTGCTTCCCCTCACAGGTTCGCTTCCCTTTGTTTACGCCATTGTAGCACGTGTGTAGCCCAAATCATAAGGGGCATGATGATTTGACGTCATCCCCACCTTCCTCCAGGTTATCCCTGGCAGTCTCCCTAGAGTGCCCATCTTACTGCTGGCTACTAAGGATAAGGGTTGCGCTCGTTGCGGGACTTAACCCAACATCTCACGACACGAGCTGACGACAACCATGCACCACCTGTCTCCTCTGTCCCGAAGGAAAGGCACCGTTACGTACCGGTCAGAGGGATGTCAAGACTTGGTAAGGTTCTTCGCGTTGCTTCGAATTAAACCACATGCTCCACCGCTTGTGCGGGTCCCCGTCAATTCCTTTGAGTTTCATTCTTGCGAACGTACTCCCCAGGTGGAATACTTATTGCGTTTGCGGCGGCACCGAAGAGCTTTGCTCCCCGACACCTAGTATTCATCGTTTACGGCGTGGACTACCAGGGTATCTAATCCTGTTTGCTCCCCACGCTTTCGAGCCTCAACGTCAGTTACTGTCCAGTAAGCCGCCTTCGCCACTGGTGTTCCTCCTAATATCTACGCATTTCACCGCTACACTAGGAATTCCACTTACCTCTCCAGCACTCTAGTTTAACAGTTTCCAAAGCAGTCCCGCGGTTGAGCCCCGGGCTTTCACTTCAGACTTGCTATACCGTCTACGCTCCCTTTACACCCAGTAAATCCGGATAACGCTTGCCCCCTACGTATTACCGCGGCTGCTGGCACGTAGTTAGCCGGGGCTTCTTAGTCAGGTACCGTCATTTTCTTCCCTGCTGATAGAGCTTTACATACCGAAATACTTCTTCACTCACGCGGCGTCGCTGCATCAGGGTTTCCCCCATTGTGCAATATTCCCCACTGCTGCCTCCCGTAGGAGTTTGGGCCGTGTCTCAGTCCCAATGTGGCCGGTCACCCTCTCAGGTCGGCTACTGATCGTCGCCTTGGTAAGCCGTTACCTTACCAACTAGCTAATCAGACGCGGGTCCATCTCATACCACCGGAGTTTTTCACACTGTGCCATGCGGCACTGTGCGCTTATGCGGTATTAGCAGTCATTTCTAACTGTTATCCCCCTGTATGAGGCAGGTTACCCACGCGTTACTCACCCGTCCGCCGCTCAGTCAATAAAACTTCCATCCGAAAACTTCCGCTTTATCGCTTCGCTCGACTTGCATGTGTTAAGCACGCCGCCAGCGTTCATCCTGAGCCAGGATCAAACTCTCATGTTCAATGGTTTGACCGGTTCAAAACTTAGCTTGGCTAATTTTTTTACCGTTATTTACTATGGTTTTTGTTCTGAATTCTTTTTAAACTCAAGGTCTAAACCAGACCTTATTTTTAAAGAAATTTCAGGGTTTTACATACTGTTTAATCTTCAATTCTCAAGGTACTTTTGCTTGTTGCTCTCAGTTGTCTTTCTCAGCAGCAACTCTCATATTTTATCACAAGCAGTTCGCTTTGTCAACAACTTTTTTTACTTTTTTGAATTTCTTTTTTTCAAAAGACTTTCAAATCTCACCGGCTTGTCTGCTCTCGCTTGCCGGTGAAACATACTATATCATGTCCTTTTAAAGTTGTCAAGGGAATTTGTTCCATTTTTTTAAACAATTTTTTATTAATTTTATTCACCACTATATAATGCTGTTTTTATTAGATTTTATCTATATTTTGTGGTTATAAGGAAAAGCCGCTGCAAAAGAAAATTGTTCTTTTTTTCAGCGACTTTTTTAAATTGACTATTTAATATATACAATTATACACTTCCATGGAGAAGTCCCATAGCTACCTGAACTAAAAAATTATGGCCGTATAGGAAGGAAAGCCATTTACTGCCCTCAATCTGCTGAAAGATTGCCATTCCACCTTCTGTGCCTGCAAAGATTGTAAGTATCAGACAGCCAACCCAAATTAACAATAGGGCTTCTGCCCCACCCAGCACTGCTCCTGCAATTTGATTTACTCCTGACAAAATAGGCAGCTTGGCGATTAAGTCCATCCATCTCATAATTAAATGAATAGCAATAAATACTATTATAAACAAAACCACATATACAACAGCGCGAATAATAGTATTGCTTAAATATTCTTTAATATAATCTGCAAAGCGGTTTACCCCCAGCAGTTCGTAAACCTCAGTGTTATTATTTTCAATTAAGGTTTCTTTTAAATTAGAAGGCAGGTTCAGACTTTCAATAAACTCTCTTTGAGCAGACGGCTCTTCCTCTTCCTGCTGGTCCAGCCCTAAAGCTTTTGTAAAGCCTTTTTCTACGAACTGATGAACCGCCTGGTTCTCCGCCAGAGATTTGCTGATTTGAGGCACAAAAATATTTGCTGCCAGTATTGCAGCTACTAATGCCACCATAGACACTGCCTGTCTGATAAATCCGCGATAATGGCCATAGAGAGTCATTCCTCCTATAAAGAGAATCGTCGCTGCAGTCAGCCAATTTTCTGTTATCCATTTCATGTCATCACTGCCCTTCAGTTGTTTTTGTCCCAGATAATCGTTTTATTTTAATACGAATTTTCTGATTGCAGCTGCCACGCCGTCTTCCTCGTTGCTGACCGTAATATAATCAGCAATCTCTTTGAGAAATGGAGCGGCATTTCCCATTGCCACTCCTAAACCTGCCTGTTTTATCATAGTAATGTCATTTTCTCCATCGCCAAAAGCCATGGTTTCCTCTCTGGAAAGTCCTAAATGGGCTGCTAAATTTAAAAGTCCGCCGCCTTTTGTGGCTCCCAAACCATTGATTTCCAGATTATTGCCCATGGAAGAACTGACCAGAACATCTCCTCTTTTATTCAGCAGCTGTCTGATTTCCTCTCTCAGCTTTTTATCTGTAAAGAATATGCACATTTTATCTACCATTCGGCCGCCTTTGCGGATTTCTTCAATAATATTGGGATAAATTTGCCTGGTGCTTTTGATGATTTTCTGAACTCCTTCAGATAAACCATAATCGTCCAAATGGTTCATAAAACGTGCTTCAGACACTCCTCTTCCCTCTACATAGGCATCGTACATAACAGGATATTTTTCTGCCATCTCCATAATTTCTATGGTTTGTTCAGGCGTCATCAAGCTGGAGCTGATTATATTGTTTTCTTCCATATCTACGACTTTTCCGCCGTTTATAGTTATGGCATACCGCACTCCCGGTATATTTTTAACTGGTTCAGGAATCCCGTACACTGTCCTTCCTGTAGCCGGAACTATGTAGATTCCCCTGGCAATACATTCTTTTAAAGCCCTAAGATTTTCCTCTGAAAGGTCTTTATTTTCATTCAGCAAGGTCCCGTCCAGATCTAAAGCAATTAATTTGATTTCCGCCATATTAGATAAAATGCTCCTCCTTCAGAATAAGCAGGCCATCTTTATTATATTTAGGTGAAAATACGCCTGTAATCAGTTTCTTTAAAGACGGTTTTTCTGCTCTGTCCGCCGCTTCTTCAATCAGCTCTTCTGCGTTTTCCCTGGTAAGAGGAATTCCTTCTTCTTCCATAATTTCAATTCTTTCGTAAAGGGCCAGCATACTCTTTCCTGTAACGCTGCAGTCAATTTCACTTGCATATTTGCAGGCGTATTCAGCAAATTCATCAATATCCATTTCTCTGCTGTCTGCTCCGTCGCTATATGCCGGATCTCTGTAAGCTGCCGCTTCATTAACAGCCTGCTCATATTCTGGCTCTGGGTCCGGCGCTCTCATAGCTGCGCTTTTTGCCATTTCTCTTCTGGATATATCTCTTTTCTTAGAGGCATCTGCCTGGGCTAATTCTCTTCTGACAGGAGCCGCCATTTCCTCAGGCGTTTCAACCTGAATTTCAGGCTTCTTTACCTTTCTTGCAGGCTGAACCTGGCTTACTGGCTGCCTTGCTTTCACCGCCGGTTTTTCAGGCTCTGCAGTTCTGATAACCGCGGCCTTAGCCATTTTCTCCTCTTTTGCCGCCTGGCGCTTAACTGCCTCTTCTACATCCGCCAGTTTTTCTTCTGCATCCTCTCCGCTTCCGATACATTCAAATTTGCTTGCAAGCTGAGGATAATCGCGGTGAAGCTCTTCCATCTGGCGGGAATTGTCAATTAAAACTACAATAACTCCCGTTTCATCCTTGTCCATAAATGCATTTAATTCAGTTAAAACATTATGGTTCATATCACCGGCTTCTTCGACAATTAAATCTTTTCCCGCTATTTTATCGGCAACGGCAAAAATGCCTTTTTTATTCAGCTTAGAACCGCTGATTTTTACTACAGGCTGCTTGCTGCCCAGCTCCTTGTGAATCTTTTTCAGAGCATCAATTGCTATTTTAAGGCCTGTTTCTGGTTCCCTGGCTTCAATCATTAAATGATTTGCAGATTTTACATCTGTCTCGTCCCAAAGCTCTTCCACATCTAAATCGTCTGATTCTTCTAGTACATATTCGGCTGCCGCAGAATCTGATTCTGGTTCTGCCTCAGTTGTCTGGTCTGCCTGTAAATGGTCATAGCCCCGTTTTCTTTCTGGCATTGGAATTACATTTTTAATGTCTGTAAGAATTCTGGTTTGTTCAAACTCTTCTTCCTGAGTATTGTTAAAATCTTCTGCAGGAATCTGAGCCATTTCCCTGGCCAGCTTTTCCTCTGCCTCTTCCTCCCTCATTCTGGCCGCCAGCACAGCGTCAATGGGGGACACTGCTGATTCTTCTTCTACCTGTATATTCTGTTCTTCTTCCTGCTGATTTTGTGCCTCGTCAGCCTCTTCCTCATTTGCCTGCCAAGCAGCATTCTCCTGAGTATAAGGTTTATTTGGAACTTGAGCCTGCTTAGCCGGCTCTTCCTCGTCATATTCCTCAGGCACATTATACGCCTGCTCTACAGCTCTCAGTTTCGCTTCATATTTATCTCTGTTCTCCACCAAATCCATCTGGTATGAGGTCAGAGGCGCATACTGAAGTTTTAATTCCATGGCCTTATCTACATATTTTCCAAGTCCGAACATCAGCATAATTCTGTCGCACATCTGCACGCATTCTGCTCCCCGTCCAGCCTCATGGTAAAGAGCTGCCAGCTCATACAGCCATTTCTCATCTAATTCCATTTCCGTATATTGCTCCAGAGAATGAATCAGCTGCTCTGCAGGCGCTCCTTTTTCTTTTAAAATCATATAACGGAGCAGATGCTGTCTGGGATCTTCAGGTGCCAGGTCGCAAAATTCCCTGTAATAAGCCTCTGCCTCCTCCACATTTTTCTCTTTCATAGCCAGCTCTGTTAATTTGTAAAGAAGGCGTTTTCCAATGGGAGCCCGTTCAAATGCCAGCAGAAGAATATTTTTAGCTTCTGAATACTCTTCGTTTTTCTCATAAACCTGTGCCACCATGGACAATAGATTTGCATTGCGCACCCTTCGCCAGTCTATAGAATCGGCAATTTTCATTGCTGTTTCATAATCACTTTTGCTGACAAGTTTCTTTATCTGATCAACCTTCACATTAAACTCGTACTTATCCATTTTTGAATCTCCCTGTCGCTTATCCTAGCGAAATTACAATTCCACTCTGCCTTCCAGCGCTCTGAGCAAGGTAACTTCGTCTATGTACTCCAAATCTCCGCCTACCGGCACGCCGCTGGCAATCCTGCTGACCTTTATTCCTGTAGGCTTTATTAGTTTGCTGATATACATTGCCGTTGTCTCTCCCTCCAGACTGGAGTTAGTGGCAATAATTACTTCTTCCACATCTCCCTGAAGCCTTTGCATAAGCTCCTTCAGGCGAATGTCATTAGGGCCAATTCCCAGCATTGGCGAAATGGCTCCATGCAAAACATGGTATACTCCGTCATACTTTCCCGTTTTCTCATAAGCAGCTAAATCCCTGGTATTTTCCACAACCATAATTGTTCTGTGGTCTCTTTTGTCACTGCTGCAAATAGGGCACAGCTCTTTGTCTGTAAGAGTAAAACACTCTTTACAATATCTAACATTTTTTTTGGCCTCAGTAATTGCCCCCGCCAAATGTTCCACCTGTTCTGAAGGCATATTTATAATGTGAAATGCCAGACGCTGAGCTGACTTGTTTCCCACGCCGGGAAGTTTTGACAATTCCTCTATTAGTTTTGTAATCTGACTGCTGTAATAATCCATAATATTAGAATGGGAAGCCTCCGCCCAAACCGCCAAGTCCGCCTGTCAATTTAGACATTGCAGCTCCTGAAGCCTCTTCCACCTGGCGCAAAGCTTCGTTGGTTGCCGCTACAATTAAGTCCTCCAGCATCTCAATATCACCTGGATCTACTACCTCTTCTGACAGCTTTACGGAAATAATTTCTTTTTTTCCGGAAATAGTTACTGCTACAGCTCCTCCGCCTGCACTTGCTGTGTACTCCTTTGTCTCCAGCTCTTTTGTTGTCTCTTCCATCTGCTTCTGCATCTTCTGAGCCTGTTTCATTAAGTTAGTCATATTGCCAGGCATTCCGCCTGGAAAACCGCCACGTTTTGCCATGGTGTTATCCTCCTGATTATTAATCTTCTATAGTAATATCCATATGAATATTTGCTTTCAATTCTTCTTCACTTACATAGACTGTGTCAAAACGTTCTCCTCCGCCTGCCAGTCTGGCTTTAAAGTAAATAGATTTTCCATAATTTTCTTCTACAAACCGTTCAATTTCGCCTAGAACGGTGGCCCTGCTGCCTATAGCATAATTTTCTGCACTGGAAAATACAATGCACAGACAACTTTCTCCGCTGGGCTCCACAACTGTATTCCGAAAGCTGGCCCGAATGGAACCTCCCAGCTCCCGTATAATTTTCCCCCACTCGTTGCGCACTAAATTCAAATCGTCCAGCTGCGCCTTGGGAATACTGACTTGCTTTGCCGGCTCCCGGGATGCTGCAGTTCCTTTTTCTCCTCCGGCTAAAGCCCCTTGAACCGTCCCTGTATTTTCTGTCTCTCCCGCTAAAACAGTTCCATTTGAAATAGTTAAATTGCTAAATAGTCTTCCGTCCTCCAGCTTGTCTTCAATTTCCTGCAGCCGCTGCAATATGGAATCGTAATTTTCCTCCATTGCCGGTTTTGTCAGCCTGATAAAAGCCAGTTCTATCAGCACTCTCTTCTGAACTGCATATCTGATCTGATTTGACAAATCAGAAAAGACTCTGATGTACCGCATCAATGTTTCTACATGAGTCAGCCCCGCCTCTTCCTTCATAAGACGGATATTGTCCTCCGACATATCCAGCATATTTTCCGCGTCCTCCGCTGTCATTAAAAGCAGCAGATTTCTCATATACCAAATAAAATCGCTGACAAATTGCCCCAGCTCTCTGCCTTGAACTACAGTTTCCTCCACCTGGTAAATACAACTTTTTGTGTCTCCCTCTGATATAGCCCGAAACAGCTTGCTGAACACAGATGTATCTACAGCGCCTAAAACTTCCAGCACATTTTCATAAGTCAGCAGCTTTCCATAGTGAAAAGCTACGCACTGGTCCAACAGGCTTAATGCATCTCGCATAGAGCCGTCCGCCGCTCTGGCAATATAAGCCAGGGCTTTCTCCTCCACCTGAATCTGCTCTGCCTTTGTCAGCTCATCCAATCTGGTCGTTAATGTAGCAAGGGTAATTCTTTTAAAATCATACCGTTGACACCTGGATAGTACTGTAATGGGTATTTTATGGACCTCTGTAGTGGCCAAAATAAATATAACATATGACGGAGGTTCCTCCAGTGTTTTTAAAAGAGCGTTAAACGCTCCTGTAGAAAGCATATGAACCTCATCTATAATATATACCCTGTACTTTCCCTCTGTGGGAGGATATTGTACCTGCTCTCTAATATCCCTGATATTCTCCACGCCATTGTTGGAAGCCGCGTCAATCTCCACCACATTTAAAGAGGCTCCGCTGTTAATGCCATTACATGTAGGACATTCATTGCAAGGGCTTCCGTCAACCGGATTTTCACAGTTGACGGCCCTGGCAAAAATTTTTGCTATACTTGTTTTTCCTGTTCCTCTGGTTCCGCAGAACAAATATGCATGTCCTATACGCTGGGATGTGATCTGATTTTTTAATGTCTGTACAATATGGTCCTGACCTTTTACGTCCTCAAATGTGAACGGCCGCCATTTCCGATACAAAGCTGTATATGACATGTTTCAAAACTCCTTTAGTTATCTCCAAAGCTGATTCCCATATCTTTTGCATCTTGAATCATAGAGCAGTTGGGATCCACTGTTTTTAATTTTCCAGCCACTTCTTCCAGAGGCACCTTTGTAATATCATTGTTCTTTACAGCCACCATATAGCCGTATTCTTTTTTCTTAATCAGCTGAGCTGCCGCCGCGCCTAAACGGGTGGAAAGAACTCGGTCGTAAGGACATGGAGCGCCGCCTCTCTGCATGTGTCCAGGTACTGTAACTCTGATTTCCTGCCCTGTTTTTTCTGAAATCTGGGCTCCAATCTCATATGCAATAGACGGATATGCCGGGCTGGTTTTTTTCTTTTCTTTTAATTCTTTTTTTGTCAACTGGGCGTCCTCTTTAGAGATCGCGCCCTCTGCCACTGCTAAAATAGAAAAACGTTTTCCCTTTTTTGTTCTGGACTTAATTGCATCCACTACAACATCAATGTCATAGGGAATCTCCGGAATTAGGATAATGTCCGCGCCGCCGGCAATTCCTGCATGAAGAGTCAGCCAGCCAACCTTATGTCCCATAACTTCTACAATAAAAACTCTTCCGTGAGAAGCAGCTGTTGTGTGAATACAGTCAATAGCGTTAGTGGCAATATTAACAGCGCTTTGAAAGCCAAATGTCATATCTGTGCCCCAAAGATCATTGTCAATTGTTTTTGGAAGAGAGACTACGTTTAAGCCTTCTTCCCGCAGAAGGTTTGCTGTCTTTTGGCTGCCGTTGCCCCCCAGTACTACAAGGCACTCCAGCTTCAGCTTTTTGTAAGTGTGCTTCATGGCCTCCACCTTATCAAGACCATTTTCATCCGCCACCCGCATCAACTTAAACGGTTGTCTGGATGTTCCGAGAATTGTGCCCCCTTCTGTCAAGATTCCTGAGAAATCAGACGGCTTCATAATATGGTAATCTGCATAAATCAATCCTTTGTAGCCTTCTTCAAACCCAATGATCTCTAAATCATCATACATATTATAGAGGGCCTTCGCCACTCCCCGCATTGTCGCGTTTAAACTTTGACAATCACCGCCGCTGGTCAGCATTCCTATTCTCATCTTCCAAGCACACCCTTTCTTCTTATATAAATAGATGACACCATCAGTATACTCATGGTATAGTTCACCCATTTTGTAATTATAATACAAACACTTTTCCGGGGCAAGGGAAAAATAGAACTGTTTCTTTTTCCATGAATTAAAAAAAAGCCCTTTCAGGCTTTTCATAAGTTTGGTTACAGATTTTTATATTTTAATCCGTGCATCCCGCTTTGAACATAATTCACAGACGTTACTTCTGCAGTTAACTCGGTCCAGGCGACCTTACGGCACACAAGAGCTTCCACTTAGTGCTGCTGCATTCCTGCCCTGACACGGTTCATGGATTCCTGTTGCGCAAGACCCAGACTTCAACGCCACTTACAAAAGGCAGCTCTGCAAAAATACGCCCGAGGCGGGATATCACCCCTGCTGGAGCGGATTGCAGGTACAGGGCACCGCTATCTCCCCGGCTGCACGGAAACTTTATGACAAATGAAGTTATAGCTTGTTAAGTATACAGTTTTAGGAAGATTTTGTCAAGCTTTCCTTCCTTTTTCTAAGCTCTTTGAAAAAGCTTTTCAGCATCTGGGAACAAGCCTCCTCCAAAACACCGGATATAAGTTCTACCTGGTGATTAAATCCAGGTTCGTCAAGTAAATTCATAACAGAGCCTGCACATCCCGCTTTCGGATTCATACTGCCGATTACAGCTCTGGGAATTCTGGCCTGAACAATAGCTCCTGCGCACATAGGACACGGCTCCAAAGTAATATATATGGTACAGTCCTCCAGTCTCCAATCTCCTATTTTTTTGCAGGCTTTTTTTATAGCAATAATTTCCGCATGTGCCAGTACAGAATGATCTGTCATTCTTCTATTATACCCCCGGCCAATAATTTTTCCCTGATGAACAATTACGCAACCAATGGGAACCTCATTCAGAGCCTCCGCTTTTTTAGCCTGGCGGATGGCCTCTTTCATAAACTTCTCTTCTTCCGTCATTTTTTGTTCCTCTTTCCATCATTCTCAATTCGTGTTATACTCCAGTATAAACGACTACTGAAAGAATGGAAATATAAAATTATGAAAATTTGCGGATTTCAAAAAACAACTCTTCTGGACTTTCCCGGCCATGTGGCTGCTACTGTATTTCTGGGAACATGCAACTTCAGATGCCCATTCTGCCACAACAGCCAGCTGCTGGGTTCCGACGCTGCCAGCTTATTTACTGAAGATCAGATTCTTGCTCTTCTTTCAAAAAGGAAAAAAATTCTGGAAGGCGTATGTATTACCGGAGGGGAACCTACTTTATCTCCTGATTTAGAGAGCTTCATTAAAAAGGTTAAAGACCTGCAGCTTTCTGTAAAATTGGATACCAACGGCTATCAGCCCTCTGTGCTGAAATCCCTGGGGCACAAAGGGCTGCTTGATTACGTTGCTATGGATATTAAATCCAGCCCGGAAAATTACAGCATGACAGCCGGATGTTCTAATTTGAACCTGGATTATATTCAGGAAAGTATTGACTATTTAAAGCAAGGGAATATTCCCTATGAATTTCGTACTACCGTCGTAAAAGGTCTTCACACTGAAGATGACTTTGAAAAAATCGGTCCATGGATTCAGGGCGCTCCCAATTATTTTCTCCAAAGCTATGTAGAATCAGATCAGGTTCTTTCTCCAGGCTTTGGCAGTTACTCTAAAGAGGAGCTGCTTACCTTTGCCCGATTAGTGGAGCCTTATGTTGGGTGTGTACAGCTGCGAGGCGTGGATTATTAATGTCCCTGCCTTACTTCTGTGTACCAGTATCCAAATTTTCCATTGTCTACCGGCTGTCTGCTGGATAATACAAAGTGCGGAAAACCGAACATTGAAGCCATATTCTTTTCACTGCTAAAGTAATGTCCCGGTACTCCCAGCAGATATCTGGGCTTCCCTGACGGATTGTTCAACTTCACAATTATTAAATACCTATAATTATAAAACCCGTGGAGCAAAAAGCTATTGTTGCCAAATCCCCAGTTTTCTCTGGGCAGCAAGCCAATATCCTGAGGTTTTATGCTTAAAATCTCGCAACCGTTTTCATATTCAAATGCCTGAATTTTAGGATATTTTTTTCTGAAGCTGCTCCACAGAGTCTCCATATTTGTTTCCGCGTCTCCCTTTTCTAAGACCTCCGGCTCTTCTTTTGGCTCTGCCGGCAAAGGAACCTCCTGCTGGGACTGGGCTGGTTTGGCAGCTTCCTGCTGTATCTGATTTTTTGTCTGAGAACCTTCCTCCATCTGAGGCGGCACTGTTGGCCGCTGAACCTGGTCAGCCTCCCTCTGTACTTGCCGCGGACCTGGCTGCTGTAAATTTACGTTCTGCAGACCATATTGCCTTTGGAAAATTGATTTTTCCCAGGGGCGCGCTTCAACCATTCTTCTCTTTAAAATATCCTCAATAGGCGATGATTGCTGGGGCTGAGGCTGAGACTGAGGTTGTGGAATCTCCGCCTGAATATTTTTTACATCTTCTGCGCCAGACGGCAGCTTAACTTCCTGCTCTGATACAGGTAATGCAGCGCTGTTTACTTGGCTGTCTGATTCGGCGGCGTTTTTCTGGTTCTGTCCTTGCTGCCTTTGAACCTGTTCCTCCTGCACTTGGTATTCTTGTTCCGGTTGCAGCTGCACTTGCTCCTGATCCACCTGTTCTTGATATACCTGTTCCTGCTGTACCAAATCTTGCTGTACTTGCTCTTGCTGTGCTTGTTCTTGCTGTATCTGTTCCTGCTGTACTTCCTGGCGCAGCTCTTCCATGGCAGCTTCCTGCTGTTTTTTATCTTCCTCCTGATTTAACATATTTTCCGACGTTACATCAGCCAGCTCTACCTCGGCAGCATGTGTCACTGCGTCCTCCCAGATAGTCGTATAGTTCTGCCAGTTATTTTTTACATCATGGATCGTCAGGCCATAGCAATCGTCCATTGTATTTCCGGAACCTTCCACGTTGTCAACCTTTACAACTGTGCGGAACTCTCCGGCTCCTGACCTGATAAAAATTTTTCCTATAAAAATTTCTCCGTTAGATGTAAGCAAATATACTCCTGTATCATTGCTGCCTACGTAAACCTTTTTCACATTTGCATTGATTTTACACTGACCGTTTCTAGCCTCAATTTTTGCAAAACCAATATTCTTGCCTTTCACACCGCCTTCATAGGCGTAGATATATGAAATTAACCTGCGATAATTAGACATACTATCACCTCTCTGTTAGCTATTCTATGCTGACAGGTGTGAAAAGTATGACTGAATTCAAATAATTCTTTTATTCTAAGGCCTTTTCCAGTTTTTCTATTACAATTTTTAAGGCCTGAATTCTGGCAATTTTTTTATCTACAGACGGCAAAATATGCCATGGGGCATAAGAGGTGCTGGTTTTCTGAAGCATCTCGTTTACCGCCTTTTCATATTCGTCCCATTTTTCTCGATTCCGCCAGTCTTCATCTGTAATTTTCCACTGCTTTTCCGGAGTATTCTGCCGCTCTGTA
Organism: Lachnoclostridium edouardi; assembly: GCF_900240245.1. Lineage (GTDB taxonomy): Bacteria > Bacillota > Clostridia > Lachnospirales > Lachnospiraceae > Lachnoclostridium_A > Lachnoclostridium_A edouardi. The sequence goes on from NZ_OESQ01000001.1 coordinate 1,731,836, forward strand.
AATCTGGCCAGCTGCGTTTCTTTATCAATTTGAACCCAGAATTTAATTACAACAGCTCCCCATTCTGTCAGTTCCTTCTCAAACTCGTTGATCTCATTATAAGCTCTCTTCCAATCGTTTTCACTGCAGAAGCCCTCCAGACGCTCTACCATAACCCGTCCATACCAGGTTCTGTCAAAAATTGCAATGTGCCCTGTTTTGGGAAGGCGTTTCCAAAATCTCCAAAGATAATGCCTTGCTTTCTCGTGGGGCTCCGGGCTGGCGATTGGATGTACCTCATATCCTCTGGGATCTAATGCCTCTGTAAGTCTTTTTATATTGCCTCCTTTTCCAGCTGCATCCCAGCCTTCATATGCAATAACCACCGGCACTCTTTTTCGGTACAAACGGTTGTGAAACTCCCCCAGCTTTTTCTGAAGCTGCTTCAGCTCAGCCTTATATTTTTCCTCCTCCATTGTCTCCTCCAGCTTTACCTCAGAAAGCTTAGGCATTTTTATAAGGGGAAATACATTTTGAATAATAGGCACTGCCAAACGTTCATTTTGAAGTCCCACCTGGATTCCGCTGCAAATAGTCTCCATAAGCTGAAGCTCCGCCCATTTTCTATTTTTAGCGTCAATAATATACCAAGGCGCATTGGCTGTATTAGTATCCGTTAAATATCTTGAAAAGATATTTTGACATTTACTGTAATGTTTACTTTGCATTAAATCATTTTTACTTACACGCCACTTTGTATCTTTATTCGCTTTTAATTGGTTTAAACGTTTCTCCTGCTCTTTTTCACTGATATTCAGGAAAAATTTCAGTATTATATATCCATTATCTGTAAGCTGCCGCTCAAACCTTTTAATACTGTCAATAATCTGAGCATACTTGTTATCATCCATTTCCCCTGAGAAACGGGACTTGGAAACCTGATCCATCCACCCTGAATCCAGAAAAGTAAACTTTCCTGCTTCTGGTATCTGAACAAAATACGGATATAAAAATGGTTTTCTTTTTTCTTCCTCTGAAGGAGCGGACATAGATGCCACTTTAAAAAACCTGGGATCAATATTTTTAATAATCTGTCCAATCTCGCTTCCTTTTCCTGCCGCGCCCCAACCTTCAAACAGCACCAGCACAGGAAGCTTACGTTCTTTAATCTGAAGCTGTTGAATTTCCAGCAAGTCCCTGGCCTTCGCCAGTCTTTCTTTTATTTCTTCTTCCTCAGGCATTTCTGGTTTTTCCCATTTATTCAGCATAAATGTCCTCCTTTTTGAAGCTATTTTTGCATATTATCCATAATATTAGCCAGATCAGCAAATTGCTTTAATGTTAAAGCCTCGCCTCTCACTGTAGGGGAGACGCCCAGCTGTTCAATTGCCCTGGCAATCTCTTCTTTAGAAAAAGAAAGCTCCGGTGAATTATTTAAACCATTCTGCAGCGTTTTCCTTCTCTGGTTAAAAGAGGCGCGGATTAACTGAAACATTAACTTAGGACTGACTACCTGAACAGGACTTTCCTCATAGCGAGTCAGCCTGATTACTGCTGATCCTACATTAGGCCTTGGTATGAAACAATTAGGCGGTACGTTGGCCACTATGTAAGGTTCTGCATAATATTGAACTGCCAGGGATAGCGCTCCATAATCTTTCGTTCCAGGTCCTGCCTGCATTCGCTCAGCCACTTCCTTCTGCACCATTACAGTAATATTATCAATAGGAACCTGGCTTTCAAATAATCCCATAATAATTGGGGTTGTAATATAATATGGAAGGTTTGCCACCACCTTTATGGGACGCCCACCATTGTACTCTTCCGCTAATTTTTTTATATCCACTTTCAAAATGTCTTCATTAATCACTGTTACATTGCTGTAGTCCTTTAAAGTCTCCCCTAAAATAGGAATTAAATTAGTGTCAATTTCAACAGCTATAACTTTTCCTGCCGCCTCTGCCAAATATTGAGTCATAGTGCCAATTCCAGGCCCGATTTCTAAAACCATATCTTCTTTTGTCAGTCCTGCCGCCCGAATAATCTTTTCCAACACATGAGGATCAATTAAAAAATTCTGACCGAATTTTTTCTGAAATGCAAATTCATATTTTTGTATTATTTCAATGGTTTTTTGGGGATTTCCTAATTTATTATCCATATTCTTTTCCTAACGTTTCATTTATTTTTTATGGTTATAAGCGTTTAACGCCCGTATTTTTCTATTAACTTTGCAGACCACTTTAACAGTATCTCTGAATTTTGTTTTAATTCATCTGCTTTACTTTGTTCATCTACTGGTTGCGCTTCCCATTGACTATAAGACATAAAAAGCTTTAAAATTCTCTTTTCTTCGCCAGAAAGCTTTGTCAGCAGCTGTGCCCTTTTCTTTATATAAACATGTTCTCTGTAATAATAATCTGCCTGTATCACAAATACTGCTGATTTATATAATTCCTTTAATATCTCTAAATTTTTTTCATGTAATATATTGTGTACACACATATGATAAATATTACATGCTCCTGTTAATACCGCTTTTCCAATATCTTCTTTTGTAATAAAGCCTGCCAGCTTATCAATACTGCCATAAACTGGCGCAGTATCATAATAGAACTGAAACAAATCTGATTTTTCCCAGTGTTCCAGTTCCTGTTTTCCTGACAAGAAGCCGCAAATTAATTCTCTAAATGGCAGTTTAGATATAGCCTTGTCATAGATTTCCAAGTCTGCTATTTCCAGCTTATCTAAAATCACAACCACATCAATATCGCTGTGCTCTCCAGCTTCACCCCGGCCCCGACTGCCTTGAAGTCCAATAAATTCCAGCCTGTCTCCAAATATACTTTTTATAAGCTCAGTAAAATCTTTCATCCACAAATTAATATCCAGCATCTTCTCTCCTTTTTATTAAACTGTAATTTCAACTTTCCCTTAGTTATCAGACTGACATGGACTATTAAACTTCCTCGAACTCACTATTTTCCTTAATACTCAGATGTCTTTAATTCTGTACAGCTTCCTGGCATTTTCCTCTGTGATTTTTATTACTGTATCTGCTTCCAAACCTTTAATTTCCGCCAATGCATTTACTATATATGGAAGATTTAAGGACGAATTTCTTTTTCCTCTGTTTGGCACTGGTGAAAGGTATGGGCAGTCTGTCTCTAAAACAATCCTGTCTATAGGTGCATATGCGGCTACCTCCTTTAACTTTTTTGCGTTATTAAAGGTAAGAACGCCTCCTATCCCTAAATAAAATCCCATTTTAAGATATTCCTCCGCCATTTCTGTCCCATAAGAAAAGCAGTGAATTACCCCTCCAATTTTTTCTCCACGCTCCGCCTTCATTATATCTAATGTATCTTTTGCCGCGTCCCGGCTGTGTATCACTACAGGAAGCCCTACTTCTCCTGCCAAGCGAAGCTGACGAATAAACCATTTCTTCTGAATATCTCTATCAGGTTCATCCCAATAATAGTCCAGTCCTATTTCTCCAATTGCCACCACCCGCTCATTTTCTGCCATGGCTTTTAATTCTAAAATTTTCTCCTCATCCAGCTCTGCCGAATCACTTGGATGAACGCCTACTGCGCCATAAAGAAAAGGATAATTATGAAGTAATTCTAATGTCCGTCTGCTGGATGCTATACTAGAGCCAATATTCACAGCATGCCCAATCCCACTAACCTGCAGACTATTTAATATTTCTTCTCTGTCCATGTCAAATGCGCTGTCATCATAATGTGCATGTGTATCAAAAATCATAGCTGTCACTCCTATATGCTTTGTCCTTAATATTCATATTGCTATATTATATATTAATCGCCATCTTTACTGCTGTCAAAACAATCATGTGAAGAGGATAAAAAATATACGGAAAATATCCTGTTTTCATTCCCTGTCTTCCATTGTACCTGCCAATCAGAAAAAACACCAGCAAATATCCGACTTCAAATGTTGCCTGTATCATACATATAAGAATAATACTTCCTATTATTAGCCGCTCTTCTTTTTTATTTCTTAATTGATACATTGCCGCTATAAAGGCAACTCCCCAAAAACAATAATCTGATTTAATCCCCCAGGACACCACCATGCCCACAGCTACAGCCAATATTTGGAAAATTGTATGCTTTTTCCATTTTTCCATAGCAATTAATGTTAATAAACTAATCAGCAAAGTAAAAAATATATTTTGAAACCCTATATCCCAAAGTCTTCCCGAAATCAACATATTAAATGGAATTTCAGAAATAACCGCCAAAACTCCTAACCTTACTGCATATTTTCTCCGACTACTTGTGTATATAAATCCCTCTGCCAGTAAAAAAGCAAATAGGGGAAATGACAATCTCCCTATGAACCGAAAACAAAAATAGACCTGATGCAAAAAAGGCAGGTCAGGACTTGACGTCATAAGAGGTATTATAAAAACAATGGCTAAATGATCAATAACCATTGTCACCATTGCTATTATTTTTAATTGAAAGGCGGTAAAACCAGGGAGTTTTTTATGTGAATAATAGGTGGGCATCAGAAGAACTCCTTCATTATAACTTTATTAGTACGTCAAAACCTCCAGGCTGAAATAATATCAACCTGAAGGTTCTTAGTTAAAAAATTTAAAACTTACCTTTTTGTTATTTCAATGCCATCAGTACGAGTACTAAACATTTCTACATCTTCACCTTTATAAACCACATGCAGACCTCTTAAACGATACCATTCATTTACTTCATGGCCTTTTACCTCAAAACTAAGAATCATCTCAGACAGTGGGCCGTCATTCTCTGATGTTAAAGTAAAACTTTTATAGTCCACCTGATTCCAATCCTCAGTTTCATCATCCCACTGATCTATAAAAATTGTTGTTTTAATTTCATCAACAGGTGAATGGCAAAAGGTAGCTGCATATATCCCAATTCTGCCGTTCTCTGGGTTTGAGATTTCCAGAAAACCGTCTGACAGCCACGTGCCCTTTGGATTATTAAACTTTTCTCTCGCAACATTACTAGGAGAAAAAACCGTCTCCTCATTAGGATTATATGAGTATCCTATGGTTTGTTTCGCATATGTAGGTACTGATAGTCCAAATACCAGCATCATTGACAATATAATACTTCTTATTTTCACTTTAACTCTCCTTTACTCAATATAATACAAATATTCAACAATTTTAGCAAACTCATCTCCATCTAAAATACCTGTTAATGAATAGTACGCGGTATCAGTTTCAATTCTAGTACTATATTCAAATTTATCTTCATAAGCTGCTTCTCTGAAAATCTTTAAATCCGCTTTTAGATTATAATTATAAACTGTTTTGTACTCTTCTCTATCAGATATATGAGTTCCTGTACCCTTATCATTCTGGCCCATTTGATAGAAATAAATATTTTGATCGTTATATAACAATTTTAATGTAGCATAATTTTCTTCAATAATTACATTCTTCAACGTCAAACCTTCCGGTATATAGCCCAATCTCAAAGCTGATATATTGATTTCACGTTCTATTTTTTTATATGCTGTATTTAAACTACCTGCTTCATCTACAGTTTTTACATTTCTCCACGCTATATCATTCCTATTACCTTCAATATCCAACTCCTTATATTTCATTTGACTTTTACCAGTCGCATTTATACAGAAACCAGCAGCGGTAATTGCCAAAGCTGCAGCAATCAACCCAGTTTTGACCATACGTTTTAGGCGGGCATGGCGCCTAGAAGAATCAGGATAACTTTTCTTGTGTTCGTCCTTTAAAGGCACAGGCTGAATTCCCCTCTGGTTAATCTTGGCCATAATAGTGGCAAATTCATCCTTAGGTGCCTTCCAGTCAGAAGGAAGCTCATCACGATGCTCTGTGGCATCATCCAGCATTTTCTCCAGCTGTTCCTTGGAAAAACCGAAAGCTGTCTTGATGTCTTCATCTATGAAATTTTTTTCTGATTGGTTTTTCCCATATTGTTTCACATTGCACCTCTCTAAAGCGAAAATCCTGTAGTTCCCATATGTTTTAGGGTTGACTTTTATACTGTTCTGGGTAGTATAGTAATAGAAGTATTATAAGAATCCCATTTCAGGAGGTAACTATTACATGAAAAAAATCATCCTGACCGGCGGTGGAACAGCCGGGCATGTTACTCCGAATCTTGCCCTCATCCCTTCTCTAAAGGAACTTGGATATGAGATTCACTATATTGGCTCCTATCAAGGTATGGAAAAGAAATTAATTGAAGATGCTGGTATTGACTATCATGGCATCTCTTCCGGTAAACTTCGCCGATATTTTGATCTGAAAAATTTTTCCGATCCCTTCCGTGTTTTAAAGGGCTACGGCGAGGCATTAAAATTAATGAAAAAATACAAACCGGATGTTGTATTTTCCAAAGGTGGTTTTGTTGCTGTTCCAGTTGTTTTGGCTGCGAAACATTATAAAATTCCAGCCATCATCCATGAATCCGATATGACACCAGGACTTGCGAATAAAATTTGCATTCCTTCTGCTAAGACTATTTGCTGTAATTTTCCGGAGACATTAAATTATCTCCCAAAAGACAAGGCAATTCTTACTGGTTCTCCTATTAGAAAAGAACTTTTGGAGGGAGATCGTCTAACTGGGCTTCAATATGCTCATCTCTCTGCCAATAAACCTGTTATTTTAGTTATCGGCGGAAGCTTAGGCTCTATTACTGTAAACTCTGCTGTCCGCAAGGTTCTTCCAAAGCTTTTAAACAGATATCAGGTAATACATATCTGCGGAAAAGGAAATCTGGATGAATCCCTTATTAATTTAGACGGATACAAACAGTATGAATACGTAGATACACCTTTAAAACATTTTTTTGCCGCTGCAGATATTGTAGTCTCCAGAGCAGGCGCCAACTCCATTTGCGAAATTCTGGCTCTCAGAAAACCTAATGTGTTAATTCCGCTCTCCGCCGCTGCTAGCCGGGGAGATCAGATACTTAACGCGAAGTCTTTTGAGAAGCAAGGATTCAGTACTGTATTGGAAGAGGAGCAATTAACAGAGTTCTCATTAGAACAAGCAATTCTGGATACAGACCAAAATCGCAACTCCTTTATCAAAGCGATGGAACAAAGTCCTCTTTCCAATGCAGTGGATACGATTATTCAGCTGATCGAATCTTATTCCACTCAGTAATCTTTATAATCCGGCCCCAACCTTTTCTTCAATTCTAATCTAGCTTTCATCAATCGGGAGCGGCAGGCCGTTCCCGAAATTCCTAAAATCTTACCTGCCTCACTACTGGTATAGTCTAGTAAACAGCAGTAAAGAATTACCTCTTTCCAATCATCGCGCATTTCCATAATACAATCATAAAGTCGTTTATACTTTTCTTTATCCACAACTGTGTCGGCAATATCTTTGCTAACAAGATGTAACAGATTTCCGACTTCTATCATTCCTTCTTCAGAATCCATGCTAATAATTTCAGGACGATATTTTCTCCAATAATCCAGACATTTTCTTATGAGAATCGTCGTTAACATAGATTTTCTGTTGCTCATGTTTACTGGATAATGTTTGTAATACGAAATAAAAGTTTCTTGAACAATATCATCTACATCGTCACGAGGGATTTTGTAATGCATTGCGATGATGCGCAAAGACTCCTGATATGTTTCATACATGGATTGGAACATCTCATTTATCATTGGTTCCATGTTATCTCCCTTGTATGATTACTGTAATTCTCCTTTTATTTGATTTGCAACCTCAGCCAGCTCTTCAGCGCTTGCTTTGCCTGGCTCCCACGCTACCATCACCGGTCCGTTGTCATACCGGGGGATTACATGTACATGAAAGTGAAAAACTGTCTGACCTGCTGCAGTTCCGTTATTCTGTACTACATTAAATCCGGAACAATTTAATGATTTCTTCATTGCAGCTCCTATCTTTGCCGCCACAGAAAGTACTTTCTCTGCTGTCCTTTCATCTAAAGAACATAAATCTGCAAAATGATTTTTCGGCAGAATTAATGCATGTCCTCTTGATGCCGGACTAAGATCCAGTATCACCCGAAAATCCGGATCCTCATAAATTGTTGCAGACGGTATTTCTCCATTTGCAATTTTGCAAAAGATGCAGTCTTTCTCTTTCATTTTATCCTCCTCATTTGTATTTCTTTATTCATTCTAATCTGCTTGGCTTGCGGTAAAATACTGCAGCAAGCAGAATTCCCAGAATCAAACCGCTTATATGGGCGGCGTTGTCTACCCCCGTTCCTGTAAAGCCGTAATACAAAGAACAAATTACTAACATAATCAGTTGTCTGCTGCTTAAATCTTCTAGTCGTCCTTTATTTACAGCCACTGCATAGATTAATCCACCTATTACACCAAAAATAGCTCCTGATGCACCAGCAGAAACGGTTAAGCGATTGCTCTGAATGCTAATTAGCATGGAGATTATATTGGCACCTGCTCCGCAGACAAAGTAAAAAATAAAATACTTAATTTCTCCAAGCGCTCTTTCCAGATTATCCCCCAGTACAAATAGGATAATCATATTATTCAGCAAATGGGAAAAGCCAATGTGTATAAACATAGACGTAAATATACGATAATATTCACCTTGTTCCACTACAAGAGGCGCGTACATTGCCCCATATCGCTTCAGCAAATCCAGATCTTCCGTTGGGCCCTTTAACTCCAGAAACAGAAAATACAGGACATTAACCACAATAATGGTTATGTTGACATACGCTCTCTTCTTATAGTAAAACTGTTTCATTATACACTCCTTGCGTTGCATATTGCTATTTTAACATAATTCGTAATATTTGTTAAGATCATATAAACAAAAAGCCCTGGTCTGCTATGTATATTTCATCGCCTATTTCGACAAAAATCGACTCATTAGCTTCAAGAGTTTTTCCTCTTACAACCGTGCCGTTTGTAGAGTTTAAATCAGTTATCCTATATCCACTTTCCTCCCGGTCAATTCTTACATGGAGACGACTTACAGTTTCTTCTTTCATCACATAATCTACCAACGATTCCTGTTTGCCAATAAGAAATGGATAGTAAGGAATCACTATCTCCTCCCTATCTCTTTTTAGGCTGATTAGTCTGCGTATTTCAGCCCGTTCTCCTGAGTTTTTCAATAACACTGTATCATCCCTGGAAAGCCTTTGAACATCTGCCTGAATCAGCGCATCTTTGCTCTCCTCTTTCTCCTCAGGTTCTTCTATCTCTAAAAGCCATGGATTAATAACCTTTTCTTTTTTGGTCTGCTCCAGGTTACTTTCTCCTTTCTCAGGCCTGATTCTCAAGTTAAAAATTTTTTTCAGCCATAGATCCTTCTTAATCTTTTCTGGTTCAGCTGCTGATAAGGATAATTGTTTCTCTTGATTTTGTCCTTTATAATTATATTCCCTACCCCCTGACTCTTTCAAGCAGTTTTCTTCTATATATGTATTTTTTTCTTTGCCGTATATTTCAGCATCACACTTTTCGCTATGTATCAACCGCAATAGATCCCTAATCCCATAATTTTCTTTTTGGCTTTCCTGATATAAGCTGTAGCCTAAAACAACTCCCTCCTTATCTTTATGGTTCAGTTTTCCTAAAAGATACTGAAGAAGCTGCCTTAATAATTCTGGAAAGCTTTCATCTCTTCCTGGCACAAAGCATAAATAAACCTTCCCATTTTCCGGTTCTACATAAATATATTCTGCAGACAAAAGAACATGGCGTTCTTCTAAGAGATAGATTCCCATTTCTTCCAATGCCTTGGCAATACCACAAATCAATGTCTTTAGCTCTTCCGCTCCAACTGCACGGCTGTCTAACATACGACTTAGCGGTTGTCTGGACGTAATTTCATAATAATAGTATATTTTCTTATCTATTTGCTTCAGATAAAAGTTTAATAAGCCCTGAATTTTATTTTCTTCCAGCATTCTGATTTCATAGCTTTCTGTTTCTGCTGAATCCGGCTCAATAATCAGATAATTATGTCTCATTTCTCTTTGATATTTAATTTCCATCCTTCTTTTCCTCATTATCAAATATAGATATCATCCTCATAAAGTTTTCCGGATCATAGATCTCTGTTTCTAAATTGATAGACCATTCATTATTTTTGATTTCGCCCTTTACGGTATTTCTGTTTACAGATGTCTCCAATTGCCACTCTTTTGAAAGTAACCTGCTGACCCGCTGCCCCTTTTCAATATTAATACGGCCTCCCTCCTCCTGGTGGCGCAGCTTCTCCACCCTTTGCTGTAAAGCCATTGCGCCACAGGTTTCATCGTGTATTTTATATGCATTTTGAATCAATGTGCAAAGTACAAGTAAGACTAAAGACATCACGGCCGCGGCCTCAACTGTATAACTAGCTGCAGCCTTATATGTAAATAACTTTTTTATAGAAAAGTAATCCAGATTCCTACAGGAAAGGCAAATGGGAGAAATGGCACGGTTTTCCCGGAAACAGAAATATTTTTTATTTTTCCCCATAGAAAAATACCCATTGTAAAAACTCCGCAAAGCATTACTGAAATACTGAACAAAAGAATATTTCTTTGAAAACCAAGAAAAATACCTGTTACTAAAAAGAATAAGCCGTCTCCCTCTCCTATAGCCCCACATGTCATACGACTTAGAAACAGCAGGCCTGTACCTAAAGAAATGCTTAATAAAATTGCCTGCAAATCCTGCAAATGCAGCAGACACAGATTGATATACCAGGCCAAACTTCCAAAAAGACCATATACCCATATTCCTACCTCTTTCCTCTTTGCATCCTGCCAGGAAGCAATACTGATAAAACTAATAAATACGATCTGCCTTGCTGTATTCATAACTAACATTTTCTCCTCACCTTCCCTTAGAACAATATGTACATGGCCCCAGATATTCTACCTCATTTAAAGGTACTGCTTTCACATAAGCTGTAATAGAACTGCAGCTGCTGTCTTTATGAAAACTAATACCACTGGGCATAATATAAACAGTACCTTCCTTTATTCCTCCTGCACATCTGCTGCAGGGGTAGTACTTTCCCCCATTTGTATTTCGTGCTGTCTCCAGCTGTTCATAATCAACAGCTGTTAGCTGATTATATAAATAGTGACATAATCGAGAAGTATGATACCTTGTACTTCCTTTTCCTATATATACTGTTTGATTTTCTTCTGATAATTGCCCGCTGTCTCCCACTCCCAAAAGCCCATCAATTCCAATCCAGGCCCTGCGGCAGCATCTGGCAGTCTGCTTTACAGATTCCAAACGAAATACTGGAAAAGGAAGATTTATTTCATAATCAATAATTAAATCAATATTTTCTCCATCAGCCATAATCCTTGACCTGGCTGCAGACAACTTGCCCACAGCCTTGGTATCCAGTATTTTATGCATCTCCCTCTCAATCATCGCCGCTGTTATGCTCTTTAAAAATATGTTTGTATCTTCACCGGATATTTTTCCAGTATTGATAAAAAACCCTTTTTTTGTTTGTTCTTCAATATAAATATACTGGGCCGCTTTTTCTCCTACATTCTCTAAAGCAGCCTGTACCTGTCTCCTTGTATTCATTATTTTCATAGAAAGCATTAAAAGTACTATAAAAAACAAAAAAAGTGATAAGCCAATGGCTGCTTCTACAGCCATACTTCCCTTTAAACTGATAAGTAGAAGGTCAGACAGACACACCCTTTTCTCAGAATGCTTTCTATCTAAGGGGGACTGTACTTGGAGAGTTACATTGATTATTTTTTCCATCCGATTCTGCTTCCCGGAAAAGGGCATGTCTGCCTGCCTCCTCTCAATGATTTAATATGCTTTTTCCGCCTCAGCTTCCATTTGATAACCCCCTGTTTCTTTCTTGTTTTCCACAAAAGGAAGTCTGAGAAAAAGATGTTTTCCACAAATATCCGCTTTTATATGTATATAACAGGCACATTGCTTTATAGAAAATCCAGGCTGTTTTCTCTGAATATTCATCTGAATTACATCCATCATTCTATAATACTTTTGTGACGAATTTTTAAGAAACAGCATTAACTTTAAATATTCCTCATACCCAAGTCCCCTGCCTTCCCTTCCGTATGGATTGGAATCCAGCTTACTATTTTTCCCTATGTCTAAAATTTGTTCTACGCCTAACTTCCAATCCTCAGCTGTTTTTATTAACGGTATTTTTTCTCCGGAAAGTAAGCTTTTAATATCATAAGCTGCTTCAGCAGATGCCCATATATTCATAATTAAAAACGCCATTATGGGAACTAGGGGAGCCAGTCCGCTGGCTCCCACAATTACTTCCGCCAACTGAACTGCTGCCTGCCGTTTCTCCTTATCGCTTAAAATATGAAGAAAGTTTAACCCTTCTCTAATTAAAAATATATCTCCTACAGCAATTGACAGATTTTCTCTGTCTGTCAGTTTCCCTCCGATTAAATACTCTAATTCATACTGCACCTCCTTTTCCTCATCTAAAAAATCAGAAAAGAACATTCCGCAATATTCGTTTACTATTAGATTATTGATTAAGGATGTGTATTCTCCTTCTGTTTCTTCATATATAGATGAAGGAAAACTACTATTAGGCAGTACTGCCTGGGACACTTCTTTTCCCTCCGGTATTACTACAGATAAAAGCCCTTTTTCTAACAAACCTTTTGTCTGTTCCAAAAAACTTTGCTTTTCCTTGTCAGCTGTGCCGTGGGCGCATAATAATTCTGCCTGCTTAAATCTTTCAAAATGCCTTTGTACTGGTCTCCATAACGCTTCTTCATCCAGCTCATCCTCTTCATCTTCTCCCTCCCATTCACTAATATATTGTTCTACTGCTTCAGCCTCTTCCATAACTGCTTCCACCAAATCCATATTTTGCTCTGCAATACTTTTTAAACCTGCGATCTCTTTTCTCCTCTCCCCTTCCTCCATAATATAAGAATCGTATTTTCCTATTTCCGCTTCCAGCATACTTTTAGATGAGCTGGTTAAGTCCTTACTTTCCGCAATATAATATTGTCTGCTTTCTTCCAACTCTCTCCTCAGCTCATCTGCCTTCTCTTCATAGTTATCCACAAGATCTGGGATTTTCTTCAATTCTTTCAACAGCTTTTTCCCCCTATCCAGAAATCCAGAGCCGTCTAAATCCTCTAAACTATTCTGTGCCTCTTTATATAGCTCCTTTTGTCTTTCCAGGTACTGATCCAGCCTCTCCACTGCCTTCTCCAGCTTCACTGCTTGACCAGTTTCTTTACTATATTGGTCTGCAATGCGCTTTGTGGCGGCGGCCTCCTTTAACTCTTTCTTCAGATCTTCTGCTGTATCTTCCTGAAAATTCAGATTCCAAACGCCAAATTTCATATAATCTAAAACTTGTTTTTCAAGATTTCTTCCCCCATGGTCTGTAATATGACTTATCTCCTCCAGATCTGTCTTTTTTATATCCATTGCATACCACCCTGCGGCATCTTTATAAGTCGTCAGATACTTTTCAAATTCGTCTTTTAGCTCTTCTTCTGTCCTATATTCCCGCACAAGAATTCTATATTGATTCCATATATCCCGGTGATAACCGCTAAAAAGAGAATCCATGGAGGAATGTACTGCTGTCTGTAAATAACATCTGATTCCTTCTAAACGGGCAGACTCCAGAATCCCAAACATTAATCCGCAAATGCACATAATTGTCATACTTAAAAATACTGTAATCTGCCCTTTGACTTTCATTAGTACACCTCTTTAGACTGGCTGTTTATCTCCTTAAAAATATTGTTCAGCAGTTTACCAATTTGTTCCTTAAAAATAATTACCAGTCCAATCAGAACCACCAATATTAAAACTACCTCGATTACTCCGATTCCGTCATTATCAGTTATAAAGTTTTTCAGCTCTCTGTATATCATTCTAGTCCTCCCTTTCTCATAATAATATTTAAGAAAATGCCATCAAGGCAGGCAGCATTACCATTATCATAACAATTCCCAAAGTCATAAATAGAGGAATTAATAGCTTTGTTCCCGCTTCTTCCCCCAGCTTTCTGGCCAGATTCTTTCTCTCCTCAAAGGCTGCATTCATTTCTATACTCAATAAATTTCTCAGGTTTTTTACTCCCTCTTTTCTATTCTGCTCTATTAGACCTGCCAGCCTTAAATATGGCTGAAGCCTACAGTTTTTCCCAAATTCCTCATAAGCTTTTCCTTCCATCATTCCTTTCTGCAGTTGGTGATAAGTCCGGCTCATTTCCTCATACGCATACCGGACTTGTCCTCCCTTACTTTTACGTTTTTCATAATCCTTTACAATTCTCTCCCAGGAAAGCCGTACAGTCATGCCGGCTCCAGTAAAAATAGTTAATTTTGATATAATCTCAGGATAATCCACCATCATCTGCCTGTCTTTTATCTTTTCCTCCTCCATCCTTTTCTGTTTTCCCTTTAGGGAATAAACTACTGCTGCTGCAATGCCTAATAAAGGCAAAATTTTATAGCTTTCATCCTCCTTATATGTATAACTTAATTCTTTTCCCTTATATTGATCAGGAAGCACAAACTGGTCTGTTTGCTCCTGCTCCATATCCAGCTTTTTTAACTCTTTTAGAAAATCTTCTGCTATCTGCTCTTTCTGGGATATGATAGGAGGCAGAACTGTGACCAGAATCTCATAAGTCCGTTGGTGCTCCCCATCAGTCATAGCCGCTTTCAGCCAAATTGGTTCTCCCTCTGGTCCTAACTCCTTGTTATTTACTTTCCCATATCTGTCTAGTATTTCAGGCTTTTCAGAATCCCATCTAATGCGTATACCAAGATCCTCTGACCAGGACATTAAGGTTAAATCTGTTCTTACCTCTTTTAAAGATAAATTCTCGCCTAATATCTGTGTATTTAGCTGCTGTCTTACCTGATCAAACCGTTCTTTTGCCTCCTCCTCAGAATACTTTCTCTGCCCTGCCGTTATTGTCAAAAGCTGATCCTCTTTTTCCAGCCCCTTCACCTCTATCTCATAACTAACTGTCTCTCCAGCTACACTGCTGCGCGGAACAGCTTTTATACTCTCGCCCTTCCCTGAGAAAAATGTCAGTCCGCCATACAAAAGGAAGCCGGCAGCTATAAAAAATACTTGCACCTTCATAATTTTTATACCTTTAAATTTCTATATCCAATATTTTCTTAGATATAAACACTGCTGTCGCGTATGCTATCAGACAGCACGTCATAACCCCTCTTCCTACTGCTGTGCTGTACATTTGGGCAAAAAAGCCTGGAGAAGCAGTATCAATATAAATAACAATTAAATATGGAAGAAGGTTCATAATCCTCTGTTCTAAACGTCTGGCGGCTGTCATAGAAGCAATTTCTTCCCTCAGCTGAATTTTACTTCCTATAACTTCTGCTGTATGATTCATTATTTCAATTAGCTGACCTCCGCTTCTTTTCGCAGCTGAAAATACCTGAGAAAAGTTCTGTATATCATCTAACCCACTGCGTTCTGCAAAATCATCCAGAAGCTGCTCTATAGGACGGTTTATCTTTAACTGGTTTACTATATATTGAAATTCAAAAGATAAAAGCCCTTTTTCTCCATAAATTAAAAGCAGCTCTGAGGTGCTTACGCGGAATGCATTTTCTACAGAATATCCTGCTGTCAGAGAAGAAGCTAATATCGTAATTCCATCCTTAAACTCCCTGCTCAGAATTTCCAAACGTTTTTGTTTTAAATCCTTTCGCTTAATAAGGGGCCAGCATAGGCTAAGGGGGGACAGACACCAAAAGACGAACCAGCTTCTAAAATAGATATAGGAGATAACCCCGATAGCCCCCATTCCCTGACAGCTATATAAAATCCATTCCTGCACAGACAGTCTATAA
This sequence comes from Lachnoclostridium edouardi, assembly GCF_900240245.1. Lineage (GTDB taxonomy): Bacteria > Bacillota > Clostridia > Lachnospirales > Lachnospiraceae > Lachnoclostridium_A > Lachnoclostridium_A edouardi. Next base: position 1,747,669 of record NZ_OESQ01000001.1, read on the forward strand.
TGCTGATAATTCAATACCTGCTGTCCGAAGCTTTTCTGTGTGCAGCAGCTGGCCCACCTGGCGCAGCCGGCCTTTTCTTTCCTTTCCCCCTTCTTCCTCCTCATAACAATAGATTCTATTAAGGGAGATCTTTCCATTTTCAAATCCTCCAATCTCTGTAATTGCCAGCACCTTCCTGCTTTTATCCCTCAACCTTCCCAGATGCACCATAATATCTACAGATGAGGCAATCTGACTTCTAATAGCATCTAAAGGCATGTTTACACCCATAAGTACCATAGTCTCCAATCTGGAAAGCATATCTGCCGAGCTGTTTCCGTGGCCTGTACTGAGAGAGCCATCATGTCCAGTATTAAATGCCGAGAGCATATCAAAGGCCTCCTTTCCCCTTACCTCTCCCACAATAATTCTGTTAGGATGCATTCTTAAAGAGGACCTTATTAAATCTCCCATATGAATCTCTCCCTCCCCCTCTAAATTGGCGCTTCTCGTTTCCAGCCTTACTAGGTTGGGAACCTGCTGAATTTGAAGCTCTGCTGCATCTTCTATAGTAATAACTCTTTCTTCCTGGGGGATAAATGCAGATAGCGCATTAAGAAATGTGGTTTTCCCGGAGCCTGTTCCTCCGCTGATAAAAATATTGTATCCGGCTACCACCAGATGCTTTAAAAAGACAGCCGCCTCCTCTGTAATAGCCTCCAGCTCTATTAACCGTCTCATGGTAATAGGTTCTGGGAACTTTCTGATTGTCACAGCAGGTCCGTCTATGGCTACAGGCGGCAAAACTACATGTACTCTGGAACCGTCCTCCAGCCTGGCTGCGGCTATAGGGGAGGATACATTTACCCTGCGGTTCACCCGGCTTACAATCTGTTGAATCATATCCTCCAGCTGCTCCACACTGTCAAAGGACTTTTCCCAGGGCAGCATTTTTCCGTTTTTCTCAACAAAAATACATCCCTTTCCATTTACCATAATCTCTGTAATATCAGGATTATCCACCAGCTCCTGAAGAATATCCAGACGCCGAAAGGAGTCAAACAAGCTGATTCTTAAATGTATTTTTTCTTTTAAGGGTAAATACAATCTTTCTCCAGCAGCCATTATTACTTCATCAATAACCTGATAAAGCTCTTCATCTTCCACCTGCCTCATATCGCATAATCTTTCTGCCACCTCCTCCCGCAGTGTATTTCTTATACTATAAAATTCTTCTGTATCTGTTGCTCTGCCCAATCTACTCCTCCTTCTGCTGGCTGCCCAGCATAGCTCTTACATAATCCCCCAGCTCTCCCCACAAAAGCTGCTCTGCATATGACTGGCCGCCTTTTAAATCACTGTGATAAGGCAGCTTAATCTTATGTATTTTTTCTTTGATGTCAGATCTGCCTGACACTTCCAGGTAATCCTCAAATTCTTCTATTTTGGCCTTAGATATAAAGTCATCCTTTACAGGCATATAAACCTTTTCGCATACCTCCAATACCTCCGCCGCCTTTCTGCCCATCTGGCCTAAGTCGGCTACAATCATATTGTAGGGAGAGGACTGGGCCATCTCTAACAGGAATACTGCCAGCCCTTCTGCATCTATTTGGCACAGATCCTCCGGATATCTGGCAGGTGGAATATAATCCAGGCCTCCCCAGGTATATACAACCGAACTAAGCCTAGCCCAGTTGTAGCTTCCCTGATGGTAAAAATACAGCATATCTGACAGGTCTCTGCTGTACACCTCCCCCATAATCCTGGACATGCCGGAACAGTCTTCCAGATTTACATAAAGCACTTTATTGTCCTGAGCCAACAGCTGGCCAAGGGTAAGGGCAAAAGATGTTTTCAGGCATCTATTTACCGGAGAATATATCCCCAGAACACTTCCCCCTTTGGCTGAAGAATAAAACGGGTCTGAAACGTCCTGTCCATAATAAGACATAACATCCCGGATGATCCTGTCTGACGACTGATATTTGTAAACCACAGGAAAGGGCTGACTAGAAAGAGCAGCCTCCCCATCACTTAATACTATCGTCTGTTTTGCAGCAATCCCCTCCCTATCCCTTCTATCCACGCTGGAACTAATCAAAAGCAGATCAATCTGATGATCTGAGGCATAGTCCTTTAAAAGTAAAATAGATGAGAATGCCACAACTTGAAAGGGAATCGTCCCTTTCCTGTTAATAAAGTCTGCAAAACGGTCTGCATACAAAGGTTCAATATCGTATACAGCCATAATCTTCTTCATAGATCCCTCCTTTGCCTACTTCCACCACCAGGATATAATTGTCCCAAAAAACAGACAGGCAACAAAGGGAATTGTTACATCATATCCGTCTCTCTCCGGCTTAAAGTAAGCTGTAATTTGTTTTGTCTGGAATAAATGTCTGATATAGACCATGAAATAAATAAGACGCTGCTGCAGTATGCCTCTGCACAGCAATTTGAAAAGTGAGACAGCCGCCCCAATACAAAAACTGACAGCTAAAACATCAGCTCCCTGAAAAGGGCCTAAAAATCCTACAATTAAAGCCATCACTTTAATATCGCCTGCACCTATCATGCGGCACAAATATAATGGAAAAAATACAATCACTACAGCGGCAAAAAGGCCAATAAATCTAAGTCCTCCCGCTGCCGCTCCCACAGCTGCCCCTGCAGCCATCAGCCAGTTAGGAATCCTGCGGCTTTTTATATCCCAAAATGCTCCTGCAGCCAATACGGCAAATAATACTCCATCCTGCAGGCTAAAAGCTTTTATTATATATCACCTCCTGAACCTTTACTTTATAAATGACTCACTTGATTAACGGGAAACTAAAGCTTGCCTGAACGGCGAAAATGTAATACAGATATGCGCTGCCAGTTTTTAAAAGAAAGGATTTCTGGTAGCTGTTTACTAATTATGCACTAATACTTTGGAATTGTCAATATGTTTTTTGTATATATTTCACACTTTTTGTTGACGTTTCTTCCGGTTAATGGTAAAATATACTCAGTTTAAATTTTTAAACCAAAGGAGGCTGTATGGCAGATATAGATGTATTGCGGCAACTGGAAAAACAATTTGAGCTTTGCAAACCACTGTTTATCGCACTTGGAGATGAGATGCGTCTGACCATTATCAGCGCCCTGACCCAGGCAGCTATTGGAGGGTCTGCTTATGATAACCTTTCCTCAGCAGAATCCTCTGAAAGTGTTCCCATAGACCGGCAACACATTCAGGGGCTTAGCGTAAAAGAGATTACCAATATGACAAGCCTTTCCCGCCCGGCTATTTCACATCACTTAAAAATTTTAAAAACAGCAGGAATTGTCAGTTCCAGACAGGATGGAACTTCCAACATTTATTTTCTTACTTTGGAAAATTCCAGCCGGATTTTTAACGAATTAAATGTCTCTCTCCAAAATATTCTGGTAAAACCATGAATAATCTGCCATTTCCCAGATATACTAACTGTATCAACATTTGGGAGATGATAGAATGAAAAGGACAAACACCAGAGAGCTTTCTGCCAGACTGGCTGAAAGACAAACTTTGCGGGCAGAGATCCAGCGAACTAAGTGCCAAATCGACACTGTAAGAAATCATTTTGAAGAAGTAGTAGATCCTACTTTGATCGACTGCTACATTTACGAGCTGAACGCAGCCCAGCTGCGCTATCAGTTTCTCCTTAGACGCCTAAAGCGGCAGGAGGCATAACTTTTAAACTAATTTTGGAGGACTCTTTATGAAAACCTGGTATGAAAAAGCTGTTTTTTATCACATGTATCCCTTGGGAATGACAGGAGCGCCACATCAAAATACACAAGCTTCCCCGGATCATCGGTTCAATCAGTTAGACAAATGGATTCCTCATATCTGCGGTCTTTCCTGCACCGCAGTTTACATAGGACCTCTTTTTGAATCATCTACCCATGGATATGACACTATTGATTTTAAAAAGGTAGACCGCAGGCTAGGCTCCAACAATGATTTCCAGGTTTTTGTGTATAAATGCCATCTCTCCGGAATCAAGGTAATTGTAGACGGGGTATTCAACCATACTGGCCGTAGTTTTTTTGCATTTCAGGATATACAAAAAAACAAATGGAACTCTCCTTATAAAGATTGGTACAAGGGGGTAAATTTTGATTGTCAAAGTCCAATGGGCGATCCCTTCAGCTATGAGGCATGGCACGGAATTTATGATCTGCCTGCCTTAAACCTGCAAAATCCCCAGGTAAAGCAATATCTTTTCGATGTTATTCGATTTTGGATAGACACCTTTGATATTGACGGTATCCGCTTAGACTGCGCCAATGTTCTGGATTTTACTTTTATGAAAGAAATGCGCCAGATGACTGACAAAATCAAACCTGATTTCTGGCTTATGGGGGAGGTAATTCACGGCGAATACAGCCGCTGGGTCAATGGGGAAATGCTTCACTCTGTAACCAACTACGAGCTTCATAAAAGCCTTTATTCTGGTTTAAATGACCATAACTTCTTTGAAATCGCTCACAATGTAAAGCGATTGGAGGCTATAGGCAGGGATCTGTACACATTTTTGGACAACCATGACGAAGATAGAATTGCCAGTAAATTAAAAGACAGCAGCCATCTGTACCTGGCATATTTTTTACTTATGACCCTTCCAGGTATACCTTCCATCTACTATGGCGGCGAATGGGGTGTGGAAGGCCTTCGCACAAAAGACAGCGACTATATGCTGCGGCCTGCTATAGATATTGAAAAAGCGGAGACTATGTCTTGTCCCCTTACAAACCAGTTGCAGACACTGTGCTGCATTCACAATAAATACTCTCATTTTCATCACGGCCTGTACAAGGAACTGCTTTTGACCAACAGACAATACGCCTTTTTACGGCAGGGTGATGACAGTATTATGATTGTTGCCGCCAATAACGACAGCCAGGACTGCTCTGTTTCAATCCCAGTTCCTGACGGCACAGAAGATACTGCAGTCAACATTTTTAATAATACCCCCGTGACCTTAGAAAACGGACGCTTAAATGTGGTATTGCAAGCCAATGACGGCCTTATTTATAAATTAAATTACAGAGAGGAACTATAATATGGGACGTAAAAGCAAAAAAGCAGTAGAAACAGGTTTTATTACTGAGGTTGACCGTTATCTGTTCGGCAATGGAACACATTATGAAATCTATGATAAGCTGGGAGCACATCCATGGACCTTCGGGGGAAAAAGCGGTTACTATTTTGCCGTATGGGCCCCACATGCCCAATCTGTCAGTTTAGTCGGCGATTTTAACAACTGGAATCCGGACAGCCATCCTATGAAGCTTTTAGAGGACTCCGGAATTTACGAACTTTTCGTACCTGATATGGGGAAGGGCCAGTTATATAAATATGCTATTACAACCCAATCCGGGCAGCTGATCTTTAAGGCAGATCCATACGCATTTTCTGCAGAATTCCGGCCTGGAACAGCCTCTATCACTTCAGACATTGCGGGATTTTCCTGGAAGGACGGAAAATGGATGGCCGCAAGACCTGAAAAAGCCATGGAAAAGGAACCTGTCAGTATTTATGAAGTGCACCTGGGCTCCTGGCGCAAAAAGGACCGGCAGATCAAGGAAGGTTTTTATACATATAAAGAGGCGGCTCACGAATTAGCCGACTATGTAAAGTCTATGGGATACACCCATGTAGAATTAATGGGCATCGCAGAATACCCGTACGACGGTTCATGGGGATATCAGGTTACAGGATATTTTGCACCCACTTCCCGCTATGGATCACCTGGAGATTTTATGTACTTTGTAGACTATCTCCACCGCAAAGGCATCGGCGTTATTCTGGACTGGGTGCCGGCGCATTTTCCAAAGGACGCTCATGGACTAGCCGACTTTGACGGACAGCCTCTCTACGAATATGCTGACCCCAGAAAAGGAGAACATCCCGACTGGGGCACAAAGGTATTTGACTACAATAAAAATGAGGTGAAAAACTTTTTAATTTCCAATGCCCTCTACTGGGTAGAGCGTTATCATGTGGACGGTCTGCGGGTGGACGCCGTAGCTTCCATGCTTTATCTGGATTACGGCCGCAGCGGCGGAAACTGGGTTCCCAATATTTACGGCGGCAACCAAAACCTGGAAGCTATAGAATTTTTTAAACATTTAAACAGTATTCTCACAAAGAGAAATAAAGGGGCCATGGTTATCGCGGAAGAATCTACAGCGTGGCCTAAGGTCACTCATGCGCCTGAGAATGACGGCTTAGGATTTTCCTTTAAGTGGAATATGGGTTGGATGCACGACTTCCTGGAATATATGAAGCTGGACCCCTATTTTAGAAAATATAACCACAATAAAATGACCTTTGGAATGACTTACGCCACCAGCGAAAACTTTATTTTGGTTCTGTCTCACGATGAGGTGGTTCACCTTAAATGCTCTATGATTAACAAAATGCCTGGTGTTTATGAAGATAAATTTGCCAACCTGAAGGTAGGATATACCTTTATGATGGGGCATCCTGGTAAAAAGCTTTTGTTTATGGGACAGGACTTTGGCCAATGGCATGAATGGGACGAAAAAGTGGCTTTAGACTGGCATCTGACAAATGAAGATCTCCACAAGAATCTGCAGAATTATGTCCGCGACCTGCTTCACCTGTACAAAAAGTATCCGGCTCTTTATCAGCTGGATTACGACTGGAATGGCTTCCAGTGGATCAATGCCAATGACAGCGACAGAAGTATTTTCAGCTTTGTCCGCAGAGATGAAACAGGCAAAAAGAATCTGCTTTTTATATGCAATTTTACCCCTGTCTCCCGACCGGATTACAAGGTAGGGGTGTGGAAGCGGGGCAATTATACTTTAGTGCTGGATAATGTACAGGGCATGTACCAAAAATCTGATAATCCTCCTGTACTGAAGGCAAAAAAGGGCGAGTGCGACGGGCAGCCATACCATATATCTTTTTCTCTTCCGGCATATGGCACAGCAATATTTAAATTTTAGTCCTTTAAAGCAACAAATAAACCTATTGTCGAAACATTCTAATTTCTATTGCAATTCTGCCTTTAATTTGTTAAAATATTCTAAGTAATGTTTTAACAAATCTAAGGAGGTTATTGTATGAAACAATATCCATTGGATGAACAGGCCATGTTCCATGACCTGCGGGGGCTGATGCAAATCCATACAGTAAATCACAATTGTGGATTAGTCACAGACGATATGCCTTTAGGGGAAGGCGTATACAAGGCTTTAAACTATGTATTGGATCTGGCTAAAGGTATGGGTTTTAAAACGAAAATGCTGGACGGATACTGCGGATGGATTGAAGCTGGACAGGGTGATAAAATGGTCGCTGTTCTCACCCATGTAGATGTGGTGCCTGTAGAGGCAGAGGGCTGGAAGGCAGATCCCTTTGACGCCACACTGATCGACGGCAAAGTATATGGCCGCGGAATCTGTGACGATAAAGGTCCTACCATTTTAAGTCTTTATGCCTTAAAGGCATTAACAGACGCCGGCGCTTTAAAAGACAAGCGGGTGCGCTTGATTGTAGGCGGCGACGAGGAAAGCGGCGCCTGGGTATGTATGAAAAGATACCGCCAGACAGAAGAACTTCCTGTATGTTCTTTCTCACCTGACGGCGATTATCCGTCTACATACGCTGAAAAAGGCATTATTCATGTAACTGTTTCTCAGGATTTGGACAGCTCTGTGCAGCCTATAGAGCTGGAAGGCGGAAAAACATATAATATTGTTCCGGCTTCAGCAAAAGCTGTGGTAAATGGCAAGACTTATGAGGCTGAAGGAAAGGCTGCTCACGCTTCCCGCCCAGAATTAGGTGTAAACGCAACAAGAGAACTGTGTAAAAAACTGGCTGCCGACGGCGTAGATCATCCTTTTGTAAAGCTTATGGAAATTGCTGATACTAAGGGCTGGGGCATTGATTTAGAGGACGAGCAGTCAGGTAAGCTTACTTTAAATCCTGCTATTTCTGTTGTAACTGCTGACCATGCGGAAGTAAAATGCGACCTGCGTGTGCCAGTAACCTTTAAGCCTGAAGATGTAACTGCTGCAATCAATGAAAAAGTAGCTCCTTTAGGTTTTACCGCTGTATGTGATTTTGTTCTGGGTTCTCTTTATGTTCCTAAGGACTCTCAGCTGGTTACTACTTTGCAGAGAGTTTATAAGGACTGTACAGGCAGAGACGACGAACCTATTTCCGTAGGCGGCGGCACTTACGCAAGAACCTTTGAAAATGCAGTAGCCTTCGGACCTCTTTTGCCTGGTGAGGAAAACACTAATCACAAGACAAATGAATGCTGGAATTATGATAATATGCTGCTTACCTACCAGATTCTTGCAAATGTTATTGAAGAACTTTAAAGCACACTAAAATTATAGGGGAAAGCCGCTTGGGGGCGGCTTCAGGAGGAAAGGCTTTATGGAAATTATTATTGGCTTTACGATTATTTTAGCTATATTGGTAATTGGTGACACAATCTCTACAGCAACCAAGGCCGTTATTCCGTCTGTATTTGTACAGGCGCTGTTATTTATGGTAGGATTCTGGACAATCCTTCCAAAAGATATTGTAACTACAGCAGGCTTTGCCAACTTATCTCTGCTGGCTATGTACCTGTTAATCACCCACATGGGAACTATGCTGGATTTAAAGCAGCTGATTGACCAGTGGAAAACTGTTGTAATCGCATGTGCAGGTCTGGTTGGTATTATTTTAGGCACCATGACACTGGGCAGAATGGTATTTGGCAGCGATATTGCATTTATTGCTACTCCTCCTTTAACAGGCGGTACTGTTGCCACTCTGCTTATGGGTGACGCCGCAAAGGCAAAAGGTCTGGAGGACCTGATTGTTCTTCCAATTCTGGTATACGTTGGACAGGGATTTGTGGGATATCCATTAACCTCCTTTATGCTGAAAAGAGAAGACCGCAGACTTTTAAACGCATATCGTTCAGGCGCTATGAAGAGAGTTGCTGTAGCTGAGGAAAGCGGAGAATTAGAAGGTAAGTTCCGTATTTTCCCACACGTTCCTGAGAAATATGAAAGCAATACTTTTATGCTTCTTCGTCTTGGCTTTGTAGCTATGCTGGCATACTTTACATCAGATGCTTTAAATAAGCTTCTGGCTGCTGCAGGCGCAAGCTTTACTATTCACAAATTGGTTGTATCTTTAATCTTTGGTGTTATTGCTTCTGAAATCGGTTTTGTTGAAAAGAAAACTTTGAACAAGGCAAACTCCTTCGGATTCCTGATGACAGCTCTGTTAGGATATATCTTTGCCGATCTGAACCGTTCCACACCAGAAATGGTTGCTCAGTTAATCATTCCTCTGTGCGGCATTTTGTTCTTTGGCATTATCGGTATGTATATTATTTCTTTCTTTGTAGGAAAGGCTTTAGGCGAAAGTCCGGCAATGTCATTCTCCATTGCAATGAACGCACTTTATGGCTTCCCACAGAACTTTATGCTGACACATGAGTCTGCAAAAAGCGTTACTGAAGATCCAGATGAGAGAGAGTTCCTGATTGAAAATACGCTGCCAAAGATGTTGGTAGGCGGTTTCGTAACAGTAACAATCGCTTCTGTAATTATCGCAGGTATTTTCATTGGATTCCTGTAAAATAATTTAAGCACGTTATACACCTTTGTTATACAATGAAAAGCGCTTCTAAGGGTGCCGCATAATCTGTATTTTCAGAACAAGCGGCCGCCTGATGTGAGGCGCTTTTTGTTATGTAAGAATTTCCTTCATCTTTCTTAAAAAATAAAAGGTAGCCCCTTAGGTCATCTCGTTGTATAATGGTAAAATAAGGCTGATATACTTATATACAAGAGGAGGTTTTTTCCATGCAGAATATTCTTGTCTGTGATGACGATAAACAAATTGTGGATGCCATTGACATTTACCTGGCAGGAGAAGGTTTTCATATTATAAAAGCTTATGATGGCTATGAAGCTTTAGAATTATTGGAAACAAATGAAGTAGATTTATTGATTGTGGATGTTATGATGCCTGGTCTGGACGGTATTCGCACCACTTTAAAGGTGCGGGAAACCAGCAGTATTCCTATTATAATTTTGTCTGCAAAATCTGAGGACACTGATAAAATTCTGGGACTGAATATTGGCGCCGACGATTATATTACAAAGCCCTTTAACCCTTTAGAGCTGGTGGCCAGAGTAAAATCTCAGTTAAGGCGTTATACTCAGCTGGGCAATATGAATCAGCAGCAGGAAAGCGAGCATATTTTTAAGTGCGGCGGACTTCAGATTAATGATGACAATAAAGAAGTTATGGTAGACGGGGAGTTGATTAAGTTAACTCCTATTGAATACAATATTCTGCTTCTTCTTGTAAAAAATGCAGGTAAGGTTTTTTCTATTGATGAAATTTATGAACAAATTTGGAACGAGGAAGCCATTGGAGCTGACAATACAGTAGCTGTACATATCCGTCATATCCGGGAAAAAATAGAGATCAATCCCAGAGAGCCCCGATATTTAAAGGTTGTTTGGGGCGTAGGATATAAAATCGAAAAACAATAGGTAGCTTATGAAAAAATTTACTATACTTATTTTACATTTGTCCTTTGCTGTGTTCGCGTTAATTGGTATTGGGCTAATGTTCTCAAACTCTAATTATGGCCGGGGACTTTCCTGGCTTACAACAGAAAGCTTTGAAGATTCCTCTTTGTTTCAGGAAAAATTTCAGTCTGATATTCGCTGTATCTTTGACTATGTAAATTACAGGGATGTTTTTGAGACAAATGGGGAGCTGGATTTTAACAAGGAAATCGCCAGTATTTCTTATATGAGTTTAAATACCTCGGAGACAACTTATACTTTAGATGAGTTAATCCGCTATGCAAAAGCTCAAGGGTATTATCTGGATGATGACTATCAGGTGCAGACAGTGCCCATAGACGACAAAATTCCTTCCCCTGATGTAAGGATCAATTGGAAAGCTTACCAGCCGGTAGAAATACTTACAGAACCAGCAGATGCTATTATGTCTCTGGCAGATTTATCGAAAGAAGCCTTAACCTGCCTGGGAAACTATTATAAAGTGAGCAATAATCTGATTGGACAGCCCTCTAACCTGTATTTTCAGATTTATTATCAGTACACGGAGACTGACACCAGCCTTTTCACAAATACCCCTGATTTGTCTGTGGATCAGTTGAAGGCTCTGGGAGAATATTGTTATGTAAGCGGCTCCTCCCTGATTGTGGATTCTAATTTTAATATTCCTCCGGCAGGCATGTCCGCTATGGCTGAATCCAGCAATCCTTACGATAATAACAATTACTATGCCATTATTGCTTTAGATACAGAATATACTCAAAATGATATTTACCAGGATTTAGAGCAGGTATTTTACAGAGCCAAAATTATGTACGCTGCAGGTGTTCTGTGCCTGTTTATTGGCCTTGCAGGATGTCTTATTACATTGTATCAGATTATTCATTCTATAACCGGAAGAACATTGTATTATCTGGATAAGATCACTTTTGAAAACAGTCTGATTTTATGTGCTATCTGTACAGTTCTGGCTCTTTATGTAGGCGACAAGGTAATCTGCAAGCTGCTTCACACCTTGTTCAGTATACCTCATTGGAACTACATTGATATGGCGGTACAGACCAGTATTATTTATGTATTCTGTTTGATAGAAGGTTTAAGTATTATCCGCCGCTACAAAGCACATACTCTTTGGTCTAACAGTATGTTCCGCAGCTTCCGGAAAATAGCTTCCCTATATTTTCTCCGAAAGAAATTTACAATTCGCCTGGCAGTTATTTATTCCTTATTTCTGCTGACAAATCTGCTGTTGTTTGGCGGAATATTTATAGCTGCCATTACCAGCGAAGGAGCCTTGGGCATGTCCCTTTCCGCTGTCCTGGGAATTCTTCTGTTTCTTTTGGACTTTTGGGCGTTCCACAATCTGTTTCACAGCTGCTGGGAGCATGACAAAATTAATGAAGCGATTATAGGAATTGCAGACGGCAATACGTCTTATCAAATTGATTTAGAGCTATTTACAGGTAAAGAGAAAGTTCTGGCGCAGAGAATCAATAATATTGGAATGGGACTTGAGTCAGCTCTTAACGAACAGGTGAAAAGCGAGCGCCTAAAAGCAGATTTGATTACGAATGTTTCCCATGACATAAAAACGCCTTTAACCTCAATTATTAACTATGTAGATCTAATTAAACGTGAAAAAATTCAGGATCCTAAAATTCAGAGCTACTTAGATATTTTGGAGCAGAAGTCACAAAGGCTGAAAAATCTGACAGAGGATCTGGTGGAGGCCTCTAAGGCCAGCTCCGGAAATCTGAAGCTGGAAATTTCAGATATTGACTTAGTTCAGCTTGTGCAGCAAACCAATGGGGAATTTGAAGAGAAATTTGATTCCCACCACCTGGAGCTTGTAACTAAAATACCAGAAACATCTATTATTATTGAAGCAGACGGCAGACGGCTGTGGAGGGTTCTGGAAAACCTGTACAACAATACCTTTAAATACGCCATGGAAAACAGCAGAGTTTATGTGGACATTGAAACTTCCTCAGATAATTCCCAGGTATTCTTTACCATAAAAAATGTTTCTGCAAGCCCATTAAATATTAGCCCTGATGAATTGACGGAACGTTTTGTGCGGGGAGATGTAGCCAGAACTACTGAAGGCAGCGGTCTTGGCCTGTCTATTGCCCAAAGCCTGACTCAGCTGCAGGGCGGTACATTTGAAATTATTATAGATGGGGATTTATTTAAGGTTCATATTTCTTTTCCTATTAAACATGAATCTGATAAAGCAGAACATCAGGAAATATAAAGATACTCTGGAAAATAATCCAATATCAAATTCAATATAATTTTATGTTAATTTACTTTTCATTATTTAATAATATTAAAGATAGCAGGCTCTTCGGAGCCTGTTTTCTATTCTCAGGCACAAAAAAGGAACCATTCCTTTATAAATGATTGCTCATTTATTATGTAATGGCTCCTTTTTATTATCCCAATTCACTTGATAAATTTTACTTCTCTACAGATTTGTTCCGTCTCCCTATTTTTTCTCTCATTGAATATTTTTTTGTTCTGCTCAAACAAATTATTTCCATAAGTGTCAATAGAAACAATTAGTGGACCAAACTCCTTTACCCTGCATTTCCACAGAGTTTCCGGCATACCAAGCTCCTTCCATTGGGCATCCTCGATTTCTTCTACACAAGCAGCCGCCACCACAGCACAGCCGGCCGGAAAAACACAATGAATAGCTTTAAATTCCTGACACCCTTCTACGGTGCCGTCGCCCATACCTCCCTTTCCTACAATTACCCGCACACCAGTCTGTCGAATAAATTCTTTCTCGAATTTTTCCATCCGCATACTAGTGGTGGGGCCTATGGACACCATTTCAAAGCGCTCCTCACTATTCCCAACAGGTCTTACAATAGGTCCCGCATGAATAATTGCTTTTTCTTTCACATCCACAGGAAGCTGCCGCCCTTTCTCTATAAGCCTCCTGTGAGCCACATCCCTACAGGTTACCAGGGTACCTGTCAAATACACCACATCACCTGCCCTAATTCCCTCTAGGTCCTCAGCCTTCACCGGCGTAGTTAAAACTTTCTTCTCCATTACAATTTCACCTCCTTATGTGAGGTAATCTGGTAATTTAGGTCTTGATCAAATTCAATGTGTCCTCTTCTGTGAGACCAGCAGCCTACATTCACTGCTACACCAATTACAGAGGGATGCCGCGCTGCATTTTCCACATGGACGCCTAACACTGAAGCACTTCCTGATAATCCTTGCGGACCAAGGCCAATAGCATTGATCCCTGCCTCCAAAAGCTGTTCTAGTTTTTCTGCACGCTCATTAAGATTGTGGCTGCCCAGAGGGCGCATCAAAGCTTTTTTTGAAAGCAGCGCAGCTGTCTCTACAGAGGTAGCTACTCCCACACCTACCAGAAGCGGCGGACATGCATTAATTCCATAGCTGGTCATCACATCCATTACAAATTCTACCACTCCTTCATAGCCTGCTCCAGGCATCAGCACCATAGCCCGCCCCGGAAGGCTGCATCCGCCACCGGCCATATAAGTGTCAATTTCACACCGACCGCTGTTCGGTATGATCTCCCAAAACACCGTAGGTATGCCCTTTCCCACATTGTTTCCTGTATTGTACTCATCAAAAGTCTCTACACTATTGTGGCGCAAAGGGGCTTGTACTGTCGCGCGGATTACTGCTTCTTTCAAAAGAGACTCTAATTCTCTTATCAGAGGAAATTCCGTGCCGCACTTAACAAAAAACTGCAGAACACCGGTATCCTGACAACTAGGACGATTCAGTTCAGCCGCCAGTCTTTGATTTTCCTCCATTGTAGCATAAATATGCTTTGTTAGTGGCGCCGTTTCCTGGTTTGCCAACTCTCTCAATTTTTCCCGCACATCATCTGGCAGTACTTTACCGGTGTAAGCCACAAACCGCGCCATTACATCCGTCATTTTTTCTATCAAATTCTCTCGATCCATACCCTCTTTTCCCTTTCACTCAAACAGACTTCCTATCTATCTACAATTGATCCATCCTCATGCATCCAAAACTTTCCGTATCGACCAGTAAAAGGAAACACACAGTCAATATCGTCGATTAACTCTATTCCTAGCCCCGGCCCGGTGGGGATCTTTATATAACCATTCTCAATTTCAAATGCCCTTTTCATCTCCCTATTCAGCGGGCACTCTCCATTCACCATTGGATATTCCTGAATTTCAAAATTTGGAATACAAGCATTTAATTGCAGACATGCTGCTGTAGAAACAGGTCCCAAAGGATTGTGAGGAATAAGATACACCGCTCTAGCCTCCGCTTGAGCCGCAATTTTTTTTCCTGCAGTCAGCCCACCGGCAACACACATGTCTGGTCGAATATAGCGCACAGATGTACCTTCCAGTAGTTCCTCAAACTCTACAGGGTTAATAAATCGTTCTCCCGTCGCCACTGGCACATGGCACTGTTCAATAACTTGCGCCAGTGCCAACAGGTTGTCCGGTATTGGGTCCTCATAAAAATAAGGCCTGTATTTTTCCAACACCCGGCCGGCCTCAATAGCCTCTGCAGGCTTCAAGCCGCGATGACATTCCACAGCCACATCTACATCCCAGCCCACACTTTCCCGAATTGCTGCAAAGGTACTCTCCATTCGATTGACTACAGCAGAAAAATTCTCCCCACAACGCCCATTTTCATTTTCTGGATGTCCAATAGAGTAACGGATAGCTCCAAATCCCTGGGCCGCCAATTTCTCAGCTTTATCCGCCATAGCCTCTGGTGTTTTCCCCTTTATATTTACATAAATACGGGCTTTCTCTCGCACTTGTCCGCCTAAAAGTTCATAACAAGGTACACCGAAATATTTTCCCTTCAAATCCCACAATGCAATATCAATACCCGAGATCGCCGCCATAACCACAGACCCTCGGAAATGAAAGCATCTGGTAAGTCCATCCCAGATATATTCTATCCTCAGCGGGTCCAACCCCAGCAAATGATGCTCCATCTGTTTTAATACTGCTGCCGTTGCTTCCTGATAACACCACGCGCCACACTCGCCCAGTCCCACCAGGCCCTGGTCTGTATGAACCTTCACAAACAGATACCTAGTCCCTGCCAGGATCGGTTCTATTTTTGTTATTTTCATAGAAATCCTCCTTAAAATGCTGGAAATACAGTCATTACATAACCGATATAACCTATAATCAGAATTATCGAGATTATCCATCCTTGTTTCAGCAAAGACAGCTGATCATATCCGCCTGCTCCCATGGCCATAGGCACTGCTGGCGTGGCCATAGGTGTTAAAATTGATGACATAGAACCGGAAAATGTCAGAAGGATCGGCCCAATAGGGTTAGCTCCCATTGCCTGACAGGTTAGGATAGCAATAGGAATGAAAATACCATAAACTGCCTTGTTTAGCATCAACTGCGTAAATAAGAATGCTACCAGAAAAAATGCCCCGCCTAGCAAATAACCATTGTGCGTTCCGGCCATGGTACCAGCCAGCCAATTCCCTACAATATCGCCGGCTCCCGTATTGGTCAGAGCGCCAGCCATGGCAAGCGAGCCCACATAGATGAAAGATACTGATACCGGTATAGCCTTAACTGCTTCCTGTTCTGTCAATACTCCACAGATGACTGTTAATACCGCTCCAGCAAAGGCGATCTCCCATGTGGGAATTCCATGAAAACTACTGGTAATCATTAGCAGAATACTTCCAAAAAAGATAGCAATTCCTGCTGCCTCTGCAAATGGTTTAAGCGGCTTTTTATCCTCCTTTTTCTGACTAGATACTTGAATTGGCATCACAGGCTGCTCAGGCGCGTTTTTCAAACCATAGGTGTACGCCCAAACCATAGTTAAAATGGAGATTGGCAACCTCGCTATACAAAAATCCATAGGTGTTAATGCATATTCCGTGACTCCATAGGCCTCCAGATAACCATTGAACATCCCTGCATCCGTCACTGCTGCACTCAGGGGCAATGCACAGCAGCACACCACGCTGATTACACACAGAGGAAACATAGTTTTGGATGGGCTGACCCCGAAGGTTTCACTCATAGCATAACACATAGGAAATACGATAGCGAATACAGTCAGCGGGCTATTTAGAAAGTTTGTCAGCAAAAATGCCACAATCAGATAGCCAAGGTATGCACGCTTGAAGGAACCGCCGGAAACCCGGATAATCCCAGCTGACATTCGGTCAACAAAGCTAGTTCGATTCAGCCCCGCAGCGATTACAAACATTCCGACAATCACTATATTGTTGGTATTTCCAAACCCCGCTAATGCCTCCCCAGAGTCAATACACCTGGTGATGATTAGAAGGATCATCGTTGCCAAGGATGTCACCGCCATGGGCAGCTTATTCAACCCAAAACTAATCATAGACAACACGAAAATCACGATACAGACAGTAATAGAACTCATAATTTCCCTCCTTTATTTTTTTACCCCTTTTCTGACTCCAGGATACTACTCTTTCTTTTCATTTTCCTCCCTATTTTTTATATCTTTCCAGCTGTTCTAATCTGCCCTTCCGGCATTTTTTCTTTATCTATATAAAAAAATACCTAAAATATTTTTCCCCTTTTTCCTTCTTCCTTTTATAAAAATGAGAGCTACCTATATTTTCATTGATATTATATCTAAAAATATACCTCTGGCATTTTTTTAGATTTCCTATTTTTCATCAAAAAAGACATGTGAGTATAACTCCCATGTCCTTACCTATTTTCCCAACTGCTCCATATCAGCGACAACTCTGTCCATCTCATCTACAAGTCTTCTCAAACATTTAGCCACCTGGTCGGACTTACCTTCCAGCTGTTTAGTTACAGCCTCGTTTTTAATATTTTCAGGTTGATATTTCCAATTACCATCTTCACATATCTCCAAATAACTTTTCAGCCTTTGGACCACTAGTACGTCATCCTCCCTTAAAAACTGCTTTTTAAAGCTGGCATCATTTTTTCGATGCTCCTCCCCCACTTGATTTCTGTATTCTGTCGGTTTTTTCCCAAACATCTCTCGAAATTTTAAATTAAAAGATTTTAAGTCGGAGAATCCGTTTTCCGCTGCAATGTCTAAAATTCTTTTATCCGTCTCCGTCAATTCTTTCACAGCCTCTCTAAGACGGATTCTGGTCAGATAATCATAAAAATTTATTCCCAAACATGTCCGGAACAGTTGGGAAACATAACTGCTGTTATATCCCCATTCTGTCGCCAATTGATCCAATGTTATTCTCTCCTTATAATTCTTATCAATAAATGCTGTCATTTCCTGAATAGCTTTAATTTTCTTCTGCTGTAGACTAAAAAATGCAGACCGATTTCTCTCTGGTGGAAATGCCCGGCAAATCAAATCCATCACTTTGTAAAAACAAGTTTCAAAATGCAGTTTTCCCCCAGGTCCAAACTCTCCGTTTTCCAGCATCGCCTTAGCCAAATAACAGCGCAGTTTTACAAACTCTGTCATCTGCCTTGTCTCAGGTCCTGATACTAACTGAAAGGTGAGATATTCAATATCGGGGTAATATTCTTTCAAAAAAGCTGGGTTCACATGAATTACCATGGCAATGCTGTCCATCTTCCTAGCCAGAGTAGCATGTCCAGTGTTAGAGTTGATTAGAATTACGTCGTCTGGCTTCAGTACCCAACTGCTGCCTCCTGCGCAGACTTCTACCTCCCCATTTAAAATCACCATTAACTCAATCTCATTAAGCCAGTTGTAATGATAAGACCCAATACGGTATACATACTGGCTGATGTTAATGTGCTTTTCCGGCTGACAGTAAGTATAATAAAATTCTCTCATAACCGATATTCCCCTTTGTCCTCTGTTGTCTTAGCATCCTTCTCCGAACGTGGACCATCATCTACACAATGTTCCTTCATTCACCCGTCTAATGTAAAAGCAGACAGCCAAGCCCTAAGTTTGACTGCCTGCTCTATATTTTCTCAATCTCCTACTCCACTTTCTCCTCCCAAAAATCAAATGCAAACTGTATATATATAAACCAGCGCCTCTCTTGAGAGAACTGTAGCCCTAGGCGATCTTATTTAGACCCCTTTAATTCAGAAACAATATAATTTTCATTGAATCTTAACCGAAAATTCTCCAACCGCATATAAAGTTGTTTGCCCACCAGGAGCTTAAAGATCTTTGTACAACACGGCCATGGCTGGATGAGGCATCGATTACCTGACCGCCTCCGGCCACAATGCCTACATGACCTTTAACTACAATAATATCTCCTGCCTGCAGGCTTCCAAAGCTGGTAATCTTTTGGTATTTACCTACATTTCTCCAACCAGAAGAGGTTAAGTAGCTTTGTCTGACTCCTACCTGATTTAAACACCAATATACAAAGCCGGAGCAGTCAAAGGAATTTGCTCCCTTAGCCCCCCATACATATGGGCATCCGATCTTGGACTGAGCTACGGAAATCAGGGAACTTACGCCTCCGCTGTTGTGAATTACAGAGCCGCCTCCCGAGGTACTTCCCTTGTTGCTGTTATTGTTATTGTTATTTTTATTATTATTGCCGCCAGATGATTCTTTCTTTTGAGACGATTTAGCCGGCGCCTTCTTTACATTGCTGCCTGTCAGCTTATTCATGGTCATGGCCCCTACAGAGCCGTCCGCTGAAAGTCCGTTCTGACGCTGGAATTCTTTTACTGCATTTTCTGTTACTTCCCCGTAGTAGCTGGTAATATTCCCTGCCACCAGATAACCATATTTATTTAGAAGCTCCTGAACTCTCCGCACTGCATCACCTTGATCTCCAAGGCTTATTCCGTTAGGCACTGCAGCAGAGCTGTTTAAAGCGATTCGTGTAGACGGGCCCAAATAACCGTCTACAACCAGGTCGTTTCTGGCCTGAAACTGTTTTACTGCTATGGTTGTATCATCTCCGTATGCTCCGTCTGGCTCAGAAGTCATGTATCCTAAAAGCTTCAGCCTTTCCTGGCAGGCCAAAACTACGTCGCTTTTCTCTCCATATGTAAGCATATTTGGCTTAATTTCATCGCTGTAAAGAAGGTTAACAGTTTTCTGTCCCACCTTTCCATCCTGCTCCAGACCATTTACCTGCTGAAGCTTAATTACAGCGGCTTCTGTCATGTCTCCAAAGTTTCCTGTTACTAAATCAGGCGTAGCCAAATATCCCAGCTCGTAAAGACGTCCCTGAATCCTTTCAATATCGTCTCCCTCAACACCTTTAGACACTGCATAATACTTGGCATCAGGAGACATAATTGCATTTAATGTATTCTGTCCCACAATACCGTCCTGGGGAAGCCCATTCTGACGCTGAAAATGCTTTACAGCAGCTACCGTCATATCCCCGTAATATTCTGTAGGCTCGTCGTTATCCATAAAACCTAAGTCCATAAGACGCTGCTGCAGGGAAGCCACTACCGGGTGCTCCACGCCCTTACGTATGTAGTCAGGAATAGGCTCGCCAGCTTCAATCGCTTTGTTGTCAGGAAATAATGGTCCGTCCGGAGTCATTTGAACAATAGCAAGCTCCGGCTTTGTTTCTGGTTCCGGAGCTGCTGTTACTACAATAGGATCGTTGGAATTTACAGAGTTTTGGCACCCCGTCAGGCATACAGCCGCCAGTGTGCCCACAAGCAGGCACATTCTTATAGGAAGATTTATATTCATGGATTTTACCCTCTTTATATGCTTAGTCGAATTTACGTATATTTTAGCATACTTAGTCGGGAAATGAAAATAGAAAATTGACATAAATCCTATCTTTTTTTATCTTAAAGAAGTCGTAAAAACTTCTTAATATTTACCACCAGAACAAAAAAAAGCACCAGCCCCACAGCTCTCAGTCTGCAAAACCAGTACTTTGTAATGCGCCTTCAGGGACTCGAACCCTGGACAAATAGATTAAGAGTCTACTGCTCTACCAACTGAGCTAAAGGCGCTTATGTCGTATCACTTCTCTGTGACACGAACATCATTCTATCTCAAGACTAAAAAAAAGTCAAGCTTTTTTTAAGAAAAAATTTCTATTATTTAGAAATTCTTTTCAATCTCAGCTGCCAACATGCTTTTGCTCTGAACACCTACATATTTGCCTGTCACCTGGCCTTTGCTGATAACAAGCAAAGTAGGAATGCTCATAACTCCATATCTTTCGGCAATATCACCGCTTTCGTCTACATTCAGCTTGCCTACCTTGGCTCTTCCCTCATACTCCGCCGCTAATTCTTCTATAACTGGTCCCATCATTTTGCAGGGACCGCACCAGTCTGCATAAAAATCCACTAATACAGGAACCTGAGACTGTAATACTTCACTGTCAAAATTACTGCTGTTAAATACTGCTGCCATAAATTTGTCTCCTTTTCTCTATTTATCTTTTTTCTTTTTTCCATTTAATGTCTTTTCTACCTCAGAAAACGAGCGCTTCCACTTGAGCATTAACCGGTTTAGCTCCGGTTTATCACTGACTGTGCCAGACATCTTTCTGGAAAATTCTTCTTTAAAGCCCACATACTCACCTGCTGCTTAATAGCCTTGTTATTATTTTATGCAACATCCTGTTTTCTATTCTACTATGATTTTTGGCGAAATGCAATTAATTTGCAGATAGGGTTTCCCTTGGCCACAAACTTTTCCTCGTATTCTGTCATTACATTTCCCTGGACATAATCACTGTGATGAAGATCGTATGTATGCATCTCAATCTTCCACCCTGCCTCAGGAATTGACTCCATAGAATAATCAAATAAAGGCCTGTTGTCCGTTTTAAATTCCACTTTGCCGTTGTCATCTAATATCTGGTCATAAACGTTCATAAATTCTCGGGAGGTTAAACGTCTTTTCGCGTGGCGGTCCTTAGGCCATGGATCTGAAAAATTCAGGTAAATTCCAGACACCTCTCCTTTTTCAAAAATATTTCCCAGTTCCTTTGCATCCACGCACATAAAAAATATATTAGAAAGCTCCAGCTCTCCTCTTTTCTGAAGTCCCCTTAAAAGAACGCTGGAATACCTTTCTATTCCTATATAATTAATATGGGGATTTCTTTGAGCCAGCTCCATAATAAACTTTCCTTTGCCCATGCCTACTTCAATTTTTATCGGATGATTGTTTCCAAAAACCTCGTTCCATCTTCCTTTTTTAGCCTCCGGCTGCTGTATGACATAAGGACTATTTAAAATCTCCTCTTCTGCCCCTTTTATGTGGCGCAGTCTCATATGATTTCCTCCTTAACTAATGATTTTCTTCATTTTATACTGCTGATTTATTCTATCATTGGGCCGTTTTCTTTTCAAGTAGAAAACCCTCTTACAATTATCTTAAAAAGTCAAAAAAATGGTGCAGAATTCGGAATTTTTTTGTATAATAGATTTAAGAATCTTTATTTTTGCCAAGGAGGAACCATATATGGGAAATACAGCCAGAGAATCCAGCTGGGAAAGGATCCAGCGGTACGTAAAGGAGACGGAACGCCTCATAGGCCAGAAGCAGTACAACCTGGCTATGGTTAAAGCCAGACAAACTCTGGAATATATGGTAAAGTGCCTGGGCGAGCGAGCCTGCATAGTTGACGGAGATTTGATGGAAACCATAGACGAGCTGTACCAGGGCCGCTGGATCAGCAAGTCTACCTGCGAGCACTTTCACAAGATCCGTATTATAGGAAATAAAGCAGTCCATGAAAACAGCGATAACGCTTACGATGCCAACCAGGCCTATCATCTTCTTTCCCAGGAAGTTTATACCTTTGCCAATAATTACAATACCCAAAAAAGAAGGCCTTCCTCATCACAGCAGCAGCCATCCCGTTCTTCAGGAAATCGGAAAAAGCGGCGCAAAAAAGGACTTTCCTCCCAAGACCTTATTAAACTGCTGATCCCGCTTCTCATAGTCATTTTGCTTCTTATTGTAATACGTCTATTTAAGAACGATACACAGGATGAGACGCCTACCACTTCTATCCCGCCTGTTACCTCAGAACAACAGTCCATGGAGCCTATGACAGAGGCGGAAGAGATTCCAAGCACAGAACCGGCGTCTACTGCAAGCACAGTCACATATAAGGCTGCAGACGCTTTAAATGTAAGAAAAGACCCATCCACCAACAATGCACGCCTTGGATTGATTCCAGCAGGAACATCCCTGGAATACATAAGAGATTATGACGACAAGTGGGCGGTTATTATGTATAACGGACAGGAAGCATACGTTTCAAAGGAGTTTATCACCACAGAGTAAAGCCTGTAAGGGCGCAGCATATCTGCCAAGATGCTGCGCCCTATTTTATGTGCATTTTTCCCTGTTCATTGTGCAATATTCACAATCAAGCATACTTTTTTAGCGCTTTTTATACAAATTCACCCTAGCTTTTTTTTAATAAAGAGAGTATGATGGTAGCATATTTTTAAAAATTACTATATTAAAGGCGAGGAGGAATACAAATTTGAACAATATAATAAGTAAGATTTCCGAAATTGAATCTGCAGCCTCTTCCATAATGGACAATGCTAATCTTCAAAAACAAGCCCTTTCAAAGGACATGGAACAGCGCACAAAAGCCTTTGATGAGCAGCTGGAGGCTGAAACCAATGAAAAAATCCAGGCTATGCGCTCTGAAATGGAGCTGGAGATGCAAAAGCAGCTGGACCTGCAGAAGCAGGATACTGACAAGACCATTGCCCTTTTAGACCAATTGTACAAGAAAAATCACATGCAGTATGTTGATCAGCTGTTCCAGGATATGATAAAGGAGTGATCTTATGGGAAATCTGTTAAGCTACAGCGGCATTGCCACAAAGCTTCGGGCCATGAAAAGCAAGTTTATATCAGAACGGCAGTTTCAGGATATGGCTTCCCTTTCCAGTGTAGGGGAGGCACTTGAATTTCTTAAAAATACTGCAGCTTACGGACAAATATTTTCCGGTATAGACGCAGAGCTGCATCGCTCTGATATTGAAAAATTACTTTCCCGCTCCCAACATCAGGACTTTGAAAAACTATATCATTTTGCTAATCTGTCACAACGAAAGTTTCTTAACCTGTATTTCACCAACTTTGAAATCTCCATATTAAAAAAATGCCTTAGAAATACCCTGGAGGATAACCCGGCTAATTTGGATTTATCTATGTTCCAGGAATTTTTTCGCCTTCATTCCAAGCTGGACTTAGAAAAGCTGTCGTCAGCCTCCACATTTTCTCAGCTTACCATGGCTTTAGAAGGCACGCCTTACCACGGAGTTTTTAAAGAATTAGAGCAAAATGAACCGGCCGGCTTATTTGACTATGAAATGCAGCTGGACTTATTTCATTTCCGAATGATTTGGAAGCAAAAAAATAAATTATTTACCAGAGAAGAGCAGAAAACTATTACTCAATGTTTTGGCAGCCAAATGGACATGTTAAACCTTCAATGGATTTACAGGTCCAAAAAATATTACCATATGGAACCGGCTACCATTTATTCTCTGTTAATTCCTGTGCGGTATAAGCTAAAGCAGGAGGATATCCGCCAGCTTGTAGAATCAGGGAGTATAGAAGAATTTTTTAATCTTCTGTCATTTACTTATTATGGGAAAATGCGCACAGAAGAGATTTCAGAACGGCCTAACCTGGAATTGCTCTATGAAAAAGTTCTGAGCAGGATCTATTCTGTTACCAGTCAAAAAAATCCTTACTCCATCGCTATTCTTAACTCCTATTTCTATTTTAAAAATGTAGAAATACACAGAATTATCACTACCATCGAGGGAATTCGCTATGGTGTCAATACAAGCGACATAATTTCATATTCCATGAAAAATTAAAAGGAGGGAGCAACTCTTGATAGAAAAAATGAAGTTTTTAAGTATTACCGGTCCTAAGGAGGACATTGACCGGGTAGTTGACCAATACTTGTCAAAATATGAAATACACCTGGAAAATGCCTTATCTGAGCTCCGGACAGTAAAGGTTCTTCGTCCTTTTACTGATGCCAATCCATATAAAGATGTATGGCAGCGTTCTCTTCAGCTAAAGGAATTATTTCAGGGGGAAATATCAGGCGCTGTTCCTGATATGAATTTAGAGGAAGCTGTGAGAACTGTAGACGCCATCTATGCAAGTCTGGAAGAATTCCGCAGCAGACGTGCTGAGTTAGAAGCTTCTATTAAACAGATGGAGGAGTCTAAGGAACGCATCTCCCCATTTAAAGAGCTGAATTATAATTTAAGCTCTATTCTCCATTTTAAATATATTAAATTCAGATTTGGACGTATTTCTAAGGAATATTACGAAAAACTAAACAAATATGTTTATGATACCATTGACACCATGGTTTATAAGTGTCAGGAGGAGGACGACTATGTATGGATCGTATACTTTGTTCCAAAAACAATACGGAAGAAAATCGACGCTATATTTGCCTCCCTTCATTTTGAGCGGTACTATATACCAGATGAATATGAAGGCACTCCGTCTGAGGCCAACAGCATTTTAGAGGAGAAGCTGCAGCAGCAGAGAGATGAAATATCCAGCTTGAATCAACGGGAAGCCGCCTCTCTGGCCAAGCATAAAACTGAGGTTTTTGCCGCCGCAAAGCGTCTCACTACATTCTCAAATAATTTTAACGTGAGAAAGCTGGCCGCCTGCACGGCCCACGAAAAAGCTACCTTTTACATTTTATGCGGATGGATGAGCGCTGTGGATGCAGAGAAGTTTCAGAAGGAAATTGAAAAGGACTCTGATACCTTTTGTATTGTGGAGGATGACCATGAAAATTTAATCAGTCCCCCTCCCACCAAGCTGCGCAACCCAAAATTATTCCGTCCATTTGAAATGTTTATTCGCATGTACGGTCTTCCGTCTTATGATGAATTTGATCCTACTATGTTAGTCGGCCTGACCTATTCCTTTCTCTTTGGATTTATGTTTGGGGATGCCGGTCAGGGGCTATGCCTCTTAATAGGAGGATTTATTCTCTATAAAATGAAAAAAGCCAATTTGGCGGCTATTATTTCCTGCTGCGGCTTTTTCTCCACTATATTTGGATTTATGTTTGGAAGTATTTTTGGATTTGAAGATATAATAGAACCTGTATGGCTGCGGCCTGCAGAAGCTATGACCAACCTTCCCTTTATCGGTAAGCTGAACACTGTGTTTGTAGTGGCCATTGCCATTGGCATGGGAATCATTCTTCTCACTATGATTCTTAATATAAAAAACAGCTTAAAGCAAAAGGATTTGGAAAAGTCCTGGTTTGACACTAACGGCGCCGCAGGCTTTGTATTTTACGCCAGTATGACTGCTGTAATAACTTTGTTTATGACAGGCCGCGCGCTTCCTGCCGGTATTGTCATGGCAGTTATGTTTGTAATACCGCTTTTCATTATTTTCTTTAAAGAGCCTCTCACCGCTATTGTTGAGAAAAAAGCGGAAATTATGCCGGCTGAAAAAGGGATGTTTTTTGTCCAGGGATTTTTTGAGCTGTTTGAAGTGCTGCTCAGCTACTTTTCCAACACCTTGTCCTTTGTCCGTGTCGGAGCCTTTGCCGTCAGCCATGCAGCTATGATGCAGGTCGTTCTTATGTTAGCGGGAGCAGAATCAGGGGGCAGTCCCAACTGGATTATAGTTATTTTGGGCAACCTGTTTGTCTGCGGCATGGAAGGACTGATTGTAGGCATTCAGGTGCTTCGTCTGGAGTATTATGAGCTGTTCAGCCGTTTTTACCGTGGAAACGGCCGTGAATTCCGCCCATATGGAAAAGCTTAAAAATTACACTATATAAAGTAAAGGAGAAATCACTATGACATTATTAGTAAAAATTACATTATCTATTGCCCTTCTTTTAAGTATTGCCGTACCTTTCGGAGCATTTGCTGCTGGAGAAAAAACAAGGGGACGCTACAAAGTAGCTTTGGGCGTTAATACAGCCCTTTTCTTTGGCGTAATGCTTGTAGCCGCATTCCTTATGTTCAGTCAAACTGCATTTGCAGCTCCCGAGGCAGCCTCCGCAGTTTCCCAAAGCTCTGCCGGCCTTGGTTATCTGGCTGCTGCTCTTTCCACAGGTCTTTCCTGCGTAGGCGGCGGTATCGCCGTGTCAGCCGCTGCTTCTGCTGCTTTAGGCGCAATTAGTGAGGATTCTTCCATTCTGGGTAAATCCCTCATCTTCGTTGGTCTTGCCGAAGGTGTTTGTCTGTACGGTTTGATCATTTCCTTTATGATCTTAGGCCAGCTTTAATTTATGAAAATGTACTTAATCAGCGACAACATTGATACTTTAACTGGTATGAGACTAGCTGGAGTAGAAGGTGTTGTGGTTCACCAGGAACATGAATTGCAGGACGCACTAAATAAGGTTCTGGCCGATAAAGAGATTGGTATTGTGCTTCTTACAGAAAAGTTCGGAAGAGATTTCCCGGAAATTGTAAACAACGTCAAGCTGTCTTACAAGACCCCTTTGTTTGTAGAAATACCTGACCGCCACGGAACCGGCCGCAAGCCCAACTTTATTACTGATTACGTCAATGAAGCAATCGGATTAAAATTATAGGAAAGCAGGTGATTATCTTGACAACAGAGGAAAAATTACAGCATTTTCTGGATTTCTGTATGGAGGACTCCAGAGCCAGAAGCGCCAAATTAATAGATGAATACACTGCAGCCCTGGAAAAAACATTTGAGGAGCACCAGGCGGAAGCCAGGCAACGGGCCGCAATGCAGCTGCATCAGGAGCAGGAGCATATTAAACGGGAATGTAATAAGCGTCTTGCTATTGAACAGCTCCAGTTAAAACGAACCTTAGGCCAGAAAAACGAAGAATTAAAGGCTATGATAATAGTTGAGCTGAGAAACCGCCTGGCGGAATTTATGGATTCCCAGGAATATTTCCCTTTGCTGGAAAAGCAAATCAAAGAGGCAAAGGAGTTTGCAGGAGACCAGGAGCTGATTATTTACATGGACCCTGCAGACGAAAATAAAATTCCCAGACTGGCTTTACATCATAATGTAACTATAAAGCCTTGTGACCATTCCTTTTTAGGCGGTATAAAAGCAGAAATTCCATCCAGGAATATTTTAATTGACAACTCTTTCGCCACAAAGCTGGAGGAGGCTAAGCACAACTTTAAATTTGACATTCATCTGGAAGGAGGAGGAAATAATGGCTAAAACAGGAATCATCTACGGCATTAACGGCCCCATTATATACGTAAAAGACGATGTAGGCTTTCAGATGCATGAAATGGTTTATGTAGGCCGGGAGAATCTGGTAGGCGAGGTTATTAGTCTTTCCTCAGATTCCACCACCATCCAGGTATATGAGGAAACTACTGGAATCAAGCCCGGCGAAATTGTTACAGGCACAGGAGCCCCGGTCTCTGTAACCCTGGCCCCAGGTATTCTCAGCAATATTTTCGACGGCATTGAACGTCCTCTTCACGAAATCGCCAGAGAAGGCGGAATTTACATTAACCGTGGCATCAATATTGATTCTCTGGACACAGAGAAATTATGGGATACTCATATTGTAGTAAAGCAGGGACAGCACCTGTTTCCCGGCGCTATTATTGCGGAAGTGCCCGAGACAAGGGCCATTGTCCATAAGGTTATGATTCCCCCTGATGTGGAGGGTTCTGTTATAAATGTAGTAACTGACGGAAAATATAAAATTAATGACGTGCTGCTTACGCTGCAGCTAGGGGACGGCACAGAGCTGCCTGTTACCATGGCGCAGAAATGGCCTATTCGCGTGGCGCGTCCAACCGCCAAACGTTTTCCTCCGGCAAAGCCTTTAATTACAGGCCAAAGAATCCTGGATACACTGTTTCCTCTGGCCAAGGGCGGCACGGCCGCTATCCCCGGAGGCTTCGGAACAGGAAAAACAATGACCCAGCATCAAATTGCCAAGTGGTCTGACGCTGATATTATTATATATATTGGCTGCGGAGAAAGGGGCAACGAGATGACTCAGGTGCTGGAGGAATTCAGCCAGCTGATCGACCCAAAATCCGGCAATCCTCTGATGGACAGAACCACTTTAATTGCCAACACCTCCAACATGCCTGTAGCTGCCCGTGAAGCCAGTCTTTACTCTGGCCTGACCCTTGCAGAATACTACAGAGACATGGGGTATCACGTAGCAATTATGGCCGACTCTACCTCCAGGTGGGCGGAGGCTTTAAGAGAGCTTTCCGGACGATTGGAGGAGATGCCTGCTGAGGAAGGCTTCCCGGCATATCTGGCGTCCCGGCTTTCGGCCTTTTATGAAAGAGCCGGCATGATGCAGAATTTAAATGGCACAGAAGGCTCTGTATCAATTATCGGAGCAGTTTCTCCTCAGGGCGGCGATTTCTCCGAGCCGGTAACGCAGAATACAAAGCGTTTTGTCCGCTGCTTCTGGGGACTTGACAAAAACTTAGCTTATGCCAGACATTTCCCTGCTATTCAGTGGCTGACAAGCTACTCTGAATACTTAATGGATTTATCTCAATGGTATTCTGACAATGTAGATAAAAAATTTATTGACTATAGAAACCGCCTTGTCTTCCTGCTGACCCAGGAAAGCAATCTGATGGAAATTGTAAAGCTGATTGGCAGCGACGTGCTTCCTGACGATCAAAAGCTGATTTTGGAAATCGCCAAAGTAATCCGCGTCGGCTTTCTTCAGCAAAACGCCTTCCATCCGGACGACACCTGCGTTCCCATGAAAAAGCAATTTCAGATGATGGATATTATCCTTTATCTTTACAAAAAATCCAGAGCTTTAATTTCCATGGGAATGCCTATGTCAGTTTTAAAGGAGGATCCAATCTTTGACAAAGTAATTTCCATAAAATACGACATTCCCAACAACAAGCCGGAAATGTTTGACCACTATAAAAAAATGATAGACCAGTTCTACGATAATGTCGTAGAGCGGAATGGTTAAGGAGGTGCTTCCATGGCAATCGAATATTTAGGACTAAGCCAGATCAACGGTCCTCTGGTGGTTTTGGAAGGCGTCCAGAACGCTGCTTTTGACGAGATTGTAGAAATGACTGTAAACGGCAATGAGCATCGCCTGGGCCGTGTAATTGAAATTTATAATAATAAAGCCATTATCCAGGTTTACGAGGGGACGGAGGGCATGGCTCTGCGCAATACTCACACCCGTTTAACAGGGCATCCTATGGAAATCGGAGTGTCAGAATCCATGCTGGGCCGTACCTTTAACGGCATCGGCATTCCTATTGACGGCTTGGGAGATATAGACGCTGACAAAATGCTGGATGTAAACGGAAAGCCTTTAAATCCTGTAACCAGAGAGTATCCCAGAAACTATATCCGCACCGGCCTTTCCGCCATAGACGGGCTGACTACCTTAATCCGCGGACAAAAGCTTCCTATTTTCTCCGGAAACGGTCTTCCCCATGACCAATTAGCTGCCCAGATTGTTCAGCAGGCCTCCCTTGGAGACGATACAGACGAGAAATTTGCTATTGTGTTTGCCGCCATGGGCGTTAAATACGACGTAGCTGACTTCTTCCGCCGCACTTTTGAGGAAAGCGGAGTTTCTGACCATGTGGCAATGTTTATTAATCTGGCCAACGACCCTGTGGTGGAAAGGCTGATTACCCCCAAAGTGGCCCTCACTTTAGCTGAATATCTGGCTTTTGAGAGAGGTATGCACATTCTGGTTATTTTAACCGATATGACCTCATTTGCCGAGGCAATGAGGGAGGTTTCCTCCTCCAAAGGAGAAATTCCTTCCCGAAAAGGCTTTCCCGGCTATTTGTACAGCGAGCTGGCCACTATTTATGAGCGGGCCGGTATTGTAAAAGGCAGTAAGGGCTCTGTAACCCAGATTCCAATACTGACTATGCCAAATGATGATATTACTCATCCTATCCCTGATTTAACAGGCTACATTACAGAAGGACAGATTGTGCTGGACCGTCTTCTCCAGGGTCAATCTGTATACCCGCCGATTAACGTACTGCCTTCCCTGTCCCGTCTGATGAAGGACGGTATCGGCAAAGGTTTTACAAGAGAAGACCATCAGGACGTGGCGAATCAGCTGTTTTCCTGTTACGCCAAGGTGGGGGACGCCAGAGCCCTTGCCTCTGTAATCGGCGAGGACGAGCTTTCTCCTATTGATAAAAAATATTTGGAATTCGGGCAGGCGTTTGAGCATCAATTTGTAGGCCAGGATCTGCAGGAAAACAGAACGATTCTGGAAACCCTTAATATTGGCTGGAAGCTCCTTGGAATGCTTCCCAGAAAAGAGCTGGACCGTATTGACACAAAGATTTTAGATCAATATTATCAGCCTGCTGACAGGGACTGATAAATAAGGAGGGATTTTATGAATCTGAATTCATTTCCCACAAAAGGCAATCTGATTCTGGCAAAAAATTCTCTGGCTTTGGCCCGCCAGGGCTATGGCCTTATGGACAAGAAAAGAAACATTCTGCTGCGGGAATTAATGGGCCTGATTGATGAGGCAAAAAATATTCAGTCTGAAATAGACTCTACCTTTACAGCCGCTTATCAGGCTCTTCAAATAGCTAATATTGAACTGGGCATCAACTATGTGCAGGAAATCAGCTCTTCTGTACCTGTGGAAAACGGAATCCGTATTAAAGTGCGCAGTATTATGGGCACGGAGATCCCTTTAGTAGAACACCAGGAGGCGCCTTTAAATCCTGCCTACGCTTATTACAGCACTAGGGAATCTTTAGACGAGGCCAGAGCCAATTTTGAAAAGGTAAAGGAGCTTACTATTAAGCTTTCCATGATAGAAAATTCCGCCTACCGCCTGGCAAATAATATTAAAAAGACGCAGAAAAGAGCCAACGCCCTAAAAAACATTACAATTCCAACCTACGAGGAGCTTAGCCGCAATATAACAAACGCGTTGGAAGAAAAAGAGCGAGAAGAGTTTACCAGACTAAAGGTAATTAAACAGACAAAGCAGAAATAAAATCACATACAAAAGCTGCCTCAGAATGTTCTTCATTCTGGGGCTCTTTCTTTTTTCCTGTTTAAGGCTTTTATGTAAATTGAAAAATCTGTTTCCCTATGCTAAAATGAAACTACTTATTTATCAGGAGGTACTATCTTTGGAATTACACTGGTCAATACTGTTTGCCATGGAAACTATAGGAACCATTGCATTTGCTTCCTCCGGGGCCATGGTAGCTATTGAAAAGAACCTGGATCTTTTAGGGGTAATTGTTCTCGGCGTTACTACTGCAGTGGGGGGCGGAATGCTTAGGGACATTATTATTGGAAACATACCGCCTAATTTATTTGTAAATCCTGTTTACGTGTTCATGGCCTTGGCCACAGTAATTATTTTATTCCTGATTATTCGCTTTCACCGCCATTTTTTATTTGGCCGCTCCAGAATAACCTATGAAAAAATTATGAATATTTTTGATGCCGTAGGCTTAGGAGCATTTACAGTTGTAGGGATTGATACTGCCGTCAGCTCCGGTTACGGCGAATACCATTTTCTCGCCGCATTTTTAGGTGTAATGACAGGAGTGGGAGGCGGAATTCTGCGGGATATTATGGCGGATCAGACGCCGTATATATTGAAAAAGCACGTGTATGCCAGCGCTTCTATTGCAGGAGCCGTGGCTTACATTTTACTGGCAGGTCAGATTTCTTCTGACAGCGCCATGATTATTTGTTCTGTGCTTGTAGTGGCGATTCGTTTGCTGGCCACAAAATACCGGTGGAATCTGCCCACTGCGCTGGGAAATATAGAGAAAGGAGACATTGTAAGGGACCATGAAAGTTCTCTATAATTTGCTGGGTATTCTTTGTTCCTTTTGTTTAATTATAATACTTCTTATTACTTCAGTGGAGGCTGTTGCTTATTGGACTCCAGGATACTATGAGAAGGAATATTCAAAATATCATGTAACTGAGGCTGTGCATATGGAAATGGACGACCTGCTTACAGTCACATACGAAATGATGGATTATCTGAAAGGTCAAAGGACAGATCTTCATATTACTACTGTGGTGGACGGACAGGAGCGGGAGTTTTTTAATGAGCGGGAAATCGCCCATATGGAGGATGTGCGCAATTTATTTTTAGGAGGAATCACTCTTCGCCGGACCTGCATGATGGCAGCTTCCGCATGTTTATTACTTCTCTTATTTTTAAAAGCGGACATTAAAAAAGTGCTGCCGCGGACAATCTGTCTGGGCACTGGGATATTTTTTATTATTTCAGCTGTTTTAGGAGGAATTATATCCACAGACTTTACAAAATACTTTATTATTTTCCACAAAATATTCTTTAACAATGATCTTTGGATTTTAGACCCTTCCACTGATCTTCTGATTAATATTGTACCTGAGCCGTTTTTTATGGACACGGCTTTCCGCATCGGCGTATTATTTATTTCAGGAGTGCTGATTATGTTTATCGCCTGCCTGGCCTGCGCCATACTGGAAAAGAAAAGCAGCGCAACTAAATAATATTCTGAAATGGAGACATAAATGAGACGATTTTTAACACTTCTGCTTTGTCTTTTACTGGCGACATGTATCTGGCCTCAGGCTGCCTACGGGGCTCCTGATTGGCCTTCCAATATAAATATTGAGGCAGACGGCGGCATTGTAATAGATGCAGAAACCTCTGCAGTTATATATGGAAAAAATATTCACCAGCAATATTATCCGGCCAGCATCACAAAAGTACTTACTGCTTTAATAGTTTTAGAGCAGTGTGATTTAAACGAAAGCGTTACCTTTTCCCACGATGCGGTTTACAATGTGGAGGCAGGAAGCAGCAACGCCAATCTGGAAGAGGGAGATGTGCTGACTGTGGAGGACTGTTTGTACGCCCTGCTGTTAAATTCAGCCAATGAGGCGGGAAACGCTTTGGCCGAACATGTTTCTGGTTCCAGGGAAGCTTTTGCCGAGCTGATGAACCAAAGAGCCGCAGAGCTGGGCTGCCAGGACAGCCATTTTGCAAACCCCAGCGGCTTAAACGATGAAAACCACTATACGTCAGCCTATGATATGGCTTTAATTTGCCAGGCTGCCATTAAAAACGATAAATTCCGGAAAATTGACAGCGCTCTTTACTATGATTTGCGGCCTACTATACGAGATCCGGAAGGACATACTCTTTACGCTCATCACGCTATGATGAAAAAAAATGACTCCCGGTATTATTCTGGTATATTTGGAGGAAAAACAGGCTACACCTCTTTAGCCGGCAATACTCTTGTTACCTTTGCAGAGCGGGACGGAATGACTTTGATCGCCGTTATTTTAAACGGTCATCTGACTCACTACAGCGATACGAAAACACTTTTGGATTTTGGCTTTAATAACTTCCAAAATGTAGATATTGCTTCCAACGACAGTACCTACGGTTCTATGGAATCTGATATGACTATTGCAGGCCTGCCTGCAGGAGATCTTTCCAGAATTGTTTTGGAAAAGGGCTGTTCTGTCACCCTTCCCAGGGACGCTGATTTTTCCGATACTAATGTAACTTTAGAATATGACTTGGATTCTCAGGCCCCGGATAATGCTATTGCAAAGCTTATTTATACTTATAATGACCGGGTGGTAGGCTCTCCTTATCTTCTTAATGAGACAAGCCAGCTTCCTTCCCTCCCTGCTCTTCCCCCAGGGGAAACTAGTTCAGATGAGGATCAATCTGCAGTTTCACAGGCAGCTGCCGCTCAAGGTGAGGAGTCTTCTCAAACCGAATCCTCCTCTTCTCAAAATGATGAGACAGGGGACAACTCTGAGACAAAAACAGGCTTTCGCATCCCCGCCTTTATATGGATTATTTTAGCCGTGCTGGCCGTAGTAGCCGCCGGCGCAGGTATTATCTGGTTCCTTAACAGGCAGCGTCAGAAAAAAAGAGCGGAAATGCGCAGGAGAAGGGAGCGAAGAATCCAGCGCTTAAAGGAGATCGGCGTATCCTCTGATGACTTTGAACAAATAATGGCTTCTAAGCATACTCCTTCTTTAGGTAAGCGGAAAGGACGGAAAAAATAAGTGGATAACAAAAAAGCACCAGAAAAAAAGCATCGCAAAGTAGAGCCAGATATTTTGATGCATAATATTCACATTACTACTGTAATCCTAGTAATTACCACAGCTATTTCCTTTGCGTTTTTTGCCAGCACAGACAGCACTGAAAATATATCTACCTTTTATATTCTGGCTATTGTATTTATTGCCAGATTTACAGACGGTTATATTCCAGGCATCCTGGCCTCCTTAATTTCCGTTATATGTATTAACTGGGGATTTACTTATCCCTACCTGGCTTTGAATTTCAGCCTTAACGGGTATCCTCTTACATTCCTGGTTATGCTTTTGATTGCAACCTTAACCAGTACTGCCACCACCCATTTAAAGGAAAAAAACAGAATTCTCCATAAGCAGGAGAAACTGCTGATGGAGGCTGAAAAGGAGAAGCTGAGGGCGAATTTGCTGCGGGCCATTTCCCATGACCTGCGCACTCCCCTAACAAGTATTATCGGCAACAGCGCCGCTTACCTGGACAATGACAAAACCTTGTCCCGCCGGGATAAGCATCTGCTGATTCAAAATATTTACGACGATTCCAACTGGCTTTTAAACATGGTGGAAAATCTGCTTTCTGTTACCAGAATCCACGAGACAGGAGCTCAGGTGACAAAATCCTTAGAGCCCCTGGAAGAAGTAATTTCTGAGGCAGTAAGGCGTTTTAAAAAAAGGCTTCCCAATGCCCATGTAAATGTTACTATTCCAAATGATTTTATTATGATTCCAATGGATGCCACCTTGATTATCCAGGTAATTTTAAATCTTCTGGAAAATGCAGTTTATCACTCCCAGTCAGATGAGCCTTTAAATTTAGTATGTTCTATTAATGATACTCATGCACAATTTGAAGTTATTGACCACGGAGTAGGAATTAAAGAAGAGCTTTTGGATACCTTATTTGACGGATATGTTTCCACCCCTAATTCTAACAGTGATTCTCATAAAGGAATGGGTATCGGACTATCTATCTGCAAAGCTATTATTGTTGCCCATAACGGAAAAATATGGGCTGTAAACGACGGAGACGGAGCCCACATTATATTTATTTTACCACTAGGAGAGGAGACTTATGAAACATAAAATAACGATTGTTGTAATTGAAGACGAAAAAAACATCTGTAATTTTATTGAAACCACGCTTTCCACCCATGGCTATAAGGTTATGAGCGCGTACACAGGAAAGGACGGACTTTCTTATATTGCCTCTGTCTGCCCGGATGCAGTTCTTTTAGACCTGGGACTGCCTGACGTTGACGGTATGGACATTATTAAACAGGTCCGCGAATTTTCCTCTGTTCCTATTATTGTTATTTCTGCCAGAACACAGGAATCAGAAAAAGTAAATGCATTAGATAAAGGCGCCGACGACTATATTACAAAGCCCTTTGGCACTGACGAGCTCCTTGCCAGAATCCGCACAGCCCTGCGCCACAGCCAGCTTCCCGGCTCCCCCGGCGGCTCCCCTGAATCTGTTTATAAATCAGGCGATTTAGTAATTAATTTTGACAAGCGCCTGGTTACTGTAGGAGGAACTGATATTCATTTAACTCAAATCGAATACAAACTAGTTTCCCTTCTGGCGCAGAACGCAGGCAGAGTTCTTACTTATGATTACATTATTAATCAAATTTGGGGACCGTACGCAGACAGCAATAATCAGATTCTCAGAGTAAATATGGCTCATATCCGCCGGAAAATGGAGGCTTCCCCTGCGGAGCCAAAATATATCAGCACAGAAATCGGCGTAGGATATAGGATGAAGGAAAGCGATTAAGGCCAACTAAGGTATTGTAAATCAAAAGAAGGGGCAGGATACAGACATGGAAAATCAACCGTCATTGACCACGATTGCATATGAAAAAATAAAAGAGCAGATTTTAAACCAGGCCCTGCTTCCCGGTTCTGCAATCGGGGAAATTGAACTGGCCAAGCAGCTTAAAATGAGCCGCACTCCTGTCCGCGATGCTGTGAAACGGCTGGAATCTGAAGGCCTTGTGGAGGTAATTCCCAGAAAGGGAACTTTTATCAGACATTTAACTGCAACAGAGCTGATTATGTGCTATGAGGTTACAGAAGGTCTGGAAGGTATGCTGGCTTACAGAATTGCAGCCCAAATAAAGGAAGGCCTGCTGCAGCCGGAAAGCTTAAAGCCCTTGTCCTCTTTCATAGAGGAAATGGACCGCTGCTATGCGGAAAACGAAACCCGCCTTTGGGTTATGAGCGATGAAAAATTTCATCAGGAATTATACTCTCTTTGCGACAATACCATCTTAAAAGAGTATATTGAAAAAATCAAAACTCAGTTTAATTGTGTTTCCTGGTTTATTACTCCTAAATATGTGGACCGAAGGCTTTCCAATGAAGAACATAAGGAATTGTACGCCAGTCTGATGGTGGGGGATTCAGAAAACGCCAGACAGGTGGCCCAGAAGCAGCGGGCCCGCATTCGGAATGAAATCAAAAAAAATTATACATAAACAAGCACTTTTTCAGGGCGTTGAGAAATCAATGCTCTTTTTTTATGTTTCTAAACAAAATGCACAAATATCTTTTTTATCCTTGTCACTAATACATATGGACTGGATATAGGAAATCTTTTATTATAGATATATCATGTGATATACAAGTAAGTATGTAAGTATTTTAAGTTCACTTTTACATAAAGGGGGTTACTTATGTTTGTTGAACCAAATAATATTTTGTTTACTGATAAGGGAAAAGGCATCACTCAGCGTATGCTGGGATATCACAGCCAGCTGATGGCTGTGGAAATGACCTTTCAAAAAGGCTCTTCCATGCCGCCTCACAGCCACGCAGACCATGTGCAGGGAATTTATATTGTAAAAGGCAGCTTTAAAATCACCTGCGGGGAAGTAACCAGGGTTATGAAGGCAGGGGAGATGTGTTATGCAGATAAGGGGGAGATTCACGGCACATATTGTCTGGAGGATCAGTCCATTCTTTTAGATATTCATTCGCCGATGCGAGCCGATATTCTGGAGGAAGGACTAAACTATAACAGTCAAAAAAGATAAGGGGGATTATTGACATGAGTGAACAGGAAAAGACATCTTATGATATTTCCAAAGATCAGCTGCGGCCTTCTGACACAAGAGTTATGGATCCGGTTTCCTATACTCTTGCCTGGATTGGCGGAAATATTTCCGTAGCTATTTTTATGGTAGGCGCCAGTCTTGTACCTCCCGCAGGAAAGCTGAATCTGCTTCAGGCGTTTATTGCTTTACTCATCGGCTTATCCTTAACTGCTGTTGTACTTACAATCAACGGGGCTCCCGGACATAAATATGGAATCCCTTATGTTGTCCAGGCCCGCCCTGTATTCGGCACTACAGGCTTAAAGCTTCCTGCCTTACTTCGGTGAATTCCTGCCCTTGTATGGTTTGGAGTGCAAAGCTGGGTTGGAGCGTCCGCTGTCAATGCCATCACCAGCAGAATGTTCCACTTTGATAATCTAATAGTGATTTTTATTGTGTTTGTTCTCATCCAGGCTATTTTATCTTATACAGGAATGAGAGGAATTAAATGGATTGAAAATATCGGCGTGTTTATTATTTTCTTCTCAGTAGTTTATATGACCTATATTATTGTTACAAACTTTGGAGCCAGTATTTCAGAAAACCTTATTAAATACAAGGGCTCATGGGGAATGCCTTTTATTGCCGCTATTACCGCCAGTTTAGGCTTTTCTACTACAATCGTAACGAATATATCCGATTTTATGAAAGATGTTTCCAAATCAGTGAAAACGCCCTTTACTGCTGTTCTGCACTGGATTGCATTTGTGCCCACCAATATGTTTTTAGGCCTTATTGGCCTTATGACAGCCAGCATCACCGGGGAGTGGGACCCTATTCAGCTTTTTACAAAAACGCTGCCTGACAGTCCGGTGCTTATTGTTTCACTTATTTTTATTGCATTTGCCCAGATTACAACTAATTTATATAACAATCTGGTGCCGGCCAGCTATGTTTTAATGGATTTAACAAAGCTGGAGTATAAATTTGCCGCGCCTATATGCGTTATTTTATCTGTTGCTACATTTCCCTGGAAAATCGCTTCTGTAGGTGCATTTTTAATCTTTATTGAAATATGTACCGCGTTTTTCGGCGCTATTTTTGCAGCCCTTGTGACAGATTACTACTTTTTCCGCAAAAAGACTTTAAGTATTGAAACCTTATATGACCCGGAGGGCCCGTTTACAGGTATAAACTGGCGGGGGATTATAGCTATTACCTGCGGCGCTGTTATTGGTTTAATTTTCATAAATGTATCCTGGTTTGTAAGCTTAATCCCTACTGCTCTTGTTTACTATCTTCTTACCAAATATACAAATTTAAGCCCGCAATTTAATAAAGGCACTATTTTTGAAAAATAAAAAGGATGCAATGGTCATATGCTGGACAAATTATTTATTAATGGAATTGTTGTTACTAAGGACTCCCGTTTTCCGGCAAATATTGGCGTAACAGGGGAATTTATCACTCACATTTTATCTCCCAAAGCACAGCCTGAGGCCAAAGAGGTAATAGACTTATCTGGTAAATATATTCTTCCCGGCATGATTGATGCTCATGTGCATTTTGAAGACCCAGGACACACAGACAGGGAGGACATGCTTCACGGAACTGCGGCCTGCGCCGCCGGAGGTATTACTACTGTTATATTAATGCCTACCAATGACCCCTTAGTATTTACTTTAGAAGCATTTCAGAAAAATCTGAAGGCTTATGAAAACAGGGCTTATGTAGATTACGGGATTCACGGAGGGCTGGATGCAGCCAGCTTTCCACATGCCAGAAAACTTTGGAGAGAAAGCGGCATCACTGCTATAAAGGTATTTATGTGCTATGCATCTGCAAATATGGGCTTTGTAACAGACAGAACCTTGTACGAGACTTTAGAACTGGCCAGCCAGGAAGATGCTGTTGTTATTATTCACTGCGAAAATGATGAGATTATTAAAATGAATGAGGACAGGATGAAGGCCGCCGGGCGCACTGACAGGCTGTCCTTTAACCACAGCCGCCCCGGCTTTGGGGAGGTGGAGGCAATACGCAGAGCCTTATTCTTTGCACAGCAGACCGGAGCTAAGGTAATGATTCCTCACGTTTCCACAGCAGAAGGGCTTTTGGAAATCCGCCGGGCCAAAGAAAACGGTGTAAAAGTATGGGCGGAAAGCTGTCCTCAGTATTTTACATTTACAACAGACGATTTTGTAAAGCAGGGACCTTACCTGAAATTTACTCCTGTTATGCATGAGGAGGACAACAGACAGCGGATGTGGGATTTAATTGGAAAAGGATATGTGGACTCTATTGGCTCTGACCACTCCCCTTTTACTGTAGCTGAAAAGGAAGTGGGAATGGATAATATCTGGAAAGCTCCTAATGGTATACCTGGCCTGGAGGCAGAGCTTCCAGTATTTCTTCAGGGGGTAAACGAAGGCCGTCTAACTTTAGAAGATGTTGTAAGAATGACCAGCTATAATCCGGCCCGCATTTATAATCTTCCTTTTAAGGGGGAAATAGCTGTGGGAAATCACGCTGATTTAACTATTGTGGATCTGGATTTAGAAAAGGACTTTACAAAAGAAACCATTCGCTCCAAATGTCCCTGATCCCCATATATGAACCGCCGTTTTAAAGGATGGCCTGTAATGACTGTAGTCAGAGGGCAAATCGCCGCAAAAGACGGCCAGGTAACCGGCAGTCCTTGTCACGGTAAATTTATCAGCAGAAAGAAGTAAAACGTGCTCATAACAATAAAAAATAGTTAAGCGCAAAGCGCGAAACTATTTGCTACCCAAAGTTCGCCATAGCGAAGTTTGGGGTTCCCGTAGTTTTTATGGAACGAGGAACGAGTGAAATAAAAAAGAGAAGACGAAAAATCTAAATAAGCGTTACGGCTAAAAGATTTTAAAGTCTTCTCTTTTTATACCTAATATTTCTTTGTTATGAACACTTAGTGCCTGAATTTTAGGCACTTACGTGCCTGCGTTTTTCTTTGTCAGATTTCTTTTCTGACGTTTTTTTCTGCTTTCTTCTCTTTTGGCGATAATTTCCTCCGCCTGCTCTTCATTTATTGGCTTCATGGTCTTTACAATAAAGGTACTGCCGTCCTCAGCCTTTTTGATCCTGATTTTTCCCTTTACCAAACCGTGCTCCGGACATACTGCCAAACATAAATATATTTTCTGACCGGCCTGAAACCAGCGGATTTTTTTGTGAAGCATCCTTCTGCACTGTCCGCAGATCATATCGCTTACCTTTTTGTCCACCAAAGCCTCCTCCTTTGTGTCAAAGGCTTTAGAAACAAACTTTGTGTATCCCGGAAATTTCAGAGTAATCTCCTCTTCTCTGTTTTTGGGAGGCCGGTAATAATCTACGGAAATAAACGGTTCCACCTTTTTCCAGTCCATTCTGCCCATTACGCGCCCTGTGTAATAAGCATCATCCATAGCCTGATGAAACGGTCTGTCCTGAGTAATCCCCAGCTCCTGAACAGCTGTGTCTAAGGATACTTTCTCTTTCCCGTCCTTGTATAATAAACTATATAATTTTTGTATGTCGTAATACAGCAAAGGCTTGGGCAGCGGATCGCCCATATGGAAATATGCCAGATTCCTCTGAAGCTCCGTCAAATCCATGGACCCCCAGATACAGAATACAAAATCATCTCCGCACCACTCTCTGAAATCTTCAAATGCATCCGGAAAATATGATCCCCTTTCCTGAAGCTCTTCCATGTCTGTGTGAACTACTTCCAGAATTTTATAGTGGAGCTCTGTGTAAATAATAGGCCTTACAAGACGTCTGAACTCAGACATCATTCTAAAATTCCCATCCAGCTTTACTGCGCCGATCTCAATGATCTCAAAAGGCAGATGCTCTACAGTCCCTTCTTTGCCGCTTGGACTTTGGTTCCATTCTAAATCAAGTATAATAAAAGTCTTCATAATATCCGCATTATAGCACATATAAAGAAAAATGCAAAGAGCTAAGAAAATAGGGCCTGCCGCAAAAATCTGCAGCAGGCCCCTCTCATTTGGGCAGTAAGTAATTTCGCGTTTTAACGCTTAACTATTTTTTACTCATATTCTACTACGTCCAGCCATTTCTCCAGCATTTCCTTTTCTTCAGGAATCGCTTTCATAAGTCTGGAGGCAGCTGTAATTGGCATCCAGCGCTGTACGTACTGTTTTGCAGTGTCGCTCTTCTCGCAGAACTTATCCAGATACATGTCTGCCATCTTCATATCCTGTAAAGCAAACAGAAGGTATGTGGTAGCTGCGTCTGCTGAGGCGTTGCCCTGTGTAGCGTGAGACCAGTCCAGAATATGAAACTTGCCTTCTTTATCTACAATAATATTACTTGGGTTGAAGTCTCCATGAAGTACCTTGTAGTGTTTTGGCATACTGCTCAGTCTTGTGCGCAGTTCATAACGTGTAGTAGCGTTAATTGCCTTAGAGTCGGAAATTTTTGTATCCCATTTATCTTTTAACTTATTTAACAAAGGAGCTTTTTTGCTGTGCACTTCCATCTGCAGAGTAACGAAATCATCCATATACTTCTCCAGATTTTCAGGATGCTTCTCCATAAGAGAAGCTAATGTATCCCCCTCAATGTAGTCGGAAATAATCGCCCAGTTTCCGTCCTCTGTTACTGTAACCCCGTGAACTTTTGGAATCGGCAGCCCTGTCTCTTCCACTCTGGCCTGATTTAAAGCCTCGTTTAATACATCTGTTTTTGGAAAGTTTGCATCAAATACCTTCCATGACTTGTCGCCGATCTGATAGATAACCTTATGGGTACGTGTTGCCAAAATTTTATCTGTCTTCATGTTACAATCTCCTTTCCCTTCTCCTATTTATTTGCCATAGTAAGCTTTCAGGTACATTTCCTTAATCTCGCTCATCAGAGGATATCTTGGGTTAGCGCCTGTACACTGATCATCAAACGCCTGCTCAACCATGTTGTCCAGAGTATCCAGGAAATATTTCTCATCTACGCCGTAATCCTTAATGCAGCTCTTAACGCCTACTGCTTTCTTTAATTCTTCAATCTTCTCAATAAGCTTCTTTACTGCCTCTTCGTCGTTCTTAGCCTGGATGCCGCAGAATCTAGCGCACTCAGCATATCTTGCCATTGTATGAGGATACTGGTACTGGGAGAATGTTCCCATCTTTCTTGGGCACTCAGCGGAGTTAAATTCTACAACTAAAGAGATTAACAGCGCATTTGCAATACCGTGTGGCAGATGGTGGAAAGCGCCCAGTTTATGTGCCATGGAGTGACACACGCCTAAGAATGCATTTGCAAATGCCATACCTGCCATGCAGGAAGCGTCAGCCATTTTCTCACGGGCAATAGC
Organism: Lachnoclostridium edouardi; assembly: GCF_900240245.1. Classification (GTDB taxonomy): domain Bacteria; phylum Bacillota; class Clostridia; order Lachnospirales; family Lachnospiraceae; genus Lachnoclostridium_A; species Lachnoclostridium_A edouardi. The sequence goes on from NZ_OESQ01000001.1 coordinate 1,790,686, forward strand.
GTTTGTACCATCATTATAACATGTAGGCAGATAATCGAATACATTTTTCATTGCTTTTAATGCAAGACCATCTGTATAATCTGTTGCCATTACAGAAGCATATGCCTCTAATGCATGTGTAAGAACGTCCACGCCGGATGCGCTTGTCAGTCCTTTTGGCTGGCTCATCATATTATCTGTATCTACGATTGCCATGTTTGGAAGCAGCTCATAGTCAGCCAGAGGATATTTTACTCCTGTTTCCTGATCTGTAATAACCGCGAATGGAGTTACCTCAGATCCTGTACCTGAAGATGTTGGAATAGCTACAAAGTATGCCTTCTCGCCCATCTTAGGGAATGTATAAACACGTTTTCTGATATCAATGAAACGCATTGCCATATCCTGAAAATCTACTTCCGGATGCTCGTACATTACCCACATAATCTTTCCTGCGTCCATTGCAGAACCGCCGCCCAGAGCTAAAATTACGTCTGGCTGGAATGCTGTCATTGCCTTAGCGCCTTCCTGTGCGTTTGCAAGTGTAGGATCTGGCTGAACGTTGGAGAATACAGTGTAAACAATGCCAAGCTCATCTAATTTATCTGTAATTGGCTTTGTATAACCGTTCATGTAAAGGAAGCTGTCTGTTACAAGGAACGCTCTCTTCTTGCCTAAAACGTCCCTTAATTCATTTAATGCTACAGGCATACAGCCTTTCTTAAAGTATACCTTTTCAGGAGTCCTTAACCACAGCATGTTTTCTCTCCTCTCTGCAACTGTCTTAATGTTTAATAAGTGTTTAACGCCAACGTTCTCGGAAACAGAGTTGCCGCCCCAGGAACCGCATCCTAGAGTCAGAGATGGAGCTAATTTAAAGTTGTACAGATCACCGATTCCGCCGTGGGAGGATGGTGTATTTACAAGAATACGGCAGGTCTTCATAGCCGCTGCATGTTTAGCCATTTTCTCCTGCTCATTTACATTTACATAGAGAGAAGCTGTATGGCCGTAGCCGCCGTCTGCAACTAATCTTTCTGCTTTTACGATTGCCTCGTCAAATGTTTTTGCCTTGTACATAGCCAGTACTGGGGATAATTTCTCATGGGCAAACTCTTCAGAAATATCTACGGATTCTACTTCGCCGATAATAATTTTTGTATCTACAGGAACATCCACTCCTGCTAAAGCAGCGATTGTGTGAGCAGACTGTCCTACGATTTTAGCGTTTAACGCGCCGTTGATCAGGATGGTCTTGCGCACCTTATCTAACTCGTCGCCTTTTAAGAAGTAGCAGCCTCTTGTCTCAAATTCCTTTTTCACTTCATTATAAATTGGCTCCAGAACTGTTACAGACTGCTCAGAAGCACAGATCATTCCGTTGTCAAATGTCTTAGAATGAATAATAGAGTTTACAGCCATCTTAACGTCTGCTGTATCGTCAATAATAACAGGTGTATTACCGGCGCCAACGCCTAATGCAGGTTTGCCTGAAGAGTAAGCAGCCTTAACCATGCCGGGACCGCCTGTAGCCAGAATTGTGTCTGCGCCTCTCATAACCTCATTTGTTAAGTCCAGAGAAGGAACGTCAATCCATCCGATAATGCCCTCAGGAGCTCCTGCTTTTACTGCTGCGTCTAAAACAATTTTAGCAGCTGCAATTGTACAGCCCTTTGCACGTGGATGTGGGGAAATGATAATTGCGTTTCTGGTTTTTAAAGCAATCAGAGTTTTAAAGATTGCTGTTGAAGTCGGGTTAGTTGTAGGAATAACTGCTGCAATAAGGCCGATTGGCTCTGCAATTTTCTTAATTCCAAATGCTTTGTCTTCTTCTACTACGCCGCATGTTTTTGTATGCTTATAAGCGTTGTAAATGTATTCTGCAGCATAGTTATTTTTAATAACCTTATCTTCCACTACGCCCATGCCTGTCTCTTCAACAGCCATTTTAGCCAGCGGAATTCTCATCTGGTTTGCCGCCTTTGCTGCTTCAAAAAAGATTTTGTCCACCTGCTCCTGTGTGTAGGTAGCAAAAACCTTCTGTGCCTCTCTCATTGCATTCATTTTCGCGATTAATGCGTCCACGCTGTCAATGATTTCCGGTACCTGTACTTCTTTTCCCTTTGCCATGATTTACCCTCCTGAGATTTATTATTAACACTATTGTAACTTCTTCGTTATTTATTTAACGATTCAATTATACCATCACGTTAAAAAAATATCAATTATAAGAATATTAAATTTTTATATAAGAAATATAATGTTTTTTGTGTATTTTGCCCCTATATCTTTTCTATCTTCCCCTCCCGCCTCTTTAACTTGGAGCTGTTTCTTGTAAATACTATACGTGATTATGTGCAAAAAGTCTATATATAACAGGTTACTTTCAGCACAAACAACACTGTAGAACAAAGCGAAATGAATTACACTAAAACTATCAAAAAGACGTTGGCAGCGTTACTGCCAATACTCAGGCGTTTCATGCCTGAAGCAAATAATAGGAGGATGTATATGGGAACAGAAAAAAGCAGTAAGAAAAAGTTGTCTATGACAACGCAGATTTTAATTGCTACCATAGGGGGTATTGTTTTTGGCTCTGTAGTGGGTCCCTGGGCTGCAAACTTAAAGTTTATAGGCGATATTTTTATGCGCCTGATTCAAATGTCTGTAGTGATTCTTGTAATGTCCGCCGTAGCAGTGGCTATTGGCTCACAGCAGGGAAAAAGCGTGGGAAAAATGGGGTTCCACACCTTTAAATGGATTTTTATTTTTACTCTTTTTGCCGCAGTTTTAGGTTATGTTTTATGTCAGATTATAAAACCTGGCGTAGGTATTACAATTGTAAATCCTACAGAGGTCAGTGAGGTGGCTATGTCCGGAAGCTTCCAGGATACTCTTTTAGGATTCTTTTCTACTAATATTATTGCATCCATGGCTGCCGGAAATATGGTTCCGTGTATTATTTTCGCAATTATTTTTGGTCTGGCATGCAGCGTTTATACTTCCACCTCTGGGGACGATATTATTCTCCGCTGGCTGAAAGGTATAAACGGAGTGGTGCTGAACATTATTAAAATGGTTATGAAGCTGGCTCCTATAGGCGTGTTCTGTCTCCTTGCCAATATATCCGGAGCTATTGGCTTTAAAGTAGTACTTCCTATGATAAAGTTTTTAGCCTGTCTTGCTATTGGAGATTTAATTATGCTGATCGTATATCTTCCTCTGGCAGGATTCCGCTGCAAGGTTAATCCTCTTGCCATGCCAAAGAAATTTCTGAAAGTATCTATGCTGGCAATGACTACTACTTCCTCTGCTATTTGTCTGCCTACTAAAATGGAAGACTCTGTAACTAAATTCGGCGTCAGCCGCCGCATATCTGACTTTGTAGGTCCTATAACAATGTCCATGAACAGCAACGGAGCAGCTCTCTGCGATCTTTGTTATGTCTGTTTTTTAAGTCAGGCATGTAATGTAACCTTGACAACTCCTCAGATCATTATGGCTGTCTGCCTGGCTATTATGTTGTGTCTGGGAACTATTACTGTACCAGGCGGCGCTGTAGTTACTATGACTTTCCTCGCCACCTCTCTGGGACTTCCTGTTGAAGCTATCGGCCTGCTTCTGGCTATTGACTGGTTCTCAGGAATGTTCCGTACTTTGTTAAATGTAGACGCAGATATTATTATAGCCATGTTGGTTGCCAATGCAGAAGGCGAGCTTGACAGGGATGTTTTCAATGAAGTTAAAACTGTAGATTATATTGCATAATTTTAATAAAGGAGTTATGATTTTATGACAGTGAACAAAGAACGTATTTTTAAAAGACTGACTGAGCTGGGAGAAATAGGAAAAAAGGAAGACGGTATTTATTGTATGGCTCTTTCAGAGGAAGAAAATAAGGCCCATAAGCTAGTTAAACAGTATATGCTGGAGGCTGGAATGACAGTAAAAACAGATGCTGCCGGAAATCTGATGGGCAGAAGGGAGGGCGCCAACCCTAACGCTCCTGTTGTAATGACCGGATCTCACATTGACACCGTTTACGGCGGCGGCATTTTTGACGGAAGGCTTGGAGTGATTGGAGGGATTGAGGCCGTCCAGGTAATGAATGAAAATAACATTCAGACAGAATGCCCTATTGAGGTAGTGGCATACAGAGATGAGGAGGGCACCAGATTTTTAGGCTCCTACTCAGGAGCCAGGTTCCGCACAGGACGTCCTCTCCCTGGAATTTTAGACCACGTGGACAGAGACGGAATCTCTGTCAGGGAGGCTTTAAAGGCCTGCGGTATTGATCCTGACCATGTAACAGAGGCCGCCCTTCCTAAAGGCTATGCAAAAGCTCATTTAGAATTACATATTGAACAGGGCGCCGTGCTGGAAAGCAAAGGGTTGGCTGTAGGAGTTGTTACTGGAATATGCACCCAGATCAGAGGCGAGTATGTGATTACAGGCCAGGCGTCTCATGCTGGAACTACTCCTCTTCCTTTAAGAAAAGACGCTTTATGCGCAGCTTCTGAAGCGGTTCTAGCCATTGAAGATGAAACTGCCAAAGAAGGTCAGTGCGTAGCTACTGTAGGGCAGATTACTGTAGAGCCAGGCGGCGTAAATATTGTTCCTGGAAAAGCAAAATTCAGTTTGGATATTCGTCATCAGAAGCTGGAAGTAAGAGACGCTCTCTTAGAGAAAATTAATGCGCGCATTGGCGAGATCTGCAGGCGGAGAGGCTTAGAGTGGAAATTCACTGTTTTATCTAAGGATCTTCAGATGAAGCCATGTGCAGAGGAAATCCAGGAGCTTATCGCCCAGTCCTGTGAAGAAGCAGGATATCCTGTATACCGTATGCCAAGCGGCGCCGGCCACGACTCCGGTTCATTTGTAGACTTCTGCCCTATGGGTATGATTTTCATAAGATCTAAGGACGGACTTAGCCACAACGGGGCAGAATACAGCTCCCCTGAAGATTGTCAGGCAGGAACAGATATATTATTCAGAACTATGTTGAAGCTCAGCCAAAAAATATAAAATAAAGGAGATTATTATGAAAAAGATTAAAATTACATCTGGAGCATACACATTTATTGCAAGACTGGAAGAAGAAAAATCACCAGAATCCTGCCGCTGGCTTTTATCCATGCTTCCCTGGACAGATTCTATGATTCACGTGTCCTGGAGCGGCAACGCCTGCTTTTTCAGACTTCAGGACAGGGCCTGGTCTGTGCCTTATGAAGGCAGTCCCATTCGCTTTCCTTCCAAGGGAGAAGTGCTTTTGTACCCCGGCAACCAGCCGGACCTGCAAATGGGCGGAGAGCTTTACTTTGCCTGGGGACCTAATGCATTTTCCTGCGGCAACGGCAATTTATCAGGAAACCACGTTTTAACTATTGAATCCGGATTAGAGAACCTGGAGGAATTCGGAAAGAAGGTTCATATTGAGGGCCATCAGGAAACAAAGCTTGAATTAATAGAAAAATAATTTTTCTAACAAGAGGTTTCCTATGCTTACAGTGCGCCAACTTATTTCATTGCCTGAATTAAATAGTATTTCCTGCGCTGCAGCTGAAAGTCTTTTAGATACTCCGGTGTCCGGCTGCAGCGTGATGGAAACTGCAGAATCTATCAGATGGGTTAAAAAACAGGAGCTTGTTATTACCAGCGGGATTATGTTTCAAAACGATGAGCCTCTGCAAAGACGCGTTGTTGTAGAGTTAAAAGAATGCGGCTGTTCTGCTCTGGGTATAAAGACAAGAGAATTTTTAAAAGAAATTCCTCAGGCCATGATAGATGAAGCTGAAAAACAGCAGCTGCCTTTACTTGATATTCCATTTTACTACTCCTTTTCCCAGATCAGCAAATCTGTGTATTACCACTTATTCCAGCAGTCCCTTTCTGATGCCCAGTCAGAAGATATATTTATAGAAGGATTAAGCGCCTTATTTTTTCATCACCAGGGTTTAGATGAAATGGTTAAGAAAATTTTTGCAGATATAGGCTATACTGTTTTAATAACAGATTTTCAATATAATATTATCTCCCTTTACACTTCCGATGAATACAGCAGCGTATTTCAAAAAGGAATTAACACTAGACTGGAGCCTGTATGGAACAGCAATTTTTTCACTGGCAGCGGCAAAAACGACAGCTCTATTTTCCGATATTGCAACTTTAATATTGACGACAGCCCATACCGTTTTCTCGTATGTCCTATTCCCGACTACCATGGATTTATTTGTATTCCCATAGATCAGGGAAAGCTGGAACCCTGGCTGCAGAAGCTTATACAAAAAAGCAGCCCTATTATCGCTCTGGAACTGGCCAGAGGCGACAATGTGCGCCAGCAAAGCAGCCATGACTTTTTTCTGGATTTTTTAAGAGAAGATACGCAAAAGGGAGAGATGGAGATTATTAAACTATGTAATATTTACGGGTTCCCTTACCAGTATCAAAGAGTATGTATTATCTTCCAGACGAACCATACAAAAAGCAGCTATGCAAAGGAGAAAATGAAAACCTCCTTCAGCCAGCTGATAGCTAGGGAATGGGGAGATACTGTGCTGTCCTATCTTTGCGCAGGTACAAATATTACAGCTGCATTTTTACTATTTAAAAACAATACCAGCCCCATTCAGGCCCAAAAGGCGGCCTACAGATCTGCCTCTTTATTTACAGAGCAATGTCAGGCAGACCAAATTTATATATCAGCCGGAATCAGCAGATGCCATAAAGGCGTTTCTACTATCAGAACTGCATTTTCAGAAAGTATGGAAGCTTTGGAGATGAGAAGGAAAATTAAAAACAGGGAACAGGTTTTTCAGTATGAGGACGCCTGGGTTTATCATGTTCTTTCCAGACTTTCCAGAGATGAATTAATAGATATATGCAGAAATAGAATTAGAATTTTAGTGGACTATGATAATAAGAATCACACTGATTTAACTGAAACCTTAAAGGAATATTATGACAGTCACTTTAATATTTCCACAGCTTCAGAAAAGTTGTTTATACACAGAAATACTATGCGCCAGAGACTAGAAAAAATCAGCCAGCTGCTTTTTGTCAGCGCCGATTTATCAGACTGCGGATATTCTTTGTATCTGGAACTATCTGCGTGGGAGTTATTAAAGAATCTGGAAAAGGGAGACAGCAGAATAACAAATGATTGACGGAAACAGACTTTATAAACGTATTTACGAATTAGGGCAAATCGGCCAGAGGGAGGACGGCGGCCTTTATTGTCTGGCTCTTACAACTATAGAGATGACTACCTTAAAAATGGTGGAGCATTACATGGAAAAAGCCGGGCTGCAGGTAAGATATGATCAGGCCGGCAATTTAATCGGCCGTCTGGAGGGCGCAGATCCTGCCGCCTCTGTGGTTATGACCGGCTCTCATGTGGACAGTGTGTACGGCGGCGGTATTTTCGACGGACGATTAGGTGTTTTAGGGGGCATTGAAGCTGTATCTGCCATTAAAAAATTGAATATTCCTCATAAACATCCCATTGAAGTATGTGTATTCCGGGATCAGGAGGGCGTCCGCTTCAGCGGTTCCTACTGTGGTTCAGGTTTTATGGTAGGCCAGAAGAAAAGGGACACCCTTCTTTGCATCGACAAACAGGGGGTAACTATTGAGGAAGCTTTAAGACGGCTTACAATTAACCCGGAAAAAGTGTGGGAGGCCAGGCTTCCTGAGGGGTATGCCAAGGCATTTGTAGAGCTTCACATTGAACAGGGACGTGTTTTAGAGCGGGCGGGAATGCCAGTGGGAATTGTTACGGGAATTCAGTCTCAGCTAAGAGGTAAGTTTATTTTTACTGGCCAGTCGTCTCACGGAGGCACTGTTAAAATGGAGGACCGCCACGACGCTCTCATGGCAGCCGCTGAGGTGATGCTGGAGCTGGAGAAAACAGCGAGACAGAAAAAAACATCAGTAATTACTATTGGTTGTGTGGAGGTGCTGCCCGGCAGTGTGAATACAGTTCCCGGTTTAGTGGAGTTTACTGTAGATGTAAGGGATGAGTCTGCCCAGGTTCGGGACAGCATTATTAGAAAATCCTGCCAAGTAGGCCAGGAAATCTGCAGCCGCAGAGGGGTAGATATGGAATTTTATCCTTTCAGTGCAGGAAATAACTGGGTGTCCTGCAGTCAGCTGGTTCAGTCTGCCATTAAGGACTCTGTAATTGAAAATAATATTTCGCCTTATTATATTGCCAGCATGGCCGGCCATGACAGCACCAGATTCGGCTCTTTTTGTCCCATGGGAATGATCTTTGTCCGCTCCAAAGGAGGCCTTAGCTTCTGCAAAGAAGAATGGAGCAGTCAAACCGACTGCACTTTAGGCGCAGAGGTTCTTTGCTCCACTTTAATCAAACTATCTCAGGATCATGGCAGCACACCTTAAACCCGCACTATGTTTAGCCCTAAATCAGTATAATATTTAAATTTATCATCACTTAATTCTTTTCCTGTAATAACAAGATCTACCTTTTCATAGTTCCACATATTTACAAATGCAGTACAGCCAAACTTAGAGTGGTCGCACAGCATAATTCTTTTGCTGGCATTATTAAATATTGCTCTTTTAATTCCCAGTTCCTCAGAATTGGTGATCATAAAGCTTCCTGTGTCAGACACTGCATCTGCGCTCATAAATGTGCAGTCTACATGGATTTGGTTCATAGTCTCCTCTGCAAAGTTGCCTGTCAGGGTATAGTAGCCGCTGCGCAGCATACCGCCCACTACCATTACTGCATATCCGGAACTGGAGGTTAAAGTACCTGCAATCATTACATCGTTTGTGCAGACTGTCAGCTCCTTTATCTCTTTCATAAATGGTATCATTTCATGGACTGTTGTGCTGGAGTCTAAAAAAATACTGCTGTTAGAATTAATATGACGGCAGGCTTCGGCCGCAATCCTGGACTTCTCTCCTGTATGCTGTTTTCTCTTTACCTGATAAGGCTGCTCAAATGTAGTGTCGTCAGAGGAAACAAGAATCGCTCCGCCTCTTACACTTTCCACTACTTTCTCTTTTTCCAGTTGTTTTAAGCAGCGGCGTATGGTGGGTACTGAAGAGTTGAATAGTACAGCCAGCTCATTAATATTTGCATATTTGTTTTCATACATATATGCTTTTATTTTTTCATATCTTTCTGCAGACAACATATTTTATCTCTCCGCTCTCTTCAATCTGTACTTACTATCAATATACAGGAAAAACCTGGATTTTACAAGCGTTTCGCCTAATTACCTCTTCTCTTTAGTCTCTTTCAGGATGTTTTTAAATTACGAAATCAGCCTGTTTAAATATTCAAAACTTTTTTCTAAGGCCGTATCCTGATCAGGCCTCTGGAACACTTCTACGCTGACCCAGCCGTCGTATCCTGTTTCTTTTAATGTTTGAATAAAGGTGGAAAAGTCCAGTTTACAATTGCCTGGATACAGCCTGTTGCTGTCCGCCAGGTGTACATACGTAAATTTCCCCTTTGCCTGCCGGATACTGTAAAACATATTCAGATCGCTGATAAACATATGGTTGCTGTCCAGCATTAAGCTGCAGTAAGGCTTTTTAATAATCTCCAGCATTTCCAGTCCTTCCTGGGTAGTATTAATAAAATTGCTGGCAATAGGATTTACCGGTTCCAAAGCCATATAAACCTTTTTCTCCCCTGCATAAGACGCTACCTGAGAAAGACCATCAACAGACCTGGCAATACACTCCTTGTCATCCTGACCGAACATATACCCGCCCCGCAGTCTTCCCACATTGATCTGAGCTCCTAAAAACTGAGCTAAATCTACAGCCGCCATAGCCCTTAAAATAGCCTCGTCCCGCCTTTTATTATCTGTATCGCTGAATGTCAGTCCGTCCTGCCCAAATACCTCTCCTGTACAGATCATAGGAATTTCCAGCTTATATTTTTGGCTTAACTCTCTGATTTTTTCCCAGTCAAAGCTTTTAGGATTACATACCATCAGCTCAGCGCCTTCATATCCTGTTTCCTTTAACCGTTCAAAGGACCTTTCTATGTCTCCCTGATATGCGGTAACGCCCGGCCCTTCCTTCACATCCGGGGCCGCTACCTGATAGCTTAACTTCATATTTTCCCCTCCTTTAGTCTTCTTCCTGCTTATTACTCATCATCATATGAAAGTAAGAAAGCCGCTCTTTGGGCTGCTTTGCCTGAACAACAGCTCTTCCCATAACGGTAGTGTCCGCCCCTGCCTGACAAACCATAAAAAGCTCCTTTTCTCCAATTCCTCCGTCTACCCACACTGATTTTTCTGTCCCTGCAAGCTGCCTTGCCTGATAAATCCTTTTTAAACTGCTTTTTCTAAAGCTTTGATTTTCTCCGTCCGGCTCTGAGGTCATTATTAAAAGGAAATCCAGATCTTCCATAAAAGGTTCTCCATGAAAAACAGGGGTGGAAAAATTAAAGGCAAGACCTGCTTTCATACCATGTTTTTTTATTTCTCTGATTACCTCTAAAGGATAAGGGCTGCTTTCCAGATGAAAAGCAGCCTCCTTTACTCCGCATTCTGCCAAGGGTTTTATGTATGCCAATGGATTTGTTACCATTAAATGTGCATTTAAGGACAGCTTTGTAGCTTTGCTGATTTCTTTTACGGTTTTCATTCCAAATGTAATATTGGGAATAAAATTTCCGTCCTCAATATCTATGTGAAGCGTCCCTGCTTCCCCCAGCTTTTTTAAAGTTGATTCAATATTTAACATACCTGCCGAAGCAATAGAAGGAATAATTCTCATAAGAAGGCCTTCACCTCTTCTGCAATATCCTCAGGCGTTAAATGATACATTTTATATAATTCTGAAGGCGTCCCGGAACGGCCGTATACATCCTGAAGTCCCAGCCTTTTTTCTCTGGCCGGAGCGTTTTCTGTCAGCACTTCAGCCACAGCTCCTCCCAGGCCTCCTAAAACGTTGTGGTCCTCCACTGTGACAATTCCTTTTGTTTCCAGGGCTGCTTTTATAATGGCTTCTTTATCAATAGGCTTTATAGAATACATGTCAATAATTCTGGCATCTATACCCTGCTCTTCCAGGATTTTTCCTGCCTTTACAGCTCTCCACACCATACTTCCGCAGGCAATAATGGTCACGTCTTTTCCGTCCCTTAAAAGCCGGCTTCCTCCTATAAAAAATTCCTCCCTGTCCTGATATAATTCTTCAGCAGGTTCCTTCCCCAGCCGCATATAGCAAGGGCCGTTATGATCTGCAATTGCCTTTGTCAGCTGTCTCGTATTATTAGGGGTGGACGGCACTACCACAGTCATATTAGGAAGGGCTCTCATAATAGATATATCTTCAATAGCCTGATGGGTTCCCCCATCTCCTCCTGTTTCCAGCCCTGCATGGGTTCCAATAATTTTTGCATTGGCGTTGGCATAACAAATAGCATTTCTCACCTGTTCCACCGCTCTCATACAGGTAAATACTGCAAACGTGGCGGCAAAAGGAATCTTTCCCGTATAGGCCAGGCCGGCTGCAATTCCCATCATGTTCTGTTCTGCAATGCCGCATTGAATAAACTTAGAGGGCGCCTTGTCCCGGCATACCAGGGTACCTGTAGATTTACATGCGTCTGCGTCCAGAATAAAAATTTCTTCTCTTTCTTCTGCCAGCTGCGCCAAGGTTTCACTAAAAGCAACTCTGTTTGCTATCATAAGGTTCCTCCTTCCAATTCTTTTTCAATCTGCTCCCACTGTTCTTTGGAAGGCGCTCCCCCATGCCAGGCAGCTTTTCCCTCCATAAAGGAAATACCTTTGCCCTTTACTGTGTGAGCAATAACCATTGTAGGAGTTCCCTCAGGCTGATTGGGAATAGAGTCAAAGGTGTTTACCAAAGCTTCTATATCATGGCCGTCTGTTTCCACTACATTCCATCCAAAGGACTTAAACTTATCTGCTACATTTCCTAAAGGCACAATCTCATCTACTGTGCCGCACATCTGTACACGGTTATAGTCCAGTATGGCCACCAGATTTCCCAGCTTCATAGCAGGCGCCAGCATAGCCGCCTCCCAGTTCTGGCCTTCCTCCAGCTCTCCGTCCCCTACCATTACATATGTTTTATAATTTTTCTTATCTGCCTTTCCCGCCAGTGCAACTCCAATGGCAATAGACATATTTTGTCCTAAGGACCCTGATACACTTTCCCCTCCCGGTACCTTTAAATTAGGCGTGGCCTGAAGCATTCCGTCTCCCAGTCTGATTTTCAGCAAATGCTTAATGTCAAAATATCCCCTTTGAGCCATAACTGCATAGAGAGCCGGGGCTCCATGGCCTTTACTTAGAAGAAATCTGTCTCTGTCCTCCCAGGACGGATTTTCCGGATCAAGATTCATAGTATGAAAATATAACACTGTAAATATATCCACTGCTGACAGACAGCCTCCCGGATGGCCGGAGCCTACAGTATAAATTGCTTTTAAAGTGTCATATCTGGCAGTGGCTGCAATTTTTTTCATTTCTTCAGTTGAGTACAAAATTCCTCCTCCTTTCCAGGTATGCTCAGCGGATTCTCTTTACTTTATCCATAAATTCCTTTACTCTGCTTTCATCTACACAGTTTTCAAATTTTCCGTCTTCCTTAAAAGTAGTTCCCACTACCGCCCCGTCTGCGTATGTAAGCTGCTTTTCAATATTTTCCAGTCTGCATCCTGTATTGCAGAAAACAGCTGTATCAGGAACTGTATTTTTTACTTTGCACAAAATCTGAGAATCCGTCTCAGCTCCCGCCGTCATTCCCGACACACATAAGGCGTCAGGATGGTGATTAAATACTGTAGTTTTTGCAATTTCAGTAATATCTCTGTCCGCCAAATATTTTGCCGCTTCAGGAACAATATTAAAAAATAATTTTACGTCTTTTCTGTTTACCTCTGCCTTGTGTCTGGCTACTGCCCCTGGGTTAGTATTCCAAAGCCCAAAGTCGCTGGCGTAAACGCCTGACATAATCTCCCGGATAAATAATGCCCCTGTGGCCGCCGCCAGGTCGATAGAGGCAATAGGGTCCCAAAGTACATTTACGCCGTAAGGTATTTTTATTTCTGACTTTAATTCTCCGATTACATTGGCCATTGCCGCTGTTGTCACAGTTTTTACTTGTGTTAAATAGGGAAGGCTGAACTCATTGGAAAACATAACTGCATCAACGCCTCCGTCCTGAAGGGCTTTTAAATCGTGCCTTGCCATCTCAATTACATAATCCATTCCCTTTTCTTCATTGTATCCTGGATCTCCCGGCATAGCCTGCAGATGACACATAGCAATAATCGGTTTTTTAGTGCCAAACATCCCCTTAATCCATTCCATAGTTTTGTCTCCTTTATGCTGTTTTTATGAATTTTTCTTAAAACCGTCCTACAGGAAAGGCTGCATCAATTTCAGAAGCCATAATTGTTACAAGATCAGCTAAATGCTGTACGTCAGAAAGGTCGGCGCACTCTGAGGGAGTATGCGTATACCGGGCCGGAAATCCCATATCTATACATCCAATATAATTTCCTTCCATCTGAACATAAGCGGCATCTGTCAGCATACCTAATGTGGCAAATTCCTGGAGAGGAATCTGATTTTGTTCTGCACATTTTAAGGCAAGCCTGTATAATCCCTGATGTCCAATACACCCGTTTAATGTTCCTCTTCCATGGAAATTATACATTCCTACTGCTGCTCCCCTCCCCAGGCCGATATCATACTTTCCGGAAAGGTCAGACGTGTCTCCGCTCATTGTTACGTCCATACAAATGGCTAAATCTGGTTTCACCTTCCTTGCCGCAAATACAGCGCCTCTTATATTAAACTCTTCCCATACAGTACCCACTAAATAAATATCTGACTTATGCTTTATTCCTTTTAGCTGTTCTCCTATTGACACCAGGGCGGCGCAGCCGCATCTGTTGTCCACTGCAGTGCCGCACACATGATGATTCATTAGTTCCGTAAAATTCGGCTGGTATATTGCAGGACAGCCTACTCTGATTCCCGCCGCCTTTACCTGATCTGCAGAGGATGCTCCAATATCAATAAGCAGACTGGTAACTAAATCCACCTTATATTTTTCTTCTGCCGTAGCCTGATGATGAGATTTAACGCCGATCACTCCTGTTGTATATTCCCCGTCAATTCCTGCGATTGAAAGCTTTAGGGCAGGAAGCACTTTTTCCGGGATTCCTCCCATTCTGTCTACTTGAATAAAGCCGTCCTTCTCTATTTTCCGCACTATAAACCCCAGCTGATCCATATGGGCAAATATCATAATCCGGGGGGCCAGACTGTCTGTGCCTGCAAATTTTCCGATTACATTACCTGCCCTGTCTATTTCTACCTGATCAGCACAGGCCTCTAAATGAGATTTCATTGCATATGCCATTTTTTTCTCATATCCGGACGCTGCAGGAAGCAGCATAAATTCTTTTACCACATCACGTAATTTCAAGCTTTAAAACCTCCTTTTACAAAGAATTCTGCCTGCCAGGCCTCCCCGTTTAGAAAGACCTGCCTACTTTGTTACCATTTCATAATCTTTTGCATCCTGCTCTACTTCACTGCGCTCCCAATCGTTAGCTGCCTCAATAAACTCATTGGTGTAGAATTTATCGTCAGGAATAGCTGTTTTTACGATTCCCATTTTTACATAATCTCCCATGAGAAGCTCAATGGCCTCCTGGCGATGTTCCCCAATGGAAGTGCCTTCCATAACTTCTTTTCCTCCGCTCATAAAGTTTACTGCTGTGTCAATAATTTCCTCTGCGGAAGCCAAATCTACCTGAAGCGTAGGCCAGCTGGTGATTACAATATCAGCTGCAGCTTTGGGATTGCAGTAGCAGAAATATAATCCCTTTGCCAGCGCTCTGTTAAATCCGTTGATTAAATCAGGATATTCTTTTACTAAATTGGTGTTGGCAATAATAGAGTTGGAGGAGCTTTTATATACTTCCTCTCCGCTTAAATAAGCAATATCCATGCCTTCAGCCTTCCACTGCTGCCACTCTCCGTCCCATGTCCACACCGCGTCTACTGTTTTTTCCTGCAGCTGCTGCGCTCTGGCGTCGCTGATTGGTATCATAGTTACAGACTCTGGATTCACGCCTGCTGCCTCTAAAATAGGAATTACCTGGTTAGCAGTAGTTGGAGTCATTGTCCCTATTGTTTTTCCTTCCAGATCTTTTACAGATGTCATGCCGCTGTCAGCCATTACTGCAAAGCCAAAAATATCTACAGGATACAGCTGAAATACAGAAACAATATCCATTCCCGACTCAATCCCTGCTGCAGTTAAATGAGGTCCGGGAGCAGAAAACTCTGCCTGGTTGGAGGCAACCATTCTGGTAGCCGAGCTGGAATAGCTTTGCTCAAATACTACGTCAATGCCTTCATCGTCAAAATATCCCATCTGCTGTGAAACAATAAACGGCGTCCAGAGAAAGCTGGCTACTGCTGCCGGGAAGCCTACTCTTACAATCTCGTTCTTTCTCAGACTTCCTTCTTCCTTTTCGCCCTGGGCCTGTTCCCCGCCGCTTTCTGCAGAAGCCAAAACAGCCTCTGTGCCCGCGCTTTCAGCCTGGCTGGAAGCGTTTGTCCCTCCGCCGCAGCCAACAACAGATGCAGCCATAGCTGCTGTCAACATCATAGCAATTACCTTCTTCATATTTCTTCCTCCTTTTATAATTTTCATACAGCCATATACAGCTGTGTTTACTTTCTCCTTTTCACCACGTACATTTCCATTAAATTAATTAAAGTGTAAAAACACACCCCTATAGCAATCATTATGTAAACATAGGCAAATGCAATTTCCACCATCATAAACTCTGTGTAATAAGAAATCTGAGGGCCTACTCCTGTATTTCCTCCAATAAGCTCTGCCCCTACGGCTGAGGTAGTTGCAAAAATAGTGGCCAGTCTCATTCCTGTAAAGACGTTGGGAAGAGCAGAGGGAATCAGCACCTTAAAAAATGTCTGCAGTTTCGTTGCCCTTAAAGATTTCATAAGCTCATACCGTTCCGGCGCCACGCTTCTGATTCCCGTCATGGTGCTCATCATATTAATTGGAAAGCTGCTGAGAGCTACTGCCACAACCTTTACTTTTATGTCAAATCCCATCCAGAGCATAAGTAAAGGAACAATAATCATTTGAGGAGTGACAATCAGAAAAATTACATAGGGACTTACCGCCTTATCCATAAAAGCATTGCTGGTAAAAATCAGGGCCAGAATAATTCCCACGCTGACGCCTGCTGCGTATCCGATCATAATTTCTCTTAAAGTCACCAGCAAATTGGGAAATATTTCTCCCCAGTTGGCCGCCATTGCTTTTATAGTTGCCGACGGGGTAGCAATCAGCCAGGAAGGTACTTCAAAAAACTTGATTCCCCACTCCATTCCTAAAAACAGCAGGACAAACACCGCAGCCGGAGACAGGGAATATATCATATTCTTTACTTTTGACTCGCCAGGCATAAATCTACCTCCTTATACAATCTTAGACAGGTCAATGTCTCCTATCATTCCAGTAATCTTTTCCTCATACTCAATAAAACGGCTGTCCATGATGACGTCCAGGGTTCTGGGAAACGGAATATCAATAGGCACCTGGGCTACTATCCGTCCCGGCCTGGTGGCCATTACATATACCTTGTGGGACATCAGCACCGCTTCCCGCACATTGTGAGTAATAAATATAATGGTCTGCCCCAGTTTCTCCCAAAGACCTAAGGTCTCTAAATCCAGCTGTTCTCGTAAAATTTCGTCTAATGCTCCAAATGGCTCGTCCATAAGAAGAATTTCCGGCCTGAAAGACATGCTTCTTAACACTCCGGCTCTTTGTAAGGTTCCCCCCGAAAGAGCTCCCGGCTTCTCGTCTGCATATTGGGTTAAACGTCCTATTTCTAAAAGCTGGTCTACTGCCTCGTCCCACTCTTTTCCTTTTAATCCCAGAATTTTCTGAGGAAACGCAATGTTCTCTCTTACTGTCAGCCACGGCAGCATATTAGGTCTTTGAAAAATAAACCCCATTTTTCTGATAACCTCTTTTGGCACTTCCCTGCCGTAATGATACCCGTCTACATAAATGTCTCCGCTGCTGGGCTTAATAATATCGTCTAAAATTCTGATAATAGTAGACTTTCCGCAGCCGGACGGCCCTACAATAGAAACAATTTCTCTTTCCGGAATAGATATATTAATGTCCCGCAGGGCCTCTATTGTCTGTCTTTTTGTTTTAAATACTTTTGAAACATGCTCCAGAACTATTTTCTGCTTTTTTTCTTCCAAGGTCCCTCCCCCTTTACCGTTTCCAGGTTACAATCCGTTTCTCCAGAATCTGTACAATCATAAACATTGTTCTTCCTGTCAGTCCTACAACTAAAATACATCCCCAGGCTATGGGCATTTTTAAAAGTCCGCTGAAGTACTGCACGCTAAATCCCATACCGATTTTTCCTGCAATAAATTCTGTTCCAATTACATTTAAAATTGAAAATGAACATCCCAGCCTTAA
Organism: Lachnoclostridium edouardi; assembly: GCF_900240245.1. Lineage (GTDB taxonomy): Bacteria > Bacillota > Clostridia > Lachnospirales > Lachnospiraceae > Lachnoclostridium_A > Lachnoclostridium_A edouardi. Next base: position 1,808,188 of record NZ_OESQ01000001.1, read on the forward strand.
CCCCTGAAATACCTCTGGAAGGGCGTTGGGAAAAATTACTTTTATAAATGTCTGCCATTTAGAAGCCCCGTATCCTGCCGCCAAATCCAGCTTACTTTTATCTATGTTCTGAAATCCTGAAAGTGTGTTTAAAGCTAAGATTGCAGCTACCTGGAAGAATACTAAAATAGCCCTGTACTTTACTTCATATCCCGCCCATACCATGAAAATAGGTATTACTACCATGGTAGGCAGCGTTACCAGCAAAATAATCAAAGGGGTAAAGGCTTTTGTGGCTAATTTAGATTGAGATAAAAGAGAAGCAATTAAAATTCCCGTAGGCACTCCTGTTAAATATCCCATTCCAATTATTCCTGTTGTGGCCAGCCAGTCATCTAACAGCTCCACCCTAAAATACTTTATAAGCTCTGCAAAGATACTGGTAGGCGCAGGAATTACTAAAGGGGAAATTTGAAAAATATGTACCGATGACTCCCACACAATTAAGGCGATTCCTAAGGTTAAAAGAGGAGGCCACATGTTGTCCCACGCTGCCATAATTGCTTTTTGTCTGTTTTCAGAATTTTTCATTTGTTTCCTGTTTCCTCCTTTCCTTATACTTCTTCCCCATACTGCTGCTTTACAATTTTGATCATTTGTTTTCTTAAAGCTGTAAACCTTTCATTTGTGGCCACCTCTGTAGTTCTCTCCTCAAAAGGTACGTCTACAGTGACAACATTTTCAATTGTCCCCGGCCCGCCGCTCATTACATAAATTCTGTTGGAAAATAATAACGCTTCGTCAATGCTGTTTGTCACGATCACAATACTTTTTTGAGACTGTTCAAATATTCTTAGAAAATCAAATCTCAGCTTTTTTCTTGTTATGGCGTCTAATGCGCCGAATGGCTGATCCATAATCAGCAGCTCCGGGTTAAATACCATAGCTCTTGCAATATTCACCCTTTGCATCATTCCCCCTGAAAGCTCCTGAGGCAGACATGTTCTGTAGGCGGACAAGCCTACAATCTCCAGGGCCTCCTCAATTCTTTTTTTGTTCTCCTCCTCATTTTTCATGCCGAACACTTCCAAAGGAAACCTTAAATTATTTTCTACTGTGCGCCAAGGCAAAAGATTATTGTCCTGATAAACAAAGCCTATTTTCTTTTTAATATCTTTTGGAAAGCGCTTCCTGCAGTCCTGTCCAAAGATTTCCAGTTCCCCGTCTGTAGGCGTCTCGATTCCTGCAATAATTTTCGCCAGTGTAGTTTTTCCGCAGCCGCTGGGCCCCATAATTCCTATAATTTCCCTTTTACCCACTTCTAAAGATACATTTTGAATAATTTTTTTCTCTTTTGACTTCTTTCCATAAAATGTTTTTCCTATTTGTTTTACAGAAACTACACTATTATTCAAATATTCACCTTCTTTTTATAAATTTTCTCACGAGTTTCACTTTTTCAATTAGTTATCTTTCTAATTTTTATGGTTTTATCATATACTACTTTGTGCAATCCGTCAAGAACTTTATGAAAAATATTGAAAATAATAGAAAATATTAAGATATATTTCCTTAGTTTTTATTTTACTATTATGAATAATTTCCCTTCAATTTTTTTGTATTTTTTTCTATATTTTAACAAACAGGCAGAGATAAGCTATGATTTGGCACACAAAAAAGGCGGTTCCTTTCGATGACGGTGCCGTTGTTTTATATGACCAGATACAGAGACAGTATCGAATGATTGCAGTAAGAGCCGGTACAATCTTGATTGATGAACGGCTTTGTGATCCATCAAAATTGGGGCGGCTCCGTTTCACCTGTGCCCATGAGCTGGCACATTGGGTACTGCATAAGAAGTTATACTCCGGTACTGGAGATGTTGCTGCATATAACGGAAATGTTTCTTCCGATGAAAGTCATGGCATAATTGAGCGCCAGGCAGATACTATGGCCTCTGCTCTGCTGATGCCTTTACCGCAGATCAAAAAATGTTTTTACCGACTTAGAATGGGTCGGACAGATGAACAGCTCATTGCTGAAATGGCAAACATTTTTGAGATTTCCAAGTAAGCAATGCAGATTCGTCTAAAATCCAGAAACCTGATATAACCAAAGAGCGGGAATAGAGAGAGGTACTGCCCTCTCTCGCTCTCCTCTGCTATGCTATTTTGTACCTAATATGTTCGCAATATTGCGAACAAGGAGGGATATTCTATGAGGAAAGAAAGCACAACAATCCAAAAATGTAACAGCAGACTAACAGCTTTAGGGCTTAACAGCGACGCTGCGTTTCATAGAAGCAAGCTGATTCTAAAGATTTACCGGGATGTAGTCTGGGTTCTGAGTGAACGGGCAGAAGAATTGCAAGAAACTGCTTGGATTATGGGAGAACAAGATATAGAGTCTGGCCTCTGCTATCTTGAAAATTTTGCACCAGATATTGAACTACAAGCCTTTGAAGAAAAAGTGTGCTGCCTTGTTCAAAATCAAATGCTGGTCAATATTATTGACCGTGCACTCCTTCGTCTGAAACGGTATCCGGATCGAGGGGAACTTTACTATGAAATTTTGACTAAGCAATTCATCTATCGGTTCAATAGTACAGAGAAAGAATTGCTGGAAGAACTAAATATAGATCGCAGTGTCTTTTATGACCGAAAACGAGAAGCTATCTATTTATTTTCTGTTTGCTTGTTTGGATATTCTATTCCAGAAGTCCTGGAGGAGCTGCCCCGACTAAATTCCGACTAAATCCCGACAAATCCCCGACCTGATCCCTACTCCCTTCCGACTTCCGACCTGTTATACTTGGTATAGTGGCAGGAATGCGCTAAATTGAATACTTTTCTACATCAGGCCCGGCATTAACCGGGCTTTTTTCATTCCTGCTGTAATATGGCGGCAGGAACATGGCTGGAGGTGAAAACACTTCCGGCCTTTTTCTTTGCCCGGTATTAGGAGGCCGGTATGCGCTGGGAGGCGTACATAGCAAAATATCCATGACACCGTTCAAATTCACTGATTACCAAGAATTTGAACGGAGGAAAGGATATGACAAGAGTATTCATTTGGAAAAATAACAGCCCACAGGAATGGGAGGAAATCAGTTTTTCAGCGTTCAGTAAGGCACGCCGCAATGGTTGCTTTACTGGGCGCTTTTTTGTTGAAACAGTCAAAATGTTCCGTGATGAAGATGACCGCATTATCATGGAATGTTCTCGCAAAGATTTTGAAAAATACCAACAGGAGGACCGCCACAGCCGCTATCTCCAGGAACATGAGAAAAGTCGCTCTATATTCCCGGCTTCTCATGTGGGAGATCGTGACGGCACAGAGGAAGGTTATCAGGATACAGATTTGTTTGTGGATGAATCTGTTGATACTGCGGAACAAGCAATTTGTAATCTTCTTATGGCCGATCTGCACCGTGCTTTGCAGAAGCTGAGTCAAAAAGAACGCACTTTTATCTTGGATTATTACAGCATGGAAAAGCCAAGTACACTGAAATTAGCCAAAAAATATGGTATTAGTCAACCCGCAGCTCACAAGCGTCTGAAAAAAATTGAAGAAAAAATAAAAAAGTTGGTTATAGATTTCTAAAAAAAGTGGCAGTAGCAAGTGAGAGGGAAATCCTTTCACTTGCACCTTGACAACCTCATATACGAATCATTAAGTTTGATCCTCTTTGGGCGTAATAGCCGCTACATCAGCGGTATATTTTCTGAGAGCTGCCACTCACATAACAGGCCAACCCATTTTGCTGTATAGATGATTTTGCGGTTTATCAGAAATATATCAGGCTGGAATACATCGGATGGCATCCGGTCATGGCATAACAAAGAGGGGAGCCATCTTATAGCCATAGTCCGAGCGTGATAACAACCGTCGCAGGCCATGGGTAAGACTAAACGAAGTGAGGTGAAATTCCTGAGAAGCGGGCCAGCCACCTGCGGCTTAATGATTACCCGAATCCCTGGGGTGTCGTGGACAAGTAAGGGATAAAACAGGCGCTAAATTGAAGGAGACTCTGTAATTTGCAGGGCCTCCTTCTTACATAATCAAATCTCAAAACATAGGAGGATGAATATGAAAGAAGATTGGATTTATAAGCGTGGGGATTTATATTATGCCAATTTGAACCCTTATTTTGGATCAGAGCAAGGCGGCACCCGTCCTGTTCTGGTTCTTCAAAACAATGTGGGGAATTTTTTCTGCCCCACTTTGATCGTGGCTCCGCTCACCAGTAAATGGATTAAGAAAAAGGAGCTGCCCACACACTATGCGCTGGAGAGCGTTCCAGAGCTTGGACTGAAATCTGTTGTTCTGCTGGAGCAAATTAAAACGATTGATAAAAGGCGTGTTTTATCGTACATTGGGCGCGTATCTCGCGAAGAAATGAGAGCGATTGATGATGCTCTGCAAGTTAGTTTAGATATTCATATTCCGGAGGAAATGGAGGCTCCGTAAGGACACTTACCGGATAAAGGAGGCGTTTTTATGTTTGAAGCAAGAATTGCGGAATTGAACCGCTTTAATGAACAAAATCCTGTCAGCTATGACAAAAGAACCTATACGGTCGATGAGATTCAGGACATTCTGGGTATCAGTCGTCCCACAGCATATAATCTGGTAAAACAAGGTGTATTCCACAGCGTCAGAGTCGGCGGTCATATCCGCATTTCCAAAAAGAGCTTTGATGACTGGCTGGATCACGCAGATGAATGATTTGTCAAGGATGCCGATCTCCAAATCGACATCCTTAACTTTTTTTCTGCTTTCTCTTACAATGAGGCCATAGCAAGAAAAACTTTATAGAGGAGGCAAAAGCCATGCAGAAACAAAGAGTAAAGACCAGTATGTCTGTACCAGAGATGGGCAAAATGCTTGGGCTTGGTAAAGTAGAATCCTACTGGTTGGTTAAAAAGAACTATTTCAAAACAATTCAAGTGGTCGGACGAATGAGAGTTATGCTGGATAGCTTTGAAGATTGGTATGCCGGCCAGTTCCACTATAAAAAAGTGGATGGTACACCGCCCGGAGAGAAATGGAGGCATACTACGATGTCAGTACCGGAAATGGCGGATCTTTTGGGGCTGAAATCTGGCACAGCTTATGACCTTGTTAAAAGAGGTTATTTTGAGACGACCTTGATTGACCGAAGAATTCGTATCATTACCAGCAGTTTTGAAGCCTGGTATCAAAAGCAAACTCATTATGTGAAAATCTCAGAAAGGAGCAATGAAAATGGCATCTATCGTGAAGCGTAAAAGCAAATATTCTGTGGTGTATGATTACACAGATGAAAACGGAAAACGCAGACAGCGTTGGGAAACCTTCAGCACAAATGCAGAAGCAAAAAAACGAAAAAAGCAAATTGAGTATGAGCAGGACTCTGGAACCTTCTTTATTCCTACGGCAAAGACCCTGAACGATCTGCTCGATGAATATATGTCCATTTATGGTGTAAATACCTGGGCAATGTCAACATATGAAAGCCGCCGTGGTCTGGCGAGAAACTACATAACTCCTATTATCGGAGATATGTTACTATCTGACATCACTCCAAGGATGATGGATAAGTATTACCGCGATCTGCTCTCTGTGAAAACGGTAAGCGTCAACAACCGCAAACCCACAAGCGAATATCTGACCCCGCATACAGTAAGAGAAATTCACAAGCTACTTCGCAGTGCCTTTAATCAGGCGGTGCGTTGGGAACTAATCAGCCGTAACCCTGTCCTGAATGCGACACTTCCCAAAGAAGAACATAAAGAACGGGATATATGGACTGCCGAAACTCTGAGCAAGGCTATGGAAGTCTGTGATGATCCTATCCTCTCCCTTGCCTTAAATCTGGCGTTCTCCTGCTCTTTACGCATTGGCGAAATGCTGGGCCTTACCTGGGACTGTATTGATATTGCACCACAGAGCATAGAAAATGGTTCAGCTTATATATTCGTCAACAAAGAGCTGCAACGGGTTACACGAGGTGCATTGGACGATTTGAGCGACAAAGGTGTTATTAAGAAGTTTCCACCTTGCATAGCCAGTACCCATACTGCTCTGGTCCTGAAAGAACCTAAAACCAAAACCAGTATTCGCCGTGTGTACCTGCCGAAAACAGTTGCCTATATGCTGGTAGAGAGAAAAAAAGAAATCGACGAGCTGATGGATCTGTTTGGAGACGAATACATCGACAATAACCTGGTCTTTTGCTCCAGCAATGGCCGTCCGATGGAAAGCCAGGTGATTAACCGTGCTTTCAATAAACTTATCAAAGAAAACGGACTGCCTCATGTTGTATTCCATTCTCTCCGCCACTCCAGCATCACCTACAAGCTGAAACTCAATGGCGGCGATATGAAATCCGTCCAGGGCGACTCCGGTCATGCTCAGGTAAAAATGGTTGCAGATGTCTACTCTCACATCATCGACGAGGATCGCTGCATAAACGCTCAGCGATTGGAGGAAGCATTTTACTCATCCAAGACTCCTGATCCTGTTGAAGATACAGAGCCTAAAACTGCGGATACTGCCGTCACTGAAAGTGATGAAAGTGATGCAGCGAAGATACTGGAACTGCTTAAAAATCCCGAAACTGCCGCACTGCTCAAGCAGCTGGCAAAAGCTTTATAAAGTCCCTCCCTCAGAAGAACGCCTCTCACTTTGTGAGAGGTTTTCTTCGTTTGAACCACTTTGCACAGTGACCAAACACTTTTTTTGTTAGCAAGGTTCTGAAAGCATTTTTGAGCGATGTTAGCAAATTCGCGATTTTGTTTGCAACTTCCTCTAATTTCCGCTAACAAATGTTTGCAAGTTCCTTTGGTAAAAATCGAACCTCTGACTTACCGCCTTTCTTAGCAAAAGGCCAAATCTCGTTAGCAAATGTTAGCAAACCAAGGTTTTTTGCAAAAAAGCCACAAAAGCCGCAGAAATAAGAAAAGCCGAAAACCCTGATAAATCAAAGGTTTTCGGCGTGTTTGCTGGCGTCCCTGGCGGGATTCGAACCCACGGCCTTTCGCTTAGGAGTTGGACTATCACTCAAAAAACCTAGGAAAGGAGCGCATTTCCAGCCCTTATTTTTTGCAATCACTCAACTAATCACTCAAAGTAAAGAAGCTTCCCATTGCGGGAAAGCTTCTCTAATTTAACTGAACCACACTTTACTATCTGGATAAATGTACCATTTACCATCTGAACCTGCTGTAAGTAAAATTTTTGCATCGTGATAATCGCCAAAATCCACATCAATCATTCGATAAGAGGAAAGCGGCAAACCAAAAATCATATCCGTCATTCCAGAGCTTGCATAAGCATTTCTATCCCAAGCAGGAGACTCATAGTTTGTATTATCATAAAATGCATTCTTCTCTATACCCTGCTCAGGAAAATTATTAAACATCTGACTTACAACACCAACAAAGTAGGTAATACTATTAGCTTCTTCAATAGGCTTTCCCATTATATCCGTGTACATTTCCATAGATGCTATTGTAATCGGCAAACCTTGATATGTAGCTGTATAAGTTGGCCCCCAAGTATCCTTACCTGTTACCTGCTTGTCTGTGAAAAAGTCAAGTGAATTTTTCGTATGTATTAAACCAAGCAATTCATCATTATAAGTAATGGGAGCAATACTCTTTCCGTCCATTACCGGCGGTTCGGTTGACCGTGATTCAACGCTTCCGAGTGGCTTTACACAGTCCTGCATCCACTTTGTAGGCTTTGTCTGTACAACGCCGTCTACTACCCACTCTCCGTTTTCATTTACTGTATAACCGTCAGATGTTGTTGTATTCGTAAGTAAATATCCATCTTGGTCAAAATAATAACTTTTTGCTGTACCGTCACTATCATCATCTATCCAATTCCAACCATGAACTGGATAGACTGAAAGCTCAGACCACATTTCCAACCACTGCCAGCCTTTTTCATCTTGATGCCAAGTTCCAACATTAGCAAACGCCGTCATACTCATGGCTATCGTCATGGCTGCTGTTAAAAGTGATATTTTCGTTCTTTTCTTCATCTTTTCTTTCTCCTTTTAGTCTTCCTCTTGTTGTGTGCAAATTGTTGCAAAAAATTTAATAAAGCAGTTATCTTAAACTAATAATGGCATCGTATCCCTTTACTCCACTCCAACTAATTCCAGCCTCTCCTGCAGCAATATTGCAATCAGGTTCGTTTGCAAACGCATATGCGTCTCCTACAATACGATCATTAAATCCGAGTTTCCACAGTTTTTCTGCTGCTTCTTCTCCCCAGATATCTTTTTCGTAATATTTAAAAAGATACGTTCCGTCCAGCTCCGGATATAATTCAGAAACACCTACACTTTTATAAGATCCTGATCCTTCATATGGGTAGAACACTTTGAATCCGTTGGCGTAATGAATAATTGTGCAAGTACCTAGAGACACATCATCCACCTTCACCTCACCGAACTTCGCATTTTCTTCACGTGAATTTTTCTTCATTTCGATCGCCGCATTGCTGGCTCCCCACTCATTGTAGCCACCGTTGTCTTTCGTTAATTCCCCTGCTGCCGCCTGGCTCTGTTCTGGCGCCTTTGCTTCGTTCAGATTTCTGGTCTGCACCACGCCATCAACCACCCATGCGCCGTCCGCATTCACATGAAAGCCATCGCCCGAAACGCTATTTGTCATCATGTAGCCGTTTCCGTCGAAGAAATAACACTCTGCAACGCCGTCGTCGTTTCCGTCAATCCACTGCCAAGCGCCAGTCGGCCATGTACCATCTTCATTCTGCCACCACCAGCCGGTCGCGTCCTTCTGCCAGCTTCCTTTTGTGCCGCCTTCGGTCACTCCTGCAAATGCAGTCATGCTCATCGTCATGCTCATTGCTGCTGTTAAAAGTGGTACTATCATTTTCTTTCTCATAAAATCCCCGCTCCTTTATCTCTTGATGAGGTCTAAAAACAGAACCTTTCGCTACTAATAATTGTACTACTATAATCTAAACATATCAAGAGAAAAGAGGAGGAATTTGCCACGATACGGTATGACAAACTATGGGAAACAATGGCTGAAAAGGGTATCACGCAGTACCAGCTTGTAAAACAGCATAATCTCAGCAAATCGCTCCTTCATCGTCTTAGAAAAAACGAAGGCGTGAACCTTAATACCATTAACACTTTATGTAATATCTTGGATTGTAAAATTGAAGATATAGCCACTTTCTATAAAGATAACGAAGAATAACAGTCGATGCTTCTGTGCAAGATCATCGACTGTTTTTAGTTACTGCATCTCTTTGGCGAAAGCATAAAAAGTTCCCTTCTTTAGTCCGGTTTCTCGCATAGCTTCTACTGCCGTAATCTCTCCAGTTTTCCACCTCTTATAAACACTTTCCCAATTATCCGGCTTTTCAATCTCCGGTCTGCCAAGTCGTTTTCCTTTCGCCTTTGCTGCTTCTATGCCCTGTCTCTGTCTTTCTCTCGTATTTCTCCGCTCTTTCTCTGCCACATAAGATAGTATCTGTAAAACCAAGTCCGCAATGAACCTCCGATCGAGGCTGCCGTTGCTTTCTGCCGTACTTAAAAGCGGCATATCCAGCACTTCTATATCCGCTCCGATTTCCTTTGTAATGTATTCCCACTGCTGCCGGACGGCTTCGTAATTTCGACCAAGTCGGTCTAATGACAGAATTACTAATATATCCCCCGCCCTCAGAACCGGTGCGGTCTGTTCTGTTCCCACTAAAGTGTTATACGCCCGCCGGTCAAAATCCTTCCCCGAAACCTTATCACAATAAATATACCGTTCTTCAACCCCCGCTTGCTTTAATGCAATCAGTTGCCTGTCTAAATTCTGTTCCTTGCTGCTTACTCTTGCGTACCCGTATTTCATAGTATTCCCTCCATAAAAACCTGTTTAATTTTTGTCTGTCCGAAAACTGAAACTACTGCTTTTTCAGACATAAAAATTATGGATTTCGATACTGTCCGATAAGGTACACTTTTCCAGACACCCACTTTTCTCGCTATCGGATAGCATCGGAGTTCATAATTGACATATAAAGCGAAAGGAGAATACAAACAATGAAAAAAGCACTAATAACTTACTTACTGGAGATTGCCAGCACCGCAGCAGCGGGCACAAGATTTCGGGCAGCATACCGCTGCAAACTTCCGATTTATGCCCTCGTTGCATTCGGCAATGCCACTCTTGACCTGTCAGCCGCAGAACACATGCATCTTCGCAATGCCCTTTCTGTCCTGGGTAAACTAACTGGCAAGACCTATCTGCATCTGACCTCGCCTCGTGCGATCTCAATGCAGATGCTGTGCGATTGGGATATGCTCTGTGACTCTACATATACATATCGGGCAGCAAGCGACATGCTCCGCATGGCGTAATTTTGCGGGCTTTAATGCCCGCCCTTTTGCCCGCGCAAAGCTGAATATCAGCCAATCACTAAACTCCCCTCAGCGCGGGCAGGGGAGTCCAGAGGGGCAGCCCCTCGGCAAGATAAGTGACGCACAAAGCGGCACGGTGGAAGATGCGCTGCATCTGCCATATCTTGTATGACAAAACAGAAAAGAAAGGAAAATACATTCATGGCAAGCGTACAGAAATTTGCCGCTCCGGCGGTAGTAAACATTCTGCGGCATAACAGCCGCACTATTAAAAACCCAGCCAATGCAGATATAGACTCTCTAAAAAGTGACCTTAATTATTCTCTCATTCCTGAGCGTGGAATATCTGATTATGAATATTTTTTAAAAAGGAAATCCGAATTGTATTGTTATAACAGAGCTGATGTAAAAGTCCTTGTCGGTTGGGTTGTAACCGCCCCGCAAGACATGAAAAAAGATAAGTTGAAAGACTTTTTTGAAGAAACACATAACTTCCTTGCAACAAGATACGGAAAAAAGAATGTCGTTCAATCTGTTGTCCATGCTGATGAAGCAGGACAACCCCACCTGCACTTTTGCTTTATTCCGGTTGTGCCGGACAAAAAGCATAGTGGGGAGAAAATTTGTGCTAATAAGGTGCTGACGCGCGCAGAGCTTCGCAATTTCCACCCTGCTTTACAAAAGCATTTAGATGATTGTGGGATTGATGCAAAAGTTCTGACTGGCGTTACTAAACAAAATGGAGGCAATCGAACAGTCAAAGAATTAAAACAAATGCGGGATTGGACAGTCAATGCAGAACATCAAATTGATTACGGCGGGCGGTGGTAAATATGGTAGACTTCTCTTTTTCAAAACTTCTTCAGCTACTTTGGAATGCATGGGAGAGTTTCCAAACGCCGGAAAAGCTCCTGATTGCTTCCGCTATTGTGATGATTTTAACTTTTACTCTGACCGATCTGCTTTCCCTGCTGATTTCCAAAAAGCAGAAACAACCTCTCGGAAGCCTAAAAAAAGGATCAAAAGAAAAAGCCAAAGGTATCTTATTTGGAAATTTGAGAAACAAAATAGTTTATAGTCCTACCGAATCAGAAGGACATATATGTGTGCTAGGTGGTAGCGGACTTGGAAAAACAAGCGCCTTGCTGATACCCACACTCCGGGCATGGACAGGCAATAGTTTTTGTATTGATATTTCCGGAGACATCTGCCGGAATGTAAATGCAAAAAACAAGCTAATATTTGAGCCAGCGAACTCTAATAGTACGCCCTATAATATTTTTGCTCCGATTGACAGCCTTACCGATACAAACGAGCAAAACGAAGCCTTGGCGCAGCTCGCTTTCTTGCTCATGCCGGAACAAATAAAATCTGATGCGGCTTCGGAATACTTCTTGCGGGAAGGACGCAAGATTTTGACTGCCTCACTAATCGCTTTCTATCATAAGCAAATGGATTTTACAGCGATATGCGAAAAAATCATTTCCTCGTCGTGGCAGCGGCTCTTTACTGATATAGATAATATGAAAAATAAAGATGCCATTATGTATATCAATAGCTTTCAAGGAAGTAATGAGAAAAATATTGGTGGCTGTAAGCAGGCTTGTGATGCTGCTATAACGCTTTTTGCTACTAATGCCGCAATAAAAAGGGTAGTCCGCAGACCACACACAGATGAAATCGCATATACACCTGCTGTCCTTGAAAATAGCAATGTTTTCATTGTAATTGAAGATGCGAAGCTGGAACTGTATGCACCTCTTTTGCATATACTCGCTGCTCAGACTTTGGAGTATCTTTCCTGCCGTCCGGTGGCAGAGCAAAGCAAAACGGTTTTGCTTGCTCTTGATGAGTTTGCATCATTGGGGCAACTGGATATAATCCCCTCATTACGAAAGCTACGAAAAAAGCATGTTCGTATCATGGTCTTAACTCAAAGTATGGCTGACCTCGACTTACAGTACGGACGAGAAGAACGCATGGCAATGCTGACAAACTTCAAATATATTACTGTGTTGGGTGCTAATGATAGCGACACTCAGGAATATCTCTCCCGACTTATCGGAAAGCATACCGTACAAAATAAGAGCATTGCCACAAGTCGAAAATCTGTCACACGAACTAAAAGTGATTCTAAGGACTATATCATAGAACCCTCCAAGTTAGGACATCTCGGAAACAAATTGCTTACTATTCATGACTGCGGACATATCTTTCTCAATAAAAACTTCTACTTTAAAAAATAAGTCTCTCAATACAACATAGCTGCTATTTCTTGATTGAGTATAGCAGCTACTTTTTATCCTTTTCCCTTCGTAAGAAAATTGTAAGAAAATCCCCCTAAACCTTGCGGATAAGAAAAAAACTGCTATTTCATAGTTATGTAAACCCATTTTCTTTCATTTTCTTTTCTAAATGGATATTTCGGGCACTTTTCCATCATTTCTGCCATATAACGCACAAAACCAATATTTCGTCAAAAATTTCCATACTTCTTTCGTCAAAAAATTCTGAAAGAGAGGTATGAAAAATGAACCCCCAAAGCGCCACTGATGTGTCCAAAACATCCACTTGTCAAGAAGAAAAGAAGAAAACTGTATACTTCACGCACTACAGCGATGGTTACACAGGTATTACCATTGCCCCAAATATCCGTGATGACAAAAGCGCACACCAATCACAATCATCTTCTGCTGCACTCCCTCGCTCAGATGAGGAACGCTTTAACGACTTAGTATATAAACGCCGAAAGCGCATAAAAGACCTCGGATTATCAAACAGATTTGAACTCTTCGGTATACTGACATGGCGCACTAAAAAAATGCGTTTCAATGTTACTGCACAAGACAAACAAGTGCGGCAGTTTTTTTCCAAGCTGCGCCGGAAATATCCGGACATCCGTTATATCGCTGTACGGCACAAAAATCCTGAAGGAACTGGCTATCATGTCCACATCCTGATTGGGGAGCTTCCACGCCGCTGCATTCGCATTCGCAAGGGAGTTTTTGACTCTAAGGGTAGACAAACATACTGTCTGTTAGGTTGGAGCCGGAATGGTTGGTCTTCCGTTGAATACATCGAAAATCCAGAATATGTTGTTAATTACATATCAAAATATTCCCGCCTTTCCTTGCTTCCACAAGGTGCCCGTTCACTCGTCACTTATTCTAAAAATTTAGAACGCCCAGGGCATGAACGAGAAGATTTAAGCGACAAAGAAATTGCGCGAATGAAACGCCGTACCCATAGAGACAAAATCTACGAAGCTGATTTTTTTGTAGGAAACGATGCAGAATATCGGCAGCAGATGCACTATGAGCTTGTCCGCGGTAATCACACCGCTCCCGAAGCAAAGCACAGAGGGGGTGGTTCTGTATGATTTTTGCAGAAAATGTAGAAACTACTTTCTCCCAGGACGATTTGATGTTAATATCAGAGTGGGCTGGAAATGCGGAAGTATTAGCTATCATGTTATCCGCTGCTAAAAAAGATTATGTAAAAAAAAGACACAATTATACAATTTCTCAAATCGCCAAAGGTGCTAAAATGGGAAAATGGAAGACTTATGTCGGGAAGCCACGAAAGGAGGTTGTACGGAATACCGAAGAAGAATTGATAGAAGCGCTTTTCCAGTATTATAGAAAGCAAGAAGATAAACCAAAAACATTCCGCGAAGCTACTGAGGCGTGGTTTGATTATAAGGTAAATAATCAAAATCGCTCTGTCAATTCCATCAATGCTTATCGCGATCGCCTAAAAAGATTTCTTCCGGAAGCCTTTTGGGAGCGGAAAGTGCAAGATGTTTCGGAAGATGAAATCGAGCAGCTCTTTGTAAAACAGACAAGGGAACTACACCCTCGCCCTGATGCACTCAGAAAATCTCTCCAGTATGTCCGCGCAGTTTTCAAATTTGCTGTGAAAAGGAAATGGTGCTTGTCTAATCCCACTCTGACCGTTGAACTGTCTGACCTTTATGCGTTTTGTAACCTTACTCAGAAAAGTAATGAAGAAAAAGCCTTTACAACAAAGGAAATCCAACTTCTGAAAGAAGATGCATTACAAAACAGAAACAATCCCCGCGCACTTATGTCGCTGCTTGCTGCTGAAACTGGCATGAGATGCGCCGAGCTTAGTGCATTGAGGTGGGAAGATATAAATGATGATTTTATTCACATTCACCGCCAACAAGTCATTGAACATAATGGGAAAGGCAACCGCAAAGTCTACGAAGTACAATATACGAAAGATGAGCGGCAACACCCGCATAACGGCAGATGGTTTCCTATTACTGATGAAATTGCAGAAATATTAGAACTGGCAAAAGCCTTAGATGGTAATTCCATTTATGTATTTCACAGCAATAATCAATGGATTAATAAGGACGGATATGCACAATATCTCAAAAAGCACTGCCGCAAATTGGGCATTTCAACAACCAACAATCACGCTTTTCGTATGGCACTTAATAGCCGCATGATTGATGAAGGATATGAACCGCGTACACGAGCACTGCTTTTAGGTCACAGCATTGAAACAAATGAACGACACTATTCATTCTCTGATAAGCGTACATTATCTACCATCAGAGAGCGCATGGTAAACAAAAAAGAAAGCCCGACAGCATAATACTGTCAGGCAAGTGCTGTTCCCGGCGGGGATCGAACCCACATTTGCAGCTTAGGAGGCTGCTGCTCTATCCATTGAACTACGAGAACATATATTTAATTATTCCATCAAAGGGCATCACTCAGCTTCTTTTTCCGCTCATGTGCTGCCCTATAATGAACAATCACTCACAATCACTCAACTCCAAGATTGAAAAGCCTTTATTTTAAGCGCTTTATAAGGTATGAACATTCGCTTAGGAGGCGAACGCTCTATCCTGCTGAGCTACAGAGACATCTATTCAATTAAAATTGGTAACGATCACTTTTCATCGTAAGGCGGCCGGTAGAGCATAACCTTAGGAGGCGAACCCTCTATCCTGCTGAGGTACATGGACGTATATAAAATTTTTAGTGTTGGGCGATTGCTCCAACAAGCCCTTAGGAGGCGAACCCTCTATCCTGCTGAGGTACATGGACGTATATGAAATTTTCAGTGTTGGGCGATTGCTCCAACAAGCCCTTAGGAGGCGGTCGCTCTATTCAACTGAGCTATAGCGACAGTTACAAAATCTATATTTAATTTTACTTGTTACCTTTTGCCTTTTACAGACACTATTTTATTATATCAGAAAAAAAGCATACGTCAAGATTGAAATTTCACTGTGCCCTGCATCCAAATTTGACCTTTAAAACGCCTTCCGATTTCAGGTTCTCCCAAAAGATCCTTTTTGGCAATTCCCACGTGAAATGTTAAATCACTGCATTCCAGGGTTAAATCATAAACTTCCTCCCCTGTCAGCTTATTTGCTCCCAGGTTTACATTGATAATATTGCCAATAACAGAATATTGATCACATTCCACACCGCAGGGCATAAAACATGTATCTACAATAGAATATAAATCCTCGTGCTTTACTCTTCTGGAAACTTGCGAGTATATATCAATATCCTCTATTGTTAATGTTTCCATAGCGTCCTCGTCGCCATTTTTAGCAGCCTCTATTAAACTACTTCTATCTTTGGAGGCAACTTTTGCCATTTCAATCTGTCTTGCCGTTTTTTTCATTGGAAATAGAATTTTTCCCTCTATAGAAAAACCTGCAAGATTTACGCCATCTACATTCATTGACTCTCCGTCCATTAACCGCTCTCTGCATTCAAACAGATTGCTGACATAAAAAATCAATGATATTCCCACTTTAAACTCATCTAATAGGCCGGCATACGTTTCTTTTTCTGTATGTCTTTGTATTGAACATTCTGCTTTTGAGGATTCATGTATACTATTCATATATGGATAATAATATTTCTTGCAAAATACGCCGTTTTTGTCCATCTCACCATGTATCACAATTCCCATATCTGGAAGAAGTTCTGCTTTAAGTTCACAAAAGTTAGTCTGATCGTCAATTTGAATTCTCTTTTTCTCACATGAATCTTTTATCAAATCTTCCAGCAAACGATCAATATCACTGTCTCTTTTGTATTTTGAAAGTCCTAAAGCCCTCAAAAATTTATGCATAAAAGTCTCCTTTTTATTTAAACCCAGACAAATATGAGGCGAAGAAGTTCTTCGCCTCATTTCTACAGACCATATTATATACTATTTCTTTTCATAATACCAGCCCTAAAAAAACTTTTCTATTTTATCTATTTGACATTTTTATACAATGCCCTGTCCGATCATAGCTTCTGCTACTTTCTCAAATCCTGCAATATTAGCGCCTGCTACATAATTTCCAGGAACTCCATAGCGCTGTGCAGCATCTGCTGCTTTAGCATAAATATTAACCATAATATCCTTTAATTTTGCATCTACTTCTTCAAATGTCCAGCTCATTCTCATGCTGTTCTGAGACTGCTCTAATGCGCTTGTAGCAACTCCGCCTGCATTTGCTGCCTTACCTGGCATAAATAAAATATTGTTTTCTACAAAATAATCTGTAGCTTCTCTTGTGGATGGCATATTAGCTCCCTCAGCAACTGCAATACATCCGTTTGCCTTCAGCATTTTTGCATCCTCTAAATTCAGCTCATTCTGTGTTGCACATGGAAGAGCAATATCACAAGGAATACTCCAAATACCTTTTCCCTCTGTATATACAGCTGTAGGAACTGCTTTTACATATTCGCTGATTCTTGCACGGCGAACTTCCTTTATATCTCTAATTACATCCAGTTTAATTCCTTCTTTGTCATAGATGTATCCGTTAGAATCACACATAGCAACTACTTTTGCACCTAACTGCTGTAACTTCTGAACTGCATAAATTGCTACATTTCCAGAACCGGAAACTAAAACTGTTTTGCCTTCAATCTGCTGATTGTGATGCTTTAACATCTCATCTAAAATATAAATTAAGCCGTAGCCAGTAGCCTCTGTACGTGCTAAGGATCCTCCAAAAGTCAATCCCTTTCCTGTGAGAACGCCTTCATAACGGCCTGTTATTCTTTTATACTGACCATACAGGAATCCAACTTCTCTTGCTCCAACTCCTATATCACCTGCAGGACAGTCAGTATCTGCTCCGATGTGACGATATAATTCTGTCATAAAGCTTTGACAGAACGCCATAACTTCCCTGTCAGATTTTCCCTTAGGATCAAAGTTAGATCCTCCCTTACCACCGCCAATAGGCAAACCTGTTAAGGAGTTTTTCAGTGTCTGCTCAAATCCCAGGAATTTTAAAATACTCTGGTTTACTGATGGATGAAGACGAAGACCTCCCTTATATGGTCCTATTGCACTATTAAACTGTACGCGGTATCCTTTATTCACCTGCACATTTCCATTGTCATCTACCCACGGAACACGAAAACTTACAACTCTCTCAGGCTCAACAAATCTTTCCAGCAAACCTGCTTTGCGGTATTTCTCCTCATTAGCATCAATCACTAATTTTAAAGAATCCAAAACTTCCTTTACCGCCTGGTGGAATTCAGCCTCATTAGGGTTCTGTGCAACAACTCTTTCATAGATTTCATCAACATATGACATAAGATTTTTCCTCCTTAATAAGCAAAAAAGGAGCATGACCCTCTTTTGTGGGTCGGCTCCTTTGCCTTAAATTATTCTGAATTTAATTATATTGGAATTTTATCAGCCCGTTACTTTCTTGTCAATAACCAATAGAATTGTTTTTATAAAAGTACAATTCATATTACATCACAGGCGGCTCTTTATATCCTAAGGCCTGCTCCAAGGCTTCTTTTTCCTCATTCCCAAGAAGTACATCTGTCTGTCCTCTGTCTACCTGTTTTAGATATAAATAACATCCTTCCCTGCTGTGAACTGAATTTAAGACAAATCCTGTATTCGTATAATCTAAAATTGCGCAGGCAAAACTTAATGTGCCTCCCATACCTTTAAAGGCATTATAATGAACAATACCGCATTTTTGAAAAGAAGCTCTCTGATTTCTATTCAAAGTTCTGATGGCATCTTTATTATTTCTATCTTCTGTTTTCAGCTTCTGAATTTCCGCAATCTGCTCTATAATAATATCTTCCAGAGTTTCTGCATCTTTACCTCTCATAAAGTAATCATATCTGCGGTATAATTTTTTCATATTAATAATACATACAATCACTGTAATCAATAATATTACTGTCAGTACCGCCAACCCTATGATCACATATGCAGGATCAATACCTAAATTATTCATGATGCTGCTTTCCATCTTCTATCCTCGCTTCCAATCATTAGTATTTACCGAATGGACTCAATTAATTCAACTATTCTCTCTAATTCTGAAGAAGAATAATATTCAATTTCCACTCTTCCCTTATTCTTATCTTTCCTGTTAATTACAACTTTCGTGCCCATAACAGTTTTCATTCTATCCTCTAAATTCTGAAAAATCACCTGCAGCTGCTCATCTTCTGCTGGCTTTTTTTCTTTATCCTTCTCAGGTTTTGTAAGCGCCTTCACCAGTTTTTCTACTTGGCGGACATTTAAACCCTCTACCACAATTTTTTCTGCAATTTGGTATTGTTTTTCCTGATCTTCGATTCCTAATAATGCCCTGGCATGTCCACTAGTAATTTGATTCTCTATTAACAGCTTTTGAACCCGTGTATCCAGCTTTAATAAACGAATGCTATTAGTGACAGTGCTTCTATTTTTTGAAACTCTTGCAGCAATCTCTTCTTGTTTCATGTGAAACTCTTGCATTAATTGCTGATATGCAAGAGCCTCTTCTATTGGATTTAAATCATCTCTTTGCACATTTTCGATCAAAGCAATTTCAGTTTTTTGCTGTTGGCTATATTCTCTAATTACAACAGGCACTTCTTTTAAGTTTGCTATTTTAGCCGCTCTCCAACGTCTCTCTCCTGCTATAATTTCATAGAAATCTCCTTGTTTTTGCACCAATAATGGCTGCAATATACCATATTGTTTAATAGAATCCGCCAATTCCTCTAATTTTTCTTCATTAAAATCTTTTCTTGGCTGATCTTTACGCGGCTCAATTTTAGATAACTTAACTAAAATTTCTTTTCCTTGATTTTCATCTTCATTTAAATTCTCTTTTTTATTACTGCTATTACTAGTCTTTTTCTGTTTATTTTCAGAGGCTTTATTATTTTCTCTATTGTCCTCTTCCGGTTTTTCTGTCTCTCTTAGAACTTCATCCCCAAATAAAGCCCCTAATCCTTTTCCTAATCCGGTTCTTTTTGCCATTATAATTCTTCTCCTCTGCTAATCACTTCTGCTGCCAACATACGATAACTTTCAGCCCCCGCTGATTTAGAATCATACACAGTAATAGGCATACCATGGCTTGGCGCCTCTGCTAATCTAACGTTTCTAGGTATAATCGTATTATAAATATTTTCGTTTAAAGCAGCTTTCACACTTTCCACTACCTGTAAAGAAAGATTTGTTCTGGCGTCATACATGGTAAAAACAACGCCCTCCATTTCTAAAGATGGATTCATCTTTTTCTTTACTAATTTTACTGTTTTCAAAACTTGATTTAATCCTTCCAGTGCATAGTACTCACACTGAATAGGAACTAATACTGTATCTGCTGCTGTCAGCGCATTAATTGTCAAAAGACTTAAAGATGGAGGACAATCTATTGTAATAAAATCATATTGATCCTTTACCTTTTCTAAATAATTCTTCAATAGCTTTTCCTTATTTCTGATTTCAAGTAATTCAATTTCAGCGCCAGCCAGATTTACATTAGAAGGTAACAAGTCAAGATTCTTTTGAATCTCCTTAACTAAGCAGTTTTCAATGTCACATTCCCCTACCAGCATCTCATATACTGTGTTTTGAATTTTCTCCTTCTCCAAGCCTAAGCCGCTTGTCTCATTTCCTTGTGGATCAAAATCCACAGCCAAAACTTTTTCCCCTGCCTCTGCCAATGTAGCGGATAAATTAATTGCTGTAGTTGTTTTTCCTACCCCACCTTTTTGGTTTGCAATCGCAATAATTCTTCCCATGACTTATTTCCTTTCTTTTATCAAAAATGAGTATAACACATTTTCATCATTTTTCATATGGAAAAAGAATAAAAAGTTTCACATGAAACATTAAATATCTGTAAACGGGGTGGTTTTTATCTTTCTTATTCTTTATAAAATAAGTATTACATATAGTTCCCACCCCACCAATCTGCTTTTTATGTATTACTCCAGTCACTAATGGTAAAAATATTTAATATAAATTTCGTTGTTTTGCGCTGCCTAATATATTATAATGGAATTCATAACAAATTATAAAGCTTAAATTTTAATGTCTTTAATGTCGCTTTTTAAAGATAGCAAATAGTTACTCAGAAAGACTTTTCTCATAACTATTTTGCTTTTAATTATAGAACTTATAGGAGGCAATTTATGAAAGCAAAAAGCAAGCTGTTTAGTTTATTATTATTATCTGCCGGAGCTACCGCTGCCACTGCTATTATTAATAAAACTATTAAAATGTCCGCCACTGCAAAACATTTATTAAATACAGACTCTCAATCACTTTGCTATAAGTGGAGATTGGGCAATATTTCATATACAAAATCTGGAACAGGAAAGCCACTTCTTCTTATTCACGATTTAAATTACTCCTCATCCAGCTGTGAATGGTCCGCAATGGTCAATAAATTAAAGGAAAAATATACTGTTTACACCATAGATTTATTAGGATGTGGACAATCAGAAAAACCGAATCTTACCTATACTAATTACTTATTTGTACAGTTAATTAATGATTTTATAAAATCAGAGATTGGACATAGAACTAATGTAATTGCAACAGGGGAATCTGCCTCCTTTATTACTATGGCCTGCAGCGCTGATCCTGAACTTTTTGATAAGCTTTTATTTATTAACCCAATAGATTTTTATGATTCCAGCCACATTCCAGGCAAATATTCTAAAATTTATAAGTTAATTTTAGATTTACCTGTATTTGGAACATTATTTTACAACATAGCCTGCAGCCACAGCATTATAACAGAAAGCTTCCAAAAATATTATTTCTATAATCCTTTTTCAGTTAAGCCACAATATATTGAAAAATATTATGAATCAGCTCACTTGGGGGATTGTCCAAAATCTATTTATTCCAGCATTCGCTGCAATTATTTAAAATGCAATATGATGAATGCCATAAAGAAAATAGATAATAGTATTTATATTTTAGGCGGCGGAGCAAAAGATAATATAAAGGAAGTCATAAATATATATAAACAATGTAATCCGGCTATTGAATCATCAATCATTCCCAAAACAAAACATCTTCCACAATTGGAGGACCCAGGAAAGGTTTTGGAGACTATTTTAATGTTTTTCTCCTAAATAATATATTTAATCAAAAAAGGCATTCTGTTATAAAAATATATCTGACCTTTTCATCAATAAAGGTTTTAGAATAGGTTCAGAATATTTATAGCAGAATGCCAACAACTAATCTCTTCTATTTTTATCTTTTATCCTATTTCAAAGGCTCTTTTGACGGCAGCCCTGCTTTTCTAGGATATCTTTTATTTAAATGATCTGTTTTTCTGATTTTAACCAGCGATCTCTCATCACAATTAGTTAATTGAAAGGAATCAATACATTCTATCTCTGCAGATAACTTTTTTATAGCCCCTTTTCCGTTTACCAACTCTTCCTCTAATTTTCCTGACTTATATGGAACAAATAGACCTCCCACTTTTACAAAGGGCAGACAATACTCTGATAAGGTAGACAAATTAGCCACAGCACGTGAAACACAGATATCATAAGCCTCTCTGTAATCCTTATTATTTCCAAAGTCCTCAGCTCTTCCATGAATTGTCTTTATGTAATCCAGATTTAAAAGCTCTGTAACTTGATTCAAAAATTTTATTCTTTTATTTAAGGAATCCAGTAATGTTATTTTCAATTGAGGAAACGCGATTTTTAAAGGAATTCCAGGAAATCCAGCCCCTGTTCCCACATCTATCATACAGTAATCTTTTTCATTTAAATCCTGAACAACACGAAGCAGGGAAAAACTGTCTGCAAAATGTTTTACAATCACATCCCCCATCTCTGTAATGGCAGTCAGATTCATAACCTTATTAGTTTCAATTAATATTTCATAATACTGATAAAACTGTTCCAATTGTTTTTCAGTTAAACGAACGCCCATTGATTCCGCTTCTTTTTCAAGTAAACAGATAAATTCCTCTTTCATTAATATCCTCCTTCCCGGCGATATATTTTCTTTTTATATCTTTCTTTTATACATTCTTTTTATATATTCTTTTTATTTTTTCCTTTTATGTCTTCCTATATCTTCCTTTTATTTTTTCTTGTGCCTTAATTGCTCTAAATAAACCAACAGCACAGAAATATCTGCCGGTGACACGCCGGAAATTCTGGAGGCCTGTCCAATATTCATAGGTTTATACAAATTCAGCTTTTGTACTGCTTCCCTTCTTAAACTTGGCACTGTGCTATAATCAAAATCTGCGTCCAACCGCTTACTTTCCAGCTTTTTAAACTGGGATACCTGCTGCATCTGTCTTTTAATATACCCTTCATATTTTATATTTATGTCAACTTGTTCTGCCACATCCTCCGGCAGCTGTGGCCGATTATCGTCAATTTCAGTTAACATAAAATAATTTAATTCAGGCCTTTTTACTAATTCTGCCAAGGTGCTGCCTGATTTTAACAAAGTACTATTATGGCTGCTTAAAAACTCCTGTACTCTTTCATTGGCTCCCACTGAAGTTTTTTCCAACCTTTCTACCTCACTTTCAATGGCTTTTTCCTTCCACAAAATTCTGTCATATTCTTCCTGGCTTATTAAGCCAATGTCATATCCTATTTTCCTCAAGCGCAGATCTGCATTATCCTGTCTTAAAAGAAGGCGGTATTCTGCTCTGGAAGTCATCATTCTATAAGGCTCATGGTTTTCCTTTGTAACAAGATCATCAATTAATACGCCAATATAAGCTTGAGACCTGTCTAAAACAACAGGCTCTTTCCCCTTTATTTTCATAGCCGCATTGACGCCTGCCATAAATCCCTGTACAGCTGCCTCCTCATAACCAGAGCTTCCGTTAAATTGTCCTCCGCTGAATAATCCCTCAATTTCCTTAAATTCCAATGTAGCGTTCAGCTGTCTGGAATTAATACAGTCATACTCAATGGCGTAAGCATTTCTGACTATTTTTACATTCTCTAAACCTGAAACCGTTCTGTACATAGCATACTGCACATCCTCTGGAAGAGAGCTGGACATTCCTCCTAAGTACATTTCATTTGTATAAAGTCCCTCTGGCTCTACAAATACTTGATGTCTCTCTTTATCTGGAAATTTCACCACCTTGTCCTCAATAGACGGACAATATCTGGGACCTGTCCCCTCAATAGCTCCTGAAAATAAAGGTGATCTATCCAAATTATCTCTGATAATCTGATGCGTATTTGTATTAGTGTAAGTCAGCCAGCAAGACACCTGTTCCTTTTGTACTGCGGCAGGATCTGTAGAAAAAGAAAATGGAACTACCTTTTTATCTCCAAACTGCTCCTCCATTTTAGAAAAATCAATACTTCTTTTGTCAACTCTGGCCGGAGTTCCCGTTTTAAAGCGGAACATTTCAACTCCGTGAGCCTTTAAAGAAGCTGTCAAATGATTTGCCGCCTGAAGACCGTTAGGCCCTGTTTCATTACTTACATCCCCATAAATACATCTGGCGTTTAAATAAGTTCCTGTGGCCAAAACTGCAGCTTTACAGTGATATACAGCCCCAGAAAAAGTTTTCACTCCTTTTAATTTTTTTCCGTCTGTAATAATCTCAGAAACTTCTGCCTGGCGAACTGTTAAATGATCTGTATTTTCTAATGTTCTCCTCATTTCCCTGCTGTAATCCTGTTTATCAGCCTGGGCTCTTAAAGAATGAACTGCTGGTCCCTTAGACTCATTTAGCATCTTGGACTGAATAAAAGTTTTATCAATATTTTTTCCCATTTCTCCGCCTAACGCGTCTAATTCCCTTACTAAATGTCCTTTAGAACTGCCTCCTATATTAGGATTGCATGGCATAAGGGCAATACTGTCTACACTAACTGTAAACATAATCGTTTCTAATCCCAGTCTGGCGCAGGCTAACGCTGCCTCACAGCCTGCATGGCCGGCTCCCACTACTACTACGTCATAATTTTCTTCTAAAATTGGCATCTTGTATCTCATCTCTCCTCAATTATGTGGACTTTTTCTGTCAAACCAGTTTTATTTTCCCATACAGAACTTACTGAAAATTTCATTTACCAAATCATCCTCAACTGCCTCTCCAATAATCGTTCCCAGCTCCTCATAAGCGTTCATCAGATCTATAGAATAAAAATCCTCAGGCATTTGATTTTCAATACTTTCCATTACCATTTCCATACTATTTAAAGCAGACTTTAAGGCAGTTTTATGACGCACATTGGTAATATAAACCTGGTCGTTAAAATTAATATCCCCATGATAAAACATAGACTTAATTTCCTGCTCCAGCAAATCTATTCCTATTCCCTCTTTTGCAGAAATAGGAATCACTTTTTCCCCTGTTTCTTCCTCCAGGCTTCCCTTTAAAACCACCTGCTCTAAATCCGTTTTATTTAAAATAACTACGCTTTTTTTATTCTTTATCATCTGAATAATTTCTTTGTCATTTTTATCTAAAGGCTTGGAGGAATCCACCACATAAATAATCAGATCAGCCTCCTCAGCTATATTTTTAGCTCTGTTTACGCCAATTTGCTCTACTATATCGTCTGTATCACGAATGCCGGCTGTATCTACAATATTTAAGTTAATTCCCTGCAGTCTAATATGCTCCTCCAAAATATCTCTGGTAGTTCCCTCTATGTCTGTTACAATCGCCCGCTCCTCCCCTAAAAGCAGATTCATAAGAGAAGATTTACCTGCGTTGGGCTTTCCTAAAATCACCGTTTTTACACCTTCTGTCATAACCTTGCCGTCATCAGCAGAGGAAATCAATTTTTCTGTTTCACTGATCATTGGCTGCAAAGCTGCTTTTAACTTATCTCCATATCCGTCTAAAGATATATGTTCAGGGTCATCTAAGGCAGATTCTATAAAAGCAATTTCATAGAGAATATTTTCCCTTAATTTCTTAATCTTATTGGAAACTGCTCCGCTTAACTGGCTTACAGAGCTTTTTAAGGCATATTGATTTTTAGCGTGAATAATATCAATTACCGCCTCCGCCTGAGATAAATCTAATCTGCCGTTTAAAAATGCTCTTTTTGTAAATTCTCCAGGCTCCGCCGGCCTGGCTCCATATTTAATTACTGTTTCCAGTATTTTTTTCATCATTAAAACACCGCCGTGACAGTCAATTTCCACTGTGTCCTCAGCTGTGTAGCTGTGAGGTCCTTTCATAAAAAGAGCCAGCACCTCATCTATTTTTTCTTCTCCATCATAAATAAATCCATAATGTAGGGTATGGGTCTGAATATTCTCTAATTTCTTTCCATTTTTCTTTCTGAAAATCTGATCTGCTATGGAAAATGCTTCCTCTCCGCTGATTCTGATAATTCCAATTCCTGAACTGCTCATGGCTGTAGCGATGGCCGCTATTGTTTCTGTCTTCATTTCCAGGCACCCCATATCTATTTAAGTTAAGCCAGGCATCCCTATTGGAATACCTGGCCCGATTATAATTACTGCTGATTTACTGCGCTGCTGCTGTTATTTCTGCTGTACCTGTCCCTTTTATAATTTTCTCTTTTTAATGAGATAATTACATGGCGGAAAGGCTCTTCTCCATCACTTCTTGTTGTAACGTATTTATCGTTCTGAAGGGCTGCGTGAATCAATCTTCTCTCATATGGATTCATAGGCTCCAGTGAAACAGGACGTTTTGTTCTCTTTACTTTATAAGCAATATTTTTTGCCAGAGTTTCCAGAGTTTCTTTTCTTCTCTCTCTGTAATTTTCTGTATCCAGCTTTACACGAATATGTCCTTCACTAGTTTTGTTCTTATTTACTACAAGACTTACCAGATACTGAAGAGAATCTAAAGTCTGTCCTCTCTTTCCAATGAGAATTCCCATATCCTCACCTTCCAGATTAACAGACATTTCCCTTTCTTCTTCATTGAGGGTAACTGCGATGGACACTGTCATATTCATAGTTCCAAAAATCTGGTTCAGGAACTCTACAGCAGTATCTTCCAGAGATTCTTTTTTCTTTGCACGAATTATCGCAGGCTTAGCACCGATTCCAAGAAATCCTGTGCTGCCCCGGTCTACTACTTCGTATTCTAACTTATCACTGGTTGTACTAAGCTCTATTAAAGCCTTTGTAATAGCTTCATCCACAGTTTTCGCTGATACGGTAATCATATCCATAACTCACCCCTCCTATTTATTATGTTTTTCATTATATTTCTTAACCATATTTGCCTTTGCAGCCAAACTTCCAGGCTTTGCATTATCATTATAATAAGCATTAGACTCTTTTACCTGAGCCTTTGATCTTTCAATTTTCTTACGAAGATCAGCTTCCTGCTTTTCTTCTTCTGCCTGCACCTGCTTTAAACTGGTTGTTGCGTTCTGAGAAATTTTAGAAGGAGGAAGTCCCTTTTTCGCACGTTTTGCATTGGCCTTTTCCACGTTCTTTTTAATCATCTCATCCATGTCGATCTTGCCCAGATAAGCATTAACAATCCACTGCTGAATTACCATAAATACACTTTGTGAAATCCAGTAAATACCAATACCAATAGGGAATGTAAAGCAGAAAAATACAGACATTAAAGGCATAGTAATGTTCATCTGCTTCATCACATTTGCCCCAGGCATATCGTCGCTTACCTTTGTCTGGCTTGTCATTAATTTTGTACTGTACCACTGTGTCAAACCGGCTAAAATAGGAATCAGCCAGGCAACGCTTGGAACAAATCCATTCCATGGACTTGCAGCTAAGTTTAAGCCCAAGAAAGTATTCATATCAATAATTTCCTGAGATGTAGTAGCAATTACATCAGCTGCACTTCCTGAAAACAACTGCTGGAACTTGTCCCACTGTTCAGGAGTAAACTTATACAGAATATCAATCATCTGATCTGTATTTGTAAGCTCTCCGCTTTTATTTGTCAAAGTAGTTAAAGCAATGTTGTGATCATTTGCAAACTGTGTTAAAGTGCTGATGGCATTTGTTCCGCCAATAGCATCTACTATAGTCTCAAAATACGCTTTTACAGAACTTACATATCCGGGAATGTTATAAATAACACGGTACAAAGCAAACAGAATCGGCATCTGGATTACTAACTGTAAACAGCCGCCTGTCATAGAAGTGCCGTATTTTTCATAAACTGCCTTTGTCTCAGCGTTCATTTTCATCATAGAAGTCTGGTCTGTTTTACCTTTATACTTCTTCTGAATCGCCATGATCTCAGGCTGCATAACAGCATTTAATTTAGAAAATTTCTGCTGTTTAATTGTCAAAGGGAACATCAGAACCTTAATAATTAAGGTAAATAAAATGATACACAGACCGATTTTCATTACTCCAAAACTTTGAGTAAAACGGAACAGTAAATCCATAATCCAACCTAAAATATCTGCTACCGGCCCAAATGAAAAAAAGTCATGCGCTTTTGTTGCTGCAAAAAACTCCAAATTGTTACCTCCTCACTTACGGAACTGGATCATAACCGCCTTCAGCCCAGGGATGACAACGAAGTATCCTCTTTACGGCCAACCATGTACCTTTCACCACACCGTACTTTTCCAGTGCCTCAATGGCGTATTGAGAACACGTAGGTGTGTAAATACAGTGAACGTATACCTTCATTGGGGATAAAAATTTTCTGTACCCCTTGATCATTAAAATCATAATTTTTTTAATCATAAGCTCACTTCGATTCTTTTTTAATGTTATGCAGTCCGCACAAGTGCAAAAATGCACTTTCCATAGTTTTGAAATATTCTTCCTTTGCCGCAGGTCTTACTACGACTACAATGTCTAATCCTGTATCTAATATGCTTTCATTTAAACGAAAAACTTCTCTTACTAATCTTGCCATCCTATGACGGACCACGCTGTTTCCCACTTTTTTACTGGCGGAAATACCGATTCTTGTCTGTTCATTTTCCGTCTTTTTTACATACATAATCAATAATTTGTTTGCATAAGATTTTCCTTCTCTGTACACTATCTGAAAATCTTTATTTTTTTTAATAGAATGAAATCGCTTCACGAATCAGCCTATCTCCTTTCTTTTTAATTAAGAAAAGAAAAGGCCACAATAAACTTGCGGCCTGATTCATTAAGCTGTTAATTTTGCTCTTCCTTTTGCTCTTCTTGCAGCCAGAACTTTTCTTCCGCCTGCACTGCTCATTCTTGCTCTAAAGCCATGAACTTTTGCTCTCTGTCTTTTCTTTGGCTGGAAAGTCATTTTCATAACACGAACACCTCCTCTTTATTTTCAGTTATCAAATTTTGCAATCAGATAAACATATTTAGACTATTATAATTAGACATCGCTTCCATTATAAAGAAAGTTGTGTTCTTAGTCAAGCAGAAATCTTTGATTTTCCTTGAATATTCTTAACTTTATTCTGCAGGAATAGGAGTTAAATTGGCATCCTCAATCAGTTTTTGTCCTTCTTCAGAATATACAAACTTAAAAAAGTCCTGAACTAATTCATTTTGCTCATCTATTGGCTTCATTGTAGCCATTACCATAGTTTTATTTAAAATATAACTGCCGTTTTGAACATTTTCCTTTGTAGGCTCTACGCCTTCCACAGATAATCCTACTACGCTGTCGTCTAAAAGAGCCAGAGAACAGTATCCAATAGCGCCTTCTGTCTCTCCCACCTTTGCCATTACAGCTCCTGAGCCGCTTAACTCATTTGCATATTTACACTGACCTACAATCTCCAGAATTTCCTCAAAAGGATCTCTTGTGCCGGAACCAGCCTCATGGCCTACTACAATAATAGGCATATCAGGTCCTCCAAGCTCCTTCCAATTTTTAATAGTTCCGCAGAAAATATCTCTCAGCTGACTGCTTGTCAGGTTTTCAACTCCTGTTACAGACAAATTTGCCACTACTGCAATCCCATCCTTTGCCACAATATTTTCTACAGCGCCCTGAGCCTTTTCCTCCTCAGTCAGGTTTCTGGATGATGTTCCAATATCTGTAGTTCCTGATAAAAGAGCCTCCATTCCTGCAGTTGATCCTACATATTCTGCTGTAACTGATACATCCTGATTTTCCTGCATATAAGCCTCTGAAAGCAGGGTACACATCTGCTCCATAGAAGTACTTCCAACCATTTGAATATTTCCGGAAAGCCCTGCTGTTTCCTGTGATGTTTCCTGCACACTTTCATTTACTGTTTCTTTTTCAGTCGTCTGTGGAGAGCTTTCCTCTGTTTTCTGTCCACAGCCGGCAGCTGTACATACAACTGCCATTCCTATAACAAGAGATACTAAACTTTTTTTAAGATTTCTCATAATTGTCTCCTATCTGTGCTTTACAAGTTCATTGCCAAGGCAGCAATATCTTTACTATAATTATAAGCTTCCTCTTCTTTTTCCGGGTGAATTGTAATAAGAGGTACATTTCTTTCATAAAGAGAGCCATGTGTTCTTACATCATTAGTTTCCAGACGTTCTCCCTCTACCTCCCCAAAAGCGCAGCTCTCTGCTGCAAATAAAACATAATCTCCAATTCTGTCAGCAGGAAGATGAAACTCTTTTGCCGCTTCCGTATTAGTCATAATTTTTTCAATTTCAGGCACACTTTTAGCCAGCTTTAAAAACTCTTCAGGATTCTGATTTTTGTCCAGAAATACATATATAATTCCACCCTCCTGATAAATATGATTTTCTACATATCTATCTTTTAAAGGAGGCAGACAGTACAAATTTAAATTTTTGTTGTCAGCCATATGCTGAAAATTAATCAATTTTGTTTTCTGGTTCATACCATGATCTGCAGTAATATAAATTCTTCTGTCTGGATCTGCCTTATTAATCTCATTAATAAAATAATTAATATAGCGAATCTGAGCCTTTGCCTCTGAAGTCTCAGGGCCAAAGTGATGGAATACAAAATCGTTTGTTGTACAATAAACAAAATCAGGATTTTCCTTTTTCACACAAGCCAAAGCTGCCTTCATAATCCACTCAGTGCTGGAGTGATCCTGAACCTTTGGAGGCATATCCAACCCCAGCTGATCTAAAATCGCCTTGTCCGGGGTCTGAACACTAATTCCTATATCCACGCCTTCCCCATAAACTCCTAAAACTTTTCCCTTTACAGTAAGAAATGCTGTTTTTTTACCTTCCTTTTTATATGCCTGAAGAATCGTTTCCGCTTTCATAAAGCCTTTTTCTTCAATAAAGCCTTCTTCCTTAGTTTCAGGATTATAAAAATAATTTCCCACCATTTTTGTATCCTCAGGAAATTTTCCTGATAAAATACATGCATGATTCACATTTGTTACAGAAGGAATTGCACTTTTTACTATTTTTGCAAAACCATACTCATCTGCCAGTTTATATATATCCGGCGCAGTTTCCCTTGTTAAATATTCCGGCGCGCAGCCATCAATTACTAAAATCATTGCTTTATCCATGTGGACAGCTCCTTTCTTTTTCCCATGACCTGATTCTAACATTAATTCTTAGTATTGAAAAATATGAATATAATATTATTATTATAAGTAAATACTTATAATGAATTGGAGATTAAATATGACAATCAGAAACCTAGAAATTTTTGCAGAAGTATGCCGCCATATGAATATGAGCAAAACAGCCCAAACTCTTCTGATTTCCCAGTCCTCTGTCAGCCAGGCTATTTCTTCCCTGGAAAAAGAATACAATGTACTGCTTTTTGAACGTTTAAATCACTCTTTATATTTAACAAAAGCAGGAAAAGACCTATTATTTCTCTCTCAGCAGGTTTTAAATACCATTGAACAGCTGGAATACCGTATGACAAATACCTCCCACCAAACTGCTTTAAATTTAGGAGTGTGCACTACTATTGGCAACAGCCTTATCCACCCATTATTAAGAACCTACAGGGAAACCTATGAAAATTCTAATATAATAGTAGAAATGAATAACAGCAAATCTCTTGAAAAAAAACTGCTTACTGCAAAACTGGACCTGGCTATTATGCAAAAAACAAAATATTCTCAGTACATTAAATACATTCCATTTTTAGAGGATGAGCTGGTTATTATCTGCTGGAGGGATCATCCTCTTGCCGGAAAAACAATTAATATCAGGGAATTAAAAAATGAAGCTTTTATAGCCAGAGAAAAGGGAAGCGGCACAGAAATTTTCTTAGAACAGATTTTTTCTGACCACAATATAGCTTTAAAGAAAAGCTGGATTTGTAATGGCATTCACTCAGTAATACAAGCAGTTTATCACAAAGAAGGTCTGGCTATTATATCCCGTTTTTTAGTAGAAAAATATATTTCACATCATAAGCTAGATAAAATTGAAATAGAAAATCAAAAATTTACACGTCAATTTGATTTAGCTTTTCATAAAGATAAAATCCAGGACATTCATTTCCGCCAATTTGTTGATTTATGTACTTCTTTTAATAAGGAAGAACTTATAAAATTAATTCAGGCAGAACTATAATAATTCCGCCTGAATTAATTTCATTACTATTTTTTATTTTTCTTCACTGCCCCCACGGCAAACCTTCCATTTTCCACGTGATAGCTGCAGGTAGACAAAATCAGAATTTGTTCCCCCTCCTTGGGCACCACATTTGTTTCGTATATAGACTTTTTCTTAAAGCTTTCTATATACCTATTTATTTCCTCCTGATTCTCCGATGCAGGTACATATTCATAATGAAATTCACTTTCCGGAGCGTCTAAATCTGCATAAAAAGCAGAAAATATTTCATATTCTCCCATTTCATACAGATTATCAAATAAAATAACAGGATGCTGCTGAAAAAATTCTTTCTTTTCATATTCCAGTAAATCTGCAAACATAGTGCCGTTTTTCATATGATGACCGTATATTACAAGTAATTTTCCGTCTAAAACATTGCAAAAGCTATCTAAAAACGGCAGGCCGCTGTATGCATATTCCTTATTAAAATTTTTATGTAAGTAAAATTGAGGATCATCTTTTGTCTGCATCACAGGATAATTAATTCTTGTGCCGTCAATGCTGATCCATCCTGCCAAGTCCTTATTTTTCTCATAAATTGACCTGTATTTTTCTTTTATTTCATTATTTTTTTCCTCAGAACTTAAATCTTTCTCAAAATCTGCTTTGTCTTCTGATTTATTCACCTCTTTAACTTCTGCCTCAGATACTAAAACAGCCAGCTCCTCCAGGCCTTTTTCCTCATTTTTCAGCTGACGCCAGGATTTAATAAATTTTACAGATGAATATATAAAAATAAAAAAAAGAACACATATAATCAAATAATAAAGTACCTTTTTTAAGTTTGCCATTTTTAATAAAATCCTCTCCTCTGTCATCTTAAATATCTTCTTAATTTTACTACATAAAATGCATTAAATAAACGCTGTTTTTTTACATTTCCACATAACCCACATGGTTTTCACATCTTGTCCACATGCATCAAACCCTGTTTTTTCCATTATTTCCACAGCATTATCCACATTTTGTGGATTTCTTGTGGATAACTTCATGTGGATAAAATATTATCATTGAAAAATAGGCCGCTTTAGTATAAAATAGTATTTAGATTGGGTGTTTTTGCGCTTTCACAAGGAATACACATTTAGGAGAATTGACATGTTGGAAAAATTACAGGAAAAATGGGAAGAAATTCTAAATTTTATGAAAGAAGAGCATGATATTACTGATGTCTCTTTTAATACATGGCTGCTTCCTCTAAAATTACATTCTGTTGAAAAGGATACTGTATACTTAGTTGTGCCAGATGCTAATTTTTTAGGATATTTAAAAAAGAAATATACTTTTCTTCTTAAAATTACAATTGAAGAAGTAACAGGCATCAAATGTGAAATTGAATTTGTAGAAGAAAGTCATATACAAGAAAAGGAAACCGCTGCTTCCCAAAGCGGTCATTTAATTCAAAAAACAGGGACGGAAGTCAGTCAGACTGCTATCCAGAATGCCAATTTAAATCCCAGATATACTTTTGATACCTTTGTAGTGGGAGCCAACAATAATTTAGCCCATGCAGCTTCTCTGGCTGTTGCAGAATCTCCAGGGGAAATCTACAACCCTCTTTTTATCTACGGAGGCGTGGGTCTTGGTAAAACCCACTTGATGCATTCCATTGCACATTTCATTTTAAAAAACAATCCAAAAGCTAAGATTTTGTACGTGACCTCTGAAAAATTTACAAATGAGCTGATTGATGCCATTAGAAATAAAAATAATATATCCACCACAGAATTCCGTGAAAAATACAGGAATAACGACGTCCTACTAATTGACGATATTCAGTTTATTATTGGCAAGGAAAGTACTCAGGAAGAATTCTTCCATACCTTTAACGCCCTTTATGAGGCAAAAAAACAGATTATCATTTCATCGGACAAGCCGCCGAAAGAAATTGAAACTTTAGAGGAGCGTCTCCGTTCCCGGTTCGAGTGGGGACTGACTGTAGATATTCAATCTCCTGATTATGAAACTAGAATGGCTATTTTAAGGAAAAAAGAGGAGTTAGAAGGCTACAACATAGATAATGAAGTTATTAAATACATAGCTACTAATATAAAATCCAATATCCGTGAGCTGGAGGGAGCTCTCACAAAAATCGTAGCTCTTTCTAAGCTGAACAAAAAGGAAATCAACATTGAACTGGCAGAAGAAGCGTTAAAAGACCTGATTTCTCCAAATGAAGCCCATGAGGTAACTCCGGAGCTGATTATTCAAATTGTATCTGAACACTTTGGATTAACTCCTTTAGATATTGCTTCCCAAAAGAGAAACAAGGAAATCGTATATCCCCGCCAAATTTCCATGTATTTATGCCGCCATATGACTGACACATCTCTTCAGGAGATCGGAAAATATTTAGGCGGACGAGATCACACCACCATTATTCACGGGATGGAAAAAATAGCTGCCGATCTTTCTACTAACAGCAACCTGCAAAATACAATTGAGATCTTAAAGAAGAAAATTAATCCACAATAACTTGTGGATGCGATGTGAGTTTTTTGTGTAAAACTTTTCCTCAATTTAACCTTGTGGATAAGTATGAAGTTCATCCTGATTTTTAAGACACTTTTTCACAACCTTATAAACAGGACAAAGTTTGCATCAAACAAGCTTTTTCTAACTTTTACACAAACCCACAGCCCCTACTACGAATGCTACGAAAATTAACTATAAATATATATATAAACCTGACTAACAACATAAAAGGAGTTATCAACAATTATGAAACTTATATTTAAAAAAGATCATCTTTTAAACGGACTTAATATTGTTTCTAAAGCGATTCCATCTAAAACCACCATGTCTATACTGGAATGTGTTCTCATTGATGCTTCTGCAGATCAAATTAAACTTACAGGTAATGATATGGAAATGGGCATCGAAACAACAGTAGAGGGAGATATTTTAGAGAAAGGAAAAATTGCCCTTGATGCAAAACTTTTCTATGAAATTATAAGAAAACTGCCTGCAGGAGATGCTCAGGTTACTATTGAATCAGATGCAAAATTTAACACTACAATTACATGTGAAAATTCTGTATTTAACATTCAGGGACGGGATGGGGAGGAATTTTCTTATCTCCCTTATATAGAAAAAGATAAATATATTAGTCTGTCCCAATTTACATTAAAGGAATCCATCAGACAGACTATATTTTCCATTGCAGTAAACGACAGCAACAAAATGATGTCAGGAGAATTATTTGAAATTAAGGGAAATGAGCTGAGAGTAATTTCCTTAGACGGCCACCGCATCTCTATTAGAAAAATCATATTAAAAGATAATTATGGAGACAACAAAGTAATTGTTCCCGGAAAGACTTTAACTGAAATCAGCAAAATTTTAAACGGCGACAATGAAAAAGAGGTTCTGATTTATTTCAGCAAAAATCATATTTTATTTGAATTTGACGATACCATTGTAGTGTCCCGCTTAATTGAAGGAGAGTATTTTAAAATTGATAATATGCTGTCCAATGATTATGAAACAAAGGTGAGAGTAAATAAAAGGGAATTTTTGGACTGTATTGACAGATCTATGATTTTAATTAGAGAAAGCGACAGAAAGCCGATTATTCTTAATGTTACAGATGAGAATATTGGCATCAAGGTAAAGTCTGCCTTTGGTTCTATGAATGCAGAAATAGATGTAAATAAAACTGGAAAAGACATTATGATTGCTTTTAATCCCAGATTTTTAGTGGACGCCTTAAAAGTAATTGACGATGAAACCATTGATCTTTATATGATGAATCCAAAATCCCCATGTTTTATAAGAGATGAGGAAGGAAAATACATTTATTTGATTCTTCCTGTTAATTTTATTGCGGAAAATTAAAGGAGAGCTATGGAAATTATAAAATTGCGAGATGAATACATTAAATTAGGTCAGGCCTTAAAAGCCGCCAATTTGGTAGGCTCCGGCGTAGAAGCAAAATATGCTATAGAGGACGGAACTGTAAAGGTAAACGGACAAGTAGAATATCAGAGAGGAAAAAAGCTGCACGACGGCGATGTGGTTGAGTTTAATGGGAATACCATTCGCATTCAGGCATAAAGGCTGATTCTATGTATATTGAGTCAATAGAACTGAAAAATTACCGGAACTATGAAGAGCTTCACATAGATCTGAACCAGGGCACTAATATTTTGTATGGAGACAACGCCCAGGGAAAGACAAACGTATTAGAATCTATTTATGTGTGCTGTACTACAAAATCCCACAGAAGCAGCAAGGACAAAGAACTGATTCAGTTTGGAGAATTAGAATCTCATATTAAGATGCAAATCAGAAAAAATAATGTGCCTTATCGCATCGATATGCATCTGAAAAAGAATAAGACAAAAGGCATTGCAATTAACGGCATACCTATTCGGAAAGCCAGCGAGCTGTTTGGAATTGTTAATGTAGTATTCTTTTCTCCAGAAGACTTGAATTTAATAAAAAACGGGCCGGCTGAAAGAAGAAGATTTGTAGATTTGGAATTATGTCAGCTGAATAAATTATATGTTCATGCTTTGGTACAGTACAATAAAGTAGTTCTCCAGAGAAATAAGCTTTTAAAAGAATTATCATTCCGCCCGGAATATGAAGAAACTCTGGATATTTGGGATATGCAGATGGTTCAGTACGGTGCGGAGGTAATTAAATACCGGAAAGAATTTATAGATCAGTTAAGCCAGATTGTTACTGTAATTCACAGTCAGCTTTCTGGAAACAGAGAAAATCTGACTATTGCTTATGAGCCTAATGTGCAGGCAGATGATATAGAAAACGGATTAAGAAGAAGCAGACAACAGGACATAAGACAGAAAACTACGTTAACAGGTCCTCACAGAGACGATATTTGTTTTTATGTAAATGGAATAGATATAAGAAAATTTGGCTCTCAGGGTCAGCAGAGGACTACTGCATTGTCTTTAAAGCTGGCGGAGATTGAGCTGGTAAAAAATATTATTAATGATTACCCTGTTTTGCTGTTAGACGACGTGCTGTCAGAACTGGATGGAAACAGACAAAATCATTTGCTGAATGAAATTAAACATATTCAGACTATTATTACATGTACAGGTCTGGATGAATTTGTAAACCATAGATTTCCCATTGATAAGATATTTAAAGTGGTGGATGGAAGCGTTATTAGTGAAAATTAAACTTGAATTAGGAGGATATATATGAGTGCTGAATACGGAGCAGATCAGATTCAGATTTTAGAAGGACTGGAAGCAGTAAGAAAAAGGCCGGGTATGTATATTGGCAGTACATCAACAAGAGGACTTCATCATCTGGTATATGAGATTGTAGATAATGCGGTCGATGAGGCACTTGCAGGTTATTGTACTGTTATTGACGTGCAGATTAACCATGACAACTCTATTACTGTTATTGATAACGGAAGGGGAATTCCAGTAGGAATCCAGAAAAAAGCAGGCCTTCCTGCAGTGGAAGTTGTATTTACCATCCTTCATGCAGGCGGAAAGTTTGGCGGCGGCGGATATAAGGTATCAGGCGGTCTTCACGGAGTAGGAGCATCTGTAGTAAATGCTCTGTCTGAATGGCTGGAAGTAAAGATTTATCAGGATGGAAAAATTTATCAGCAAAGATATGAAAGAGGAAAGGTTATGTATCCATTGAAAGTAATAGGAACATGCCCTGATGATAAACATGGAACAGAAGTCACCTTCCTGCCTGATAAAGAAATTTTTGAAGAAACAATTTATGATTATGATACTTTGAAAATAAGACTTAGAGAGACTGCTTTTCTTACAAAAAATCTTAAAATCGTTCTCAGAGACGACAGAGAGGAAAAAATAGAAAAAACCTTTCACTATGAGGGGGGAATCAGAGAGTTTATCACATATTTAAACAGAGGAAAGCAGCCTTTGTATGACCAGATCATTTACTGCGAGGGGACTAAGGACGACGTTTATGTAGAAGTTTCTATGCAGCACAATGATTCTTATACAGAAGGAATCTACAGCTTTGTAAATAACATTAATACTCCGGAAGGCGGAACACATTTAACAGGATTTAAAAATGCTCTGACAAAAACATTTAATGATTATGCCAGAAAAAATAAATTATTAAAGGAAAACGAGACCAGTCTGTCAGGAGAAGATATTAGAGAAGGACTTACTGCCATAATCAGTGTGAAAATAGGCGATCCTCAGTTTGAGGGACAGACAAAGCAGAAACTGGGCAACAGCGAGGCAAGAGGAGCTGTAGACAGCATTGTAAGTGAACAGCTGACTTATTTTCTGGAGCAGAATCCGGCAGTAGCAAAAACTATGCTGGAAAAATCTATTTTAGCTCAGAGAGCCAGAGCGGCGGCCAGAAAGGCGAGAGACTTAACAAGAAGAAAAACTGCTTTGGAGGGAATGGCCCTTCCTGGAAAGCTGGCTGACTGTTCAGACAAAAATCCGGCTAACTGTGAAATTTATTTAGTAGAGGGAGATTCTGCAGGAGGTTCTGCAAAGGACGCCAGAAATAAAAGCAATCAGGCCATTCTTCCTTTAAGAGGAAAAATTCTTAACGTAGAAAAAGCCCGTCTTGACAGAATTTATGGCAGCGCTGAAATTAAGGCTATGATTACAGCCTTTGGAACAGGTATTCACGAGGACTTTGATATCAGCAAGCTGCGCTATGACAAAATTATTATTATGACTGATGCAGATGTAGACGGAGCTCATATCAGCACCTTGCTGCTTACATTTATTTACAGATTTATGCCTGAATTGATTAAGCAGGGCCATGTTTATCTGGCTCAGCCGCCTCTTTACAAGGTAGAGAAAAATAAAAGAATCTGGTATGCGTACAGCGACGACGAGTTAAATGAAATATTAAAAAATATCGGCCGTGACAGCAGCAACAAAATTCAGCGGTATAAAGGTCTTGGAGAGATGGATGCAGAGCAGCTGTGGGAAACTACTATGGACCCGGAAAGACGAATTCTGCTTAGGGTAATTATGGATGAAGAGACGACTTCAGAGCTGGATTTAACATTTACTACATTAATGGGAGACCAGGTAGAACCGAGACGTGAATTTATTGAATTAAATGCAAGATACGGAACTCTGGACATTTAAGGAGGAGAAAATATGGAACCAAATGTGTTCGACAAAGTCCATGACATAGATTTAAAGAAAACCATGGAAAAATCATATATTGATTATGCAATGAGCGTAATTGCAGCCAGGGCTTTGCCAGATGTGCGGGACGGTTTAAAACCTGTACAGAGAAGAATTTTATATTCCATGATTGAGTTAAATAATGGTCCGGACAAGCCTCACCGTAAATGCGCCCGTATTGTGGGTGATACTATGGGTAAATATCATCCTCACGGGGACAGCTCTATTTATGGAGCTTTAGTAAATATGGCTCAAAGATGGTCCACCAGATACATGCTGGTAGACGGTCATGGAAACTTTGGCTCTGTGGACGGAGACGGCGCGGCCGCCATGCGTTATACAGAGGCTCGTCTCAGCAAAATTTCCATGGAAATGTTAGCTGACATTAATAAAAATACTGTTGATTTTGTACCTAACTTTGATGAGACGGAGAAGGAGCCTGTAGTGCTTCCGTCCAGATATCCCAATCTGTTAGCCAACGGAACATCAGGTATTGCCGTGGGCATGGCTACCAATATTCCGCCTCACAATTTAAGAGAAATTATTCAGGCTGTTGTTAAGATCATAGATAATTCTGTAATGGAAGACAGGGACACAGATATTGAAGAAATTCTGGAGATTGTAAAGGGACCTGATTTTCCAACAGGAGCTACTATTTTAGGCAGAAGAGGCATCGAAGAATCCTTCCGCACCGGTCGGGGAAAAATAAAGGTAAGAGCTGTCACAAACATTGAAACCCTGCCTAATGGAAAAAGCCAGATTATAGTAACAGAGCTTCCTTATATGGTAAATAAGGCTCGTTTAATTGAAAAAATTGTAGAGCTGGTTAAGGAAAAAAGGGTTGACGGAATTACAGACGTAAGGGATGAATCTAACAGAGAAGGAATTCGCGTTGTCATTGAGCTGCGGCGCGACGTAAACGCCAATGTACTGTTAAATCAATTATTAAAGCACACCCAGCTTCAGGATACATTCGGCGTAATTATGCTGGCTTTAGTCAATAACGAGCCTAAGGTTCTGAACATTCTTCAGATGCTTCAGTATTACTTAAAGCATCAAAAAGAGGTTGTCACAAGAAGAACTCAGTACGATTTAAATAAGGCGGAGGAGCGGGCTCATATTTTAGAAGGTCTGCTGATTGCTTTAGACAACATTGATGAGGTCATCCGTATTGTCAGAGGAAATGCTACTGCTCAGGGAGCTAAGATGGAATTAATGGAGCGTTTTTCATTAAGCGACGCTCAGGCTCAGGCAATTATTGATATGCGTCTCCGCACACTGACAGGTCTGGAACGAGAAAAAATTGAAAATGAATATAAGGAGCTGGAAATTAAAATTGCTGAATTAAAAGCAATTTTGGCTGATGAAAAGAAGCTGTTAGGAGTAATCAGAGAAGAAATCCTTATTATATCTGATAAATATGGAGATGACAGAAGGACAGCCATTGGATTTGATGATGACATGTCTGACGAAGATTTAATTCCAGATGAAGATA
Source organism: Lachnoclostridium edouardi (assembly GCF_900240245.1). GTDB lineage: Bacteria > Bacillota > Clostridia > Lachnospirales > Lachnospiraceae > Lachnoclostridium_A > Lachnoclostridium_A edouardi. The sequence continues at coordinate 1,848,941 of NZ_OESQ01000001.1, forward strand.
CAGTAATTGCCATGACAAATCTGGGCTATATTAAGAGAATGTCTGTAGATAACTTTAAAAGTCAGAACCGGGGAGGAAAAGGAATCCGTGGTATGCAGACAATCGAAGAAGATTATATTGAAGATTTGTTTATGACCACAACTCATCATTATATTATGTTCTTTACTAACACAGGACGTGTATACAGATTAAAGGCATACAGTATTCCTGAGGCGGGGCGCACAGCCAGAGGAACAGCCATTGTGAATCTGCTTCAGATGCTTCCAGGAGAAAAAATAACTGCCGTAATTCCTATGAAGGAATATGATAATGACAAATTCCTGTTTATGGCTACTAAGGACGGCATGGTAAAGAAAACTCCTATGGTAGAGTATGAAAATGTCCGCAAAAATGGTCTGCAGGCCATTGTGCTGAGAGAAAATGACGAACTGATTGAAGTAAAGGCCACAGATAACGACAGAGATATTTTCCTGGTTACAAAAAATGGACAATGTATTCGATTCCACGAAACAGACGTAAGAATTACAGGGCGTGTTTCTATGGGCGTGATCGGTATGCGTTTAGATGATGAAGACCAGGTAGTAGGTATGCAGATCGACAGCCAGGGAGACTGCCTCCTTGTAGTTTCTGAAAAAGGTATGGGAAAGAGAACTCTTATAGATGAATTTAAGGCTCAAAAAAGAGGCGGAAGAGGTGTTCTTTGCTATAAAATTACAGAAAAAACAGGAGCTATCATAGGGGCAAAGCTGGTACACGACGATAGGGACATTATGTTAATTACAACAGAGGGAATTATTATCCGCCTTAGTGTAGATGACATTTCTATTATCGGCAGAAATACATCAGGTGTAAAATTAATGAATATAGACCAGGATACAGATATTACTGTAGCCAGCATTGCCAAGGTAAGAGAAAGTAAAAGCAGCGACGACGCAGAGGATGAAGAGAGGGAAGGCGATTCTTCATATAATGAGTCTGAAGAAAATGCAGAATCTGCAGGTGAATAAAGTGAGAAATATACCATTATCTGAAATAACAAATACAATAAAAGACATGTGCA